>NZ_AP019547.1:902490-1203321 GCF_013168275.1 Candidatus Nitrotoga sp. AM1P | reverse complement strand
TAAGATTCCAAGTACGGAATGATGCCAAGGCGCGCTCAAAAAATGGCCATCCTGCCCACAGAACGACCGGTGTCGCAAGCGCGGCTTGCAACCAGCTAAAGACGGTCATTCCTAGCCAATTCTGAAAGTTTAGCCCTGGAATCATTTCACCCATTGTCAGTATCAGCAACGGTACGGTCAGTGCTGTGCTCACCCAAAGGCGACGGGTCATATCGTCAAGCTCGGTGGTATCTTCTTCTGCAGTTACCTCCATCGGCTCCAGTGCCATCCCGCACTTCGGGCAACTGCCGGGACCAACTTGCTGCACCTCAGGGTGCATCGGGCAGGTAAAGATTGCGTCCTTTGCAACTTCATGCTGCGACACCGTCTGCTTGATATCGGTCGCTGCCAACTTGTTCAGGTATTGCTTGGGATTGACACGGAATTTGGCAACACAGCTGTCGCTACAAAAATAGTAGACGGTGCCGTCAAATTCAACCGACTTTTTGCTGTTGGCCGATACCTTCATCCCACAGACGGGATCGATGTACGATTTTTCAGAAATCGCGGGTTCGGCAATAATCTTTTTTTCATGACTTGAATGGTTGCAACAAGCGCCTTGTTCATTGCTTTTCATAACTCCACCTCTTGACATAGTTTGAAGACAGGTCCATCCTAAACCCTGTGCCCAACCCCAGAGTCAAGCGTTATTTTAACACCGGAGAAAATTCATGAAAAAAGAAGTTGAACAGTTAACGATCGGCCGCTTGGCTCGTGCTGCGGAAGTTGGTATTGAGACGGTCCGTTATTATCAAAAATTGAATCTGCTCCCTACACCTGTGCCAAATGGTATGGCGTTCCGGCAGTATCCGCTTGCCCTCGTTGAGCGCATACGGTTTATAAAACGATCACAAGATCTTGGTTTTACATTGGCTGAAGTTGCATCCTTGCTCGCATTGGAGCACGGTACTGACAGGGCTGCAATTCGTAAGATTGCAAGCACCCGTCTCGGCGATATTAATAAGCGGATCGTCGACCTTGAACGCATGCAAGGTATCCTCACTCATTTAATCCACGAATGCGAAGATACGGGTCGAACTAAACCTTGCCCTATCATCTCAGCGTTTACGGGTGGGTCTACAGCACATTGATATCGATTATTATATTTCCCCTGTCTACATGAAGGCTGAAGCATTGGGCTGAGCGCACATTAATCGAATTGACAATAACTTTCAGCAGCAACGAGTGAAAACAGAAACATGAGGAAACTTGTTGTACCAACGTTTCTAATGTTCACCATGACTTACGGGTTTACGCGCTTTAAATTCTATCTCATCTCCAGATAGGGTTGCAGTTTGCCTTTGTACAGGCGGTAATTCACTATTCATTTCATAAGCCACGGTGCCAACAGGATGCTGATAAGCACCGGGGTCTTTGTAATCGTTACGCGCAAGACCTTCGCGGATTTTAACGGTCGTAAACATTCCGCCCATTCCGATGCCACCGAACTGCCCCTGACCGGACATCATCGGTAAGGTGTTATCTGGCAAAGGCATTTCCATCGTCTCCATATCCGCCATGCCGCTTTCACCCATGCTCATGTAATCAGGAATCAGCGATGTTATTCTGTCGACAAGCTTGCTTTGATCCACTCCAATCATTGTAGGTACGTCATGACCCATGGCATTCATAGTGTGATGGCTCTTGTGACAATGAAATGCCCAATCACCAGGCTCATCAGCAATAAATTCAAACGCGCGCATTTGGCCCACTGCTATATCAGCGGTAACTTCCGGCCAGCGAGAATTTGGTGGCGTCCATCCTCCGTCTGTCCCAACAACAACAAATTCGTGACCGTGTAAATGCATCGGATGGTTGGTCATCGTTAGGTTACCCACACGGATACGTACTCGATCCCCCTGGCCAGCCACCATGGGTGAAATTCCTGGAGCAACCCTGCTATTAAATGCCCACAAGTTGAAGTCGAGCATGGTGGTAATCTTTGGCGTATAGCTACCGGGATCGATGTCGAAAGAATTAAGTAAAAATACGAAATCACGATCTACCGCCATGAATTTGGGATTCTTTGGATGGGTCACCCAGAAGCCCATCATGCCCATGGCCATTTGCGTCATTTCATCAGCATGCGGGTGATACATGAAAGTGCCGGGTCGTTTGGCTTCAAATTCATAAACAAATGTCTTACCGGGATTGATACCAGCTTGGGTCAACCCTGTGACGCCATCCATACCGTTCGGCAATCGCTGTCCATGCCAATGGATAGACGTATGTTCAGGTAAACGGTTGGTAACAAATATACGCACTCGATCACCCTCTACAACTTCAATGGTAGGTCCTGGGCTTTGGCCGTTATAGCCCCATAGATGCGCTTTCATGCCCGGAGCCATCTCACGAACTACCGGTTCTGCCACTAGATGAAATTCTTTGACGCCGTTGTTCATGCGCCATGGCAATGTCCAGCCATTGAGCGTAACAACGGGGTTGTAAGGGCGTCCATTTTCTGGCATTAACGGCGGCTGTGTATCCGGGGTTTCCATTGAGACAATTTGAGGCAAGGCAGCCATTGCCACTGAACTTACCTTGGCTGCTGATAAAGCAACCCCTGCTGCACTTGCTCCCAACAGGAAGTTACGCCTTGTGACCATATCTAATATCCTTATTTCTGGAATACTTGCCTAATGACTCATGCTCATCTGGTTGTCCCTCATTGGTGAGCCAGTCCCACTGGAAAACAGAGGTTTACCAATCAGGGCCATTTCTAAATCGCTTTGCGATAACCAAAAATCACGCAGCGCTTCGATATAGCTGTTGACAGTGCTGACTTGTAATTGAGCATTCACTAATAATTCGAATGCACTGATCAACATGCCGTTATAACGAAGCTGGTTTTCAGCAGAAATACGTTTGCGAATAGGTACAATCTCATCCCGATAATGCTTTGCAATATCATAATTGGAACGATATAGCTTGTAGCTTTGGCGCACCTCTGAACGTGCATTTACCGCTGTCTCAGCAAGAATATTTATGGCCTGCATATAAATTGCTTCGGCTCTGGCTACCCGAGCGGTGCCCCAATCGAAAATGGGTATCTCAAAGGTAATCTCGAAGCCTTTCTTGTAAGGGTCTGATCTTTTACCTTCAAGTACGCGTGCAGGTCCAACTTCCAATACATTGATAAAGCGCGTGGCTTTGGTTAAGCCCAGCTGATTGGCTAGCGCTTCAGTTTGTAATCGGAGGGACTGCAGATCAAGACGCTGATCCATGGCGGTTTGTTCGATGTTGTTTGATTCATCTACAGTTAACGGTAAGTCCGGCAATCTTTCAGGAAGCGTGAACTGAGTCTGTTTGCCCCATAGGCCCATAAGCCTGGTCAACTCTTCGTAGGCAGTGATTTTGTTCCGCTCGGCACGAGCAACTCCCAGTGCAGCATCTGCATAAAATCCTTGTTCCCGTGCCTGGTCTAGTTTTCTCCAATTGCCGGCCTTCACCATATTACGGGCCAGTTCTGCACTGGCTTCTGCCGCAGTTCTAACTTGTTGCATGTAATGCGTGCTTTGATCTGCAGCCACTGCCTTGAAATATGCTTTGCGGGTCTCATTAGCCAACCGTAATACTTCCATCGCAGTTTGTCGTTGTGTTTGCTCAAACAGCCGTTTTTCGATCTGGAGTGCTTTGGGCATGGTCAGTAAAGAAAAAATATTAAATGTGAATGATTGTTCGATTTTGTAGTCACCATTATTTTTGGTATGCAGCATGGCAAAGCGTGGATTAGGTAGTTTGCCTGTCTGTACCAGATCTGCTTCAGAGATGCCTAAATCATAGAATGCCGCCTGTAGACCTTTATTGTTGAATAAGGCAATCTGCACTGCATCATTTACCGTGAGTGGTTTTTTTAATAGCTCTTCAGTACGAGATTGCACAGAATCCTGGTCTTCTAGAGATTTGACCCACTGAATATCCTTACTTATAAAGTCTTTAGTGGTTTTCTGAACTGCGCCAAGTCCTCCGTCTTTGGAAAAAGACGCGCAACCGTTGAGGGTTACACTGATAAAAAATAAGGTAACTAGCACTCTTGGAATACTCACCAAACTTGAAGCCATAGGAATAGTCATACTCAAATTCAAATTCCATCTCATTAATGTTGATGTGCCAGTTTTGATTCTTCATCTAACTGCAGAGCCGCTCAATGTTAATAGCAAGCTGGGTTACTAAGTTGTGCTTGCTACCAATCCGAGCTGCTGAATAGCAAAGCGAACATATTAGAACTTCGAAGCTGTCAAAATGATTACCTGAAGATTACAAAATTGTAAGATTAGGCAAAATGGTACCGGTCAAAGAAATATTCATGCAGAATTCAGGTTGACCATTAGACGCATTTATTTATGAGAATTCTGATTGTTGAAGACGAACCCAAAACGGGTAAATACCTCAAACAAGGTTTATCTGAAGCAGGCTTTGTCACAGATCTCGTAAGAGATGGTTTGGATGGAAAACATCTGGCGCTGACGGAAGCTTATGATTTGATAATACTGGATGTCATGCTGCCAAACATTAATGGTTGGGAGATCATTCAAACCATACGTCGAGCTGATAAAAATATGCCAGTCTTATTCCTGACAGCCAGAGATGGGATAGATGACAGAGTTAAAGGGTTGGAGCTGGGCGCAGATGATTATCTGATCAAACCATTTGCCTTCTCAGAATTGCTGGCACGAGTGAGGACATTGTTACGGAGAGGTAAGGTAAGAGACCCGGACATTGTACAAGTCGCTGACTTGGTATTAGATCTTCAACGTCGGAAACTCAAGCGAGGCGGAAAGCGAATAGAGCTTACGGGAAAAGAGTTTGCTTTGTTGGAATTATTGCTTCGGCGTCGTGGTGAAATTTTACCTCGTTCCTTGATCGCATCCCAAATTTGGGATATGAATTTTGACAGTGACACAAATGTCATTGAGGTGGCTGTCCGTCGCCTACGAGCTAAAATGGATGATCACTTCGAACCCAAACTCATTCGAACTGTACGTGGCATGGGCTATGTACTTATGGACCTAGATGACTAAATGTTGCGCCCATCAATCACATGGCGAATTACTCTTCTGTTTGCGGCACTCTCAAGTACTGTTCTTATCACCGTAGGTACTATCGCCGGATTGTCTGTTGAACGCCATTTTGCTGAAGAGGATATAGCCGAAATTCATGGGAAGCTTGAGCTCATCCGTTATGCCTTGCAGAAGATTGAATCCGTATCAGCGCTTAAATCTGTACCTTCGCAGCTCAATGACGCCTTAATTGGTCATCATGCGCTTTCGGTTGCGGTGTATACAGCCACAGGTGAAAAAATCTATGGCCGAGGCGAAGCGAATTTCCCTAATACAATTATCGACCAACGTTCCTTGTCTGGAGGGAGTGAAGAAGCCAAGTTATATAAATGGCGAGATGGCTCTCAAACTTATCGTGGCCTCGCAGTTTCAATGTCTTCCCATGACAAGCAAAGCCCCACCCTGATCGTTGCAATTGCGCTGGATATTGCGCATCACCAGAAATTCATTACTCGCTTCAATCAAACATTATGGCTCGCTCTCATTATAGGCATCTTGCTTATGAGTTTGCTGGGTTGGTTGGCTGTCCGTCGAGGCCTATCTCCAATTCGCGATTTTGATCATCTCACCCAAATTATCACAGCCAATCGTCTTTCTGAAAGATTGAAGGTTGAAAGTCTCCCTAAAGAATTGATGCATATGGCTGAGTCTTTCAATAAGATGTTGTCTAGACTTGAAAAATCTTTTCAACGATTATCAGATTTTTCTTCCGATTTGGCGCATGAGTTGCGTACGCCGGTCAGTAATTTAATGACGCAAACTCAAGTCATGTTAGCTAAGCCAAGATCTTTGGAAGACTATCAAGAAATATTGATTTCAAATCTTGAGGAATATGACAGGCTGGCCCGGATGGTTTCCGATATGTTATTTCTGGCCAAAGCAGAAAATGACTTAATTATTCCACACCGGGAACCCATAGATTTGGCTAAAGAGGTTGCTCAATTAATTGAGTTTTATGAACCCCTTACCGAGGAAAAGTGTATACAGATGGTTAGTCATGGAGCGACTATTATTTCGGGTGATAAGCTTATGATACGGCGGGCGATTAATAATCTGATGTCCAACGCGATACAACACACACCCATTGATCAGGTAATCACAGTTGATATCCGAGTGAAAGATGAAAAGAAAATTTGCCTAATTATTGAAAACCCCTGTGCCGATATTGATAAAGAGCATTTGGATCGGTTGTTTGATCGTTTTTATCATATTGATCCCTCACGTCAAGGAAACAATGCGGGTGCAGGGCTGGGACTAGCCATAACAAAATCCATTATTGAGGTCCATGGTGGAGGTATTTCTGTGAGCACTAAAAGTGGTCGCATACGTTTTGAATTCTGGATGATGCAAGCATAAGCCGACGAAAATTTTTTGAGGAACGCTAGAGTTTAAACTAGTGCATTACGATAAATTCAAGATACAGCAACAAGCAAAACAGGAGATTGGCGAGTACATCTGGATCTTCTACATTAGGCAACATATCCGAAAAGATTGGGCTATCTGCATCCTGCAAAATTTACGCAGCTCTACTATGCAACACTGCTCACTGCTTAACCCTTACATGTTATGATTGATAGTAGAAGTCAGGTTAATAGTTCTGAACAAATGTCCCTGCCTGTATTATTGAATAATGAATTGAGATATAGAAAATAGATATCGTGTATACCCATCCGGCTTGCAACACTCAGTCAAGCTAGCCACCGCCCTCCCCAGCGATGCAGGCATAATCCGAGCGCAATACTTGCCGTACCCATCCATACATGTGGCAGCACCGTCTCATTATTCAAGCCATGGCCAAGTAGCAATGCCAACACCGGTGTTACGAGCGTTATCAAAGCTATTCGCCCTGCTTGCATATGTTTGATCATGTAGTAATACAGTGTAAAGCCTAATAGCGATCCGAATATTCCCAAGTACAAAGTAGCCGCTACTGCCCGTTCGGGTAACAAAGCAGGCCAGTGCCCATCAGCCAGCCACCATACCAATAAAAACAGCGGCAATGCCACAATCAAAGTGCCAAGCGTCATCGCCAGCGGCGGACTATCATCGCTTATCCGTTTGATCCATACCAAACCGAGAGATTGCATTACCACCGCAATGAATAGTGCGACCAAACCCACAGTTGCGCCATTACCTAGATCCAACCCACCGCGAAACACTAGAACCAGACCGGCCAGGCCCAGCAACATACCTACTATTTTGCTCGGAGTTATTGCTTCTTCCTTTAGCCACAAAGCCGCTCCCAAGCTGGTAATTAACGGCGATAAACCAAATAGTACGGAGATCATGCCGGAACTGACATACTGGGAAGACCAATACGTCAGTGCCATCGTACCGAACATGCTTAATCCGCTGGCCAGATAGCTTAGACGCGCCTTACGATGCAATGGGAAACGAATACGCAGTATAACCAGCAGTGCAACACATAATAGCGCGCCTATTGCCATGCGCGAAAGAACTGCAAAACTAAAGCCGACCCCTATTGCGCTCCACTTGATGGCAAGCGGTGTAGTAGACCAGATAAGAATGACTGAAACAAATGCGGCGGGAAGCGACATACTTGTACTCCAAACGATATAAAAACAAAAAGGCCACAGAAATACTCTGTGGCCTTCGGAAACTGCTAATGTCGATAGTACTTAACTGCTAATTCTCCAGGCCACAATACTCATATGCCACACCACTCGAGGGTGTGCGTTCAGCAGAACTTTGTTGTGTGAAACGGCTTTTAGGGAGGTCATGAGCAGATTATCAGGGTGAATAATGGATTGAGTCAATTTTAATTTCCTATTGCTTTTTTCTTGACGGTAACCTGATAGCACACGTTCACGGAATTACTGCTTCTTTCGCAGTCAGAAATCGGTCGCGCGAGTTTGTTTCTTTCTGCTGCGTATTCCTGTTCGGAAAAACAAGTTTGCATGACCTGGCTTCTGCGATCAACCCCGAAGTATTTTCCAAAATCCATGATCCAAAATCATTAGAACGGATGGATAAATCAGCGTTTCCCTAGCGTAACTGTTGCAGATTCAATTTGCGCAATTTAGGTGCCAGACGCGCCGTTGCTGCGACGATAGCCAAAGACATTACTCCACCAAAAATTACAGAGGGAACTAATCCCATCACCCGGGCAGCCAAGCCGGATTCGAAAGCGCCCAGCTCGTTGGACGAGCCGATAAAAATGCCGTTGATCGCAGAAACACGACCCCGCATAGCGTCTGGCGTCATCAACTGCATAATAGTGGTACGCAGCACCATCGAAACGCCATCGCACACGCCAGAGAGCATCAGCAAGAAGGCCGCCACCCAAAAATGGCTGGTGAGAGCGAACAAAATGATGCATACACCAAACCCGGCGACAGATGCCAATAATATCCTGCCTGCATTCTGGTTCACGGGATGGCGTGCAAGTAAAACACCGGTGGTGATGGCGCCTATCGCAGGTGCTGCGCGCAGGATGCCCAAGCCTTCTGGACCATAATGGAATACATCGTGGATAAATACTGGCAACATGGCGACCGCGCCGCCGAATAACACGGCGAACATATCCAGCACTTGCGCGCCTAGAATGATCTGGTTGCTGAACACAAAGCGCAGCCCCTCAGCAATGCTGGAAAATACCGGTGCGCTCACAGCTCTCGGTGGCTCTGCGATGCGCAGCATGAATAAAGAAGCGGCGGCACTGATGCTGAGGATCGAAGCCACCATGTAAGCAGTAGTAAGGCTGGCCCAGCCAACGAGTATTCCCCCCAACGTAGGACCAAGCACCAGCGCAGACTGAAAAACCGAACTACTGATACCGGCGGCACGCGCATAGTGCTCACGCGGCAAAGTCAGAGCAAGCAGTGCGCTGTAAGAGGGGCCGATGAAGGCGCGGGCGATACCACCAGCGGCGATTGATCCATAGATCCACACTAGCGTGGTGCCCGCTATCCAGCCGCTGGCTACAAACACCAGCACCAGAGCATTGCAACTTAGCACGATGCTTGCCAGCACACCAAACATTCGCCTGGAGTGATGGTCTACGACGTAACCCGCGAATAGCGCACAACAAAAGTAGGGAATCACTTCCGCCAATCCGACCAGACCCAGCGCAAAAGGGTCGTGCGTTAATTGATAGACGTGCCAGCCGACAACCACGGCGATCATCTGGTAGGCCAGCGAAATCTGAAAGCGGAAAATTAGCAGCTTGATAAAGCTGCTGTTGCGCAATGGAGATGTCAAACGCGGCAGCCAAATTTGATGGCTAGGTCCACGAGAATGCTCCGTACTTGTTCAATGAGAGGGATTAGATTCGGCATGACTCGGCTTCTATTTCTATTGGTTGGGTTAGCTAAAGAATACGCTTTGCAACGTGGCGATGCAATTGGAAGTCTCTTCCATTATGTCAAAAAGCGAGTAAGAACTTCAGATTAGAGGTAGGGAACATTGCTGTTAAATCGGCCATAGACAAAAATACTGCGTGCTGTTTTTTGCATGATAAATTGAGATGGAAAACGGTCGTTGTGTTGGTGGATTTTTGACCACATAATCCATACATCCTGCTTAATTTTTAAGCGTAAGTAAACAAAGGTGATTACCAAGGTCGTATTCGCAAAGATAAGGTGGATGCATTTTCGTGAACATCTCACTTTGAGCGAAATTCAGCGATGAACCAGTTTGTCGCCCAACCCGTTTGCTAGGTGCATAGTTATAATCTGTTTCATGAAATACCCCCCAAAATTTGGATGCTGATAGATCATGCTGCTAGACAATGAAAGAGAAAGTGAAAATATTGAGGATCGTCGTGGCGGCGGGCTTATTAAAGGGATTGGTATTGGAAGCGTTTTGCTTGCCTTGATTGGAAGCTATTTAACCGGCGTGAACCCGGCCACTTTGTTGGGTTTGATGGAGCAGACGGCCCCTGTTCAGCAGGTTAGCGCACACAAGCCTGCTGCAAATGACAAGACAGCCGTTTTTGTGTCGAAGATTCTCGCAGAAACGGAAGATACATGGGGCGAAGTATTTGCGGCAAAGGGCAAGGAATATCGCAAGCCGAAGCTAGTGCTTTTTACCGGTAGCACAACAACTGCATGCGGTAACGGTGCCGCTGCCATGGGGCCGTTTTACTGCCCGTTGGACAGCAAAATCTATATCGATCTATCGTTCTTCTCGGAACTTCAAAATCGTTTTCATGCGCCGGGTGAATTTGCGGAAGCCTATGTGCTGGCGCATGAGGTGGGCCACCACGTCCAGAATCTTCTAGGGATTTCCGCCAGGGTTAATGCCATCAAACAACGGGCATCAAGCAAAGCAGAGGCGAATGCTGCGAGCGTAAAACTGGAGCTACAGGCAGACTGTTATGCCGGAGTTTGGGCGCAGCGCACGGATAGTCAGAAACATATTCTCGAACCCGGTGAAATTGAGCAAGCTATTGCGGCGGCCACCGCGATTGGAGATGATACTCTCCAAAAGAAAGCACTTGGGTATGCAGTGCCTGAGACCTTTACTCACGGATCATCGGAACAACGTGTCGCCTGGTTTAAGCGCGGGATGGAAACCGGCGACCCGGCTCAGTGCAATATATTTGCAGCAACTAGGCGAGGTAATTGACCTGATGGTTAGAAGGGTCGGATTGAAGAAGTAATGATTAATGAAATTTCACTTTAAGTGCCAAACGTTGAACCGATGAGCAATCCAGATCTAGCGCCAAACCTATGGAAACACTGATTTATTCCCGCGCGCTGGTTGGAATAATTGGTCAATCTGAGAGAATGTTACTGAACTGATTTTCAGGAGAAGAAAGTGATGTAAACGAGTTTTTCTGAACTGGAATACACGGCCAGGAAGAAGCAGACCCGCCGGGATCGATTTTTGAATGAAATCGAAGTGATCACGCCTTGGACTGAATTGGAAAAATATGTTGTGCAGCAATGCTTTAGGTTATCTGACGAATGGATAGAAGATGCGCTTTATGACAGTCAGGCCATCCGTCGCTTTGTCGATGTTGATTTAAGCTGCGAAACAACCCTGGATGCCACCACACTTCTCAACTTCCGCCATTTACTGGAAACGCATCAATTGACTGAGTCGGTCTTCAATACGACCAACGCCCATCTTGCCGAGAAAGGTCTGTTTCTTCGGGAAGGCACGATCGTCGATGCCACACTGATCGCAGCAGCGCCCTCAACCAAGAACAAGGACGAGAAGCGGGACGGTGAGATGCACCAGACCAGGAAAGGTAACCAGTGGCATTTCGGCATGGAAGCGCACATTGGTGTCGATGCCCAGTCAGGGCTCGTTCATACCGTTATTGGCACAGCGGCCAACGTACACGACATCACCCAAGCCCAGGTGCTCCTGCACGGTGGTGAAATCGACGTCTTTGGCGACGCAGGCTATCCGGGAGTCGAGAAGCGGGAAGAGAACCTGGCGCTACCCGTGACCTGGCATGTCGCGATGCGACCGGGGAAACGCAAGGCATTGCCCAACATGACAGAGGGCGAACTACTGAAAAAGATTGAGCATACCCAAGCTAGCATTCGTGCCAAGGTCGAGCATCCCTTCCATGTGGTGAAGAACTTGTTTCGTCATCGCAAGGCGCGCTACAAAGGATTGGCTAAAAATACCGCCCAGTTGCTCTCACTGTTTGGTCTCGCTAATTTGATGCTGGCTCGTCGGTGGTTACTCAGCGTACACACCCAAGGTGCGTTTTGAAAACGGGAAATAAGGAAAATGACTCGAAAATCGCCGCGATTCATACTAGAAACAAGCCAATTTTTTGACAAAAACTACAAAACTCACCCCAAGGCCTATGGCGAGGTGAATTATTCAGCGTTTCTCTAAACAAACGCTACAAATCAATTAGCATGAGGATAACTGCACATGAGGCTGGCGTGATGTCGAGATTACCGTCTCTATTGCTTCGCCAGTTACCCAATCGTTCGGGTGGCTGACCGTGAAGCAGGCGGTTTATTGGCAAAATGACGAACAAATCCAGAAAGGGCAAGCATGACCGAACCTATCATTATCTGTCCAAGTTGCAAGACTGAAATCAAACTCACTGAATCGCTGGCAGCACCTCTGATCGCGGCTACACGTAAGCAATTTGAGCAACAACTCGCGCAGAAGAACAATGAAATCGTACAGCGTGAACAGGCTATGCGCGACAAGGAAAAGCAGCTTGCGGAAGACAAGCGCAAACTTGACGATCAGGTGGCCGATCAAGTTGCGACACAGTTAAAAGCAGAACGCTTTCGCGTTATTACTGAGGAATCCAGAAAAGCTAAACTTGCCAGTGCCGTCGAACTGGAGAACAAGGCCCGTGAGCTGTTCGAATTGCAAGAGGTGCTTAAAACAAACAACGAAAAACTGGCAGAGGCACAGAAGGCGCAAGCCGAGCTCATCAAGAAGCAGCGTGAACTCGATGATGCCAAGCGCGAACTGGAGCTCACAGTAGCAAAGCGGGTACAGGACGGATTAACTGATGTCCGCATGCAAGCCAAAAAGGAAGCCGAGGACGAACAGAAGCTCAAGGTAATGGAGAAAGAACAGACCATTGCCGCGATGCAGAAACAGATTGAAGACCTCAAGCGCCGGGCCGAGCAAGGATCACAACAATTGCAGGGCGAAGTCCAGGAACTGGAGCTTGAAAACCTGTTGCGCACTAAATTTCCTTTCGATGCCATCGAGCCAGTACCAAAGGGTGAATATGGCGGGGATGTGCTGCACCGTGTTGTCGGAGCAGGCGGCCATTCCGGCGGCACCATTTTGTGGGAGTTCAAGCGCACCAAAAACTGGAGCGATGCCTGGCTGGTAAAGCTTCGCGGAGACCAGCGGACCGCAAAGGCAGAGATCGCAGTGATCGTGAGCCAGATATTGCCGAAAGGCGTTGAAACCTTTGAAATGGTAGAGGGCGTCTGGGTAACACATCCTCGCGCCGCATTGCCGGTAGCTATGGTTTTGCGCCAGTCATTGCTGGAGCTTGCCCTTGCGCGGCAGTCCACCGAAGGTCAACAGACTAAGACCGAAATGGTCTACCAGTACCTCACCGGCCCGCGTTTTCGCCAGCGCGTTGAAGCCATCGTTGAAGCCTTTTCCACCATGCAGGAAGATCTCGACAAGGAAAGAAAAGTCATCATGAAGCAATGGGCCAAGCGAGAAGAGCAGATTGAGCGGGTGATGGGGGCGACGGTGGGAATGTATGGAGATTTGCAGGGAATTGCGGGGAAGTCGTTGCAGGAGATTGAGGGACTGGAACTAAAGGCACTTAGCGCGGATGACGTTGGGATTAAAAGCATCAAATTAACAGGGGAGTAATCAGATGGATAATTTTCATGACCCCATTCGACATTTAAAATATCTTCGGCAATCACTGTCGCAAGATAATGAGTCAATCGGCTTTTTCATTTCGGCGGGATGCCCTTTGTCCGTAGTTATGCCAGAAGGGAATTGGCCGCTAATACCTGGCGTTGAGAATCTTTCCATCTATATTAACGAGCAGCTGAAAGGCAACGAAAAATATACGGTACTACTATCAGAATTAGAAAAGGCAGAAAAGAACATCCGGAATATCGAAGACGTTTTAAGTTTTCTTCGGAGCTTATTAGCGGTATCTAAGGGTGGCGATGTAAGAGGACTGTGCGAAAAGGATTTATTGGAGTTGGAACGGGAAATTTGCGCAACGATTGTGAAAAAACTTGATGTAAATTTACCTGAGGGGGAAACCCCATATCACCGCCTTTGTAAGTGGATGAAGTCAATAGATCGAAAAATCGCAGTAGAACTATTTACAACAAATTACGATTTATTAATGGAGCAAGCGTTGGAGGAATTGGAGGTCCCCTACTTCGATGGTTTTGTGGGGTCACGGAGATCGTTTTTTGACCTTAGAGCGCTGGAAGATAATTTGATACCAATTCACTGGTCGAGATTATGGAAGATACATGGGTCAATTAATTGGTATCAGGAAAAAATAGGAGACCAGAGAAAAGTATATCGGTCATCAGAGATTAAGCCAGATGCATCGCATTTAATTTATCCATCTCATTTGAAATATGAAGAAAGTCGTAAGATGCCCTACTTGGCATTGATCGACCAATTGAACAGATTCATTCGAAAAAAATCATCTTTCTTAATCTTGTCGGGTTATTCGTTTAACGACGGTCATTTGAACGATTCGATTGTCAATGCACTAAAGGCAAACCCTACGGCGATGGTGCTTGGGCTAATGTATGACCGATATGAGAAAATATCTGGTGCTGATGATCCTGTCGAAAGATACCCAGCCGCATACCGATTAGCTGAAAATCAGCACAATCTAAATATCTGGACATTTGACAAAGCCATAATAGGAACAAATTTGGGCCACTGGCATAGCGTGAAAAATAAAGACGATAGCGATGATTTAGACCTTTTAAAATTTGTTTGCCACCACAAGGAAACTGATGGGTCAGATAGTATTGAAGAACTAATTAAGCTGGGCGATTTCTCTGTGCTTACAGACTTCCTGAAGAAAATAATAGGGACGTCCAAGGAAGACCAGAATGTCTAGCAAAGAAACCTATCTTGGTGACGTGCAAGATGTTCATGGGACCACGGTTAGTATTTCTTTATCGAAGGAATCATTAACGGGATTTGTATACATTGACGGCCAAGGATATAGGGTCGGTCAGATAGGTAGTTTTATTCGGATACCTATCGGCTTTAATGACTTGTTCGGAATTATCAGCCAAGTAGGTGCAAGCGCCGTTCCTAAAAACCTGGCCGAAAATAAGAGTCATGGTAATGGATGGATGACAATTCAGCTAATAGGAGAAGGTCCGAGGAATGGAGTATTTCAAAGAGGACTTTCTCAGTACCCAACCATTGGCGATGAAGTTCACTTGGTGTCAGAGAAAGAGCTCAAGAATATTTATGGTCAACCGGATAAACCGTATTTTGTAAGGCTAGGCCACATCTCAAATGCAGATTCTATTCCTGCATTGATCGATATAAACAAGCTGATTACCAGGCATTCAGCGGTCGTTGGAACAACAGGTTCCGGGAAATCAACGACAGTGGCAAGCATCATTAATGCGTTGTCTGGCAGCGATAGGTATCCGTCTTCTAGAATAATTATGCTAGACCTGCACGGTGAATACGGCCATACGTTAAAAGAAAAATCATATATTTATAAAATCAATAGCGATACATCTTCAAAGTTAAAAGAAAAAGAACTGCATATACCATTTTGGGCGTTAAACTTTGACGAGCTATGTGAGATCAGCTTCGGCGAGTTTAGTAATGAAAAAGATAAAAATATAGTCTTGGAGAGGGTGCAGAAATATAAAAACGATTCTCTAGCCAAATATCCCAGAAAAGGTGCGTCAGCCGATGCGCTTAGTGTCGACTCCCCAATACCTTTCAGCATTCATAAGCTTTGGCATGAATTATTCATTGAGACATTTGGAACTTACTATAAAGGGAAAGGCGGCAAACCAATTGATAATTTGGCTTACGAAAAAGACGCCAACGGAAATGAATTAAAAGGTAATCCTATGGAGGGGATACCACCAATCTTTAAGAATGTCGTAACAGAAGCTAATGAAGAAAAGATTAACTACTTGCCAGGCTCTTTAAATCTGGGAAAGCAAGTTCTATTGTTGGGAACCAAACTAAGAATCCCTAGGTATGATTTTATTTTTAAGCCCAATGGTTGGATGCCTGAGGACGACGGAAAAGTCGCGCAAGATTTGGATTGTCTGCTAAAGAATTGGATAGGAAGTGACAGGCCAGTTACGATATTAGACCTGTCTGGTGTACCCCCCGATATTCTGCAAACAACGATAGGTGCTCTTCTCAGAATACTGTATGAGGCATTGTTTTGGGCTAGGAATTTGTCTCAAGGTGGAAGACACAGACCCCTGCTAGTAGTCATGGAAGAAGCGCATATTTATTTAAATGACGATTTCAAGGGAATGGCGTCAAAGGTAGTTCAGCGCATTGTCAAAGAAGGACGGAAGTATGGAATAGGCGCAATGATTGTGAGCCAAAGGCCATCTGAAATTAATCCTACAATCCTTTCGCAATGCGGCACATTCTTTGCGCTCAGGTTAACTAACGCCTCGGATAGAAGTCATATTACATCTGCGTTATCAGACAACTTGGACGGCCTAACAAGTATGCTGCCCATTTTGCGAACGGGCGAAGCAATAATATTGGGCGAAGCGGTCAAATTGCCGATGCGGACAACAATAGAAGCACCGCCGAAGCATAGAAGGCCAGATAGCCAAGACCCCGTTATTTATGATGAGACATCCGTAGATGACTCACAAAATCCTGGTGGATGGGGTATCAAGATGGAGGCCGATCCCAATTACAAGGAATTAGTTGAAACTTGGAGAGCTCAAAATCCGAAAATCGATAAAGTAAAACCATAGGAGGAAGCCATGGAAAAAACACCTGTAACATCAAGTAATGTCGAGTCAATCGGTTATGACGAGGATAGCTCGACACTGGAGATAGAATTTAAAAATGGCGCGACGTATCAGTATTTCGATGTGCCTGAGAATGTGTTTACCGAATTGCGCGACGCGGATTCTGTTGGCGGATATTTAGCGGCTAGGATCAAGGGGACGTATCGGTATTCAAAAGTATAAGTAGACCAATAAGTTATAACAGCCGTGATAAATCAAAGGGGCGGTGACAATTTTTTCATTCCCTGATTGATATGAGGGCGGAGCCCTAATTAATTTTCGTAGCTAATTGGGTCTATCAAGAAACGCAAAGGTTCAGCCCAGCCGTAAGGAAGCAAGCCTTAATCATGACAAAAAAAACAAAACTCGAACTCACATGGATCGGGAAGGAGAACCGGCCTAAGCTGGAGTCGCGCATTTTGCTGGAAGACACGGCGAAGAGTTATCACGTGAAGCATCGGGTGACGGATGACGATATCTTTGACAACCAGCTGATCTTCGGCGACAACTTGCTGGCGTTGAAGGCTTTGGAGGCGGAGTTTGCGGGGAAGGTGAAGTGCGTATTTATTGATCCGCCGTATAACACTGGCAGCGCGTTCACGCATTACGACGATGGGGTGGAGCATTCAATCTGGTTGTCGCTGATGCGCGACCGGCTGGAGATTATCCGGCAGTTGCTGTCGGAGGATGGTTCGTTGTGGATCACGATTGATGACAACGAGGCGCATTACTTGAAAGTGTTGTGTGATGAGGTGTTTGGCCGTCCAAATTTTGTAGCTAACGTAGTGTGGCAAAAAAAATATTCAAAGCAGAACGATGCAAAGTGGTTGAGCGTGAGTCACGATCATGTGTTGTTGTACGCGAAGCGCAAAGACAATTGGAAGCCGAACGCAATTGAACGAACTGAGGATCAACTAAAGGGATATTCCAATCGAGATGGCGACCCGCGCGGGCTGTGGCAATCTGTTGTCTATACGTGCGCTAAAACGCGTGCTGAGCGTCCAAATTTATTTTATGGGATCAAACATCCAAAAACTGGGGAACTTGTTTTTCCTAGTGAATCGCGTGTCTGGGGTTATGACGAAAAACGACATGCGGAACATGTGCAAGAAGGGCTAGTTTGGTGGGGGGGAAATCAAGAAAAAGATAAGCCCAGATTGAAGTCCTTCCTAAAAAAAGTTGGCACTGGTCTTGTTCCTGATACTTTATGGTTGCGCGAAGATTCTGGTGATAACCAAGATGCTAAGCGAGAAATGTTGGCTTTTAATGATCAGGACGTGTTCACGACACCGAAACCAGAACGACTTTTAGGGAAACTTCTACAAATCGCCACTAACCCCGGCGACCTCGTCCTCGATTCCTTCGCCGGTTCCGGCACCACCGGCGCAGTGGCACACAAGATGGGCCGCCGCTGGATCATGGTGGAGCTGGGCGAGCACTGCCACACGCACATCATTCCGCGCCTGCAAAAGGTGATTGATGGCGAAGATAAGGGCGGCATTTCCGATGCAGTGAACTGGCAAGGGGGCGGCGGTTTCCGCTATTACAAACTCGCGCCCAGCCTGTTGCGTCAGGATGCTTACGGGCAGTGGATCATCAACAAGGAATTCAACGCGGAGATGCTGGCGCAAGCCTTGTGCAAGCTGGAGGGCTTTACCTATGCGCCAAGCGATGCGCATTACTGGATGCACGGGCATTCCACCGAGCGGGATTTTATCTACGTCACCACGGCGAATCTGAATCACGAGCAGTTGCAACAGCTTTCGGATGAAGTGGGAGCGGAGCGCAGCCTGCTGGTGTTGTGTACCGCTTTCCGTGGATGGGGCGAGCATCCGAACCTTACCGTGAAGAAAATTCCTAAGCAGGTGCTGTCGCGCTGCGAGTGGGGACATGATGATTATTCGCTGCGGGTTGAGAATTTGCCGAAGGCCCCGCCCTCTCTCCCGGCCGGCTTCGCCCCCCTCGCTTCGCTCTCCCCGCAAGCGGGCGAGGGGAGAAAATCGAGACCTGCCAATGTGGCACAGGGTGGATTGTTCGAGGAGGGCGAGGTATGAGTGAACTGACTACCCGCACGATCAGCCCTGTCATTCTTTATACCACCGGGGATGGTAAGGTCACGGTGGATGTCTGGTTTGCCAACGATAATTTCTGGCTGACCCAGAAGACGATGGCGGAGCTGTTCGGGGTGAAAACGCCAGCCGTGAATAAACACTTGAAGAACATTTTTACCACAGGCGAGTTGGTAGAAGATGCAGTTGTTTCCATTTTGGAAACAACTGCGGCCGATGGCAAGACCTACGCCACCCGTTTCTACAATCTTGACGCCGTGATTGCGGTGGGTTATCGAGTGAATTCGATCAAGGCCACGCATTTCCGCATCTGGGCGACGCAGACCTTGCGCGAATATATGGTCAAGGGCTTCGCTCTCAATGATGAGATGCTCAAGAACGGGCGCGCCTTTGGTCAGGATTACTTCGACGAACTGCTGGAGCGCATCCGCGAGATTCGCGCCAGCGAACGCCGTGCTTACCAGAAGATAGCCGATGTGTTCGAGCAGTGCAGCAGCGACTATCAGGGCAACAGCGAGGAGACACAGTTGTTCTTCCAGATGATGCAGAACAAGCTGCATTTCGCCAGCACGGGGAAAACCGCTGCCGAGATTGTGCACAGCCGTGCCGATGCGAACAAGCCCTTCATGGGCCTGACGACCTGGAAGAATGCCCCGCGCGGGAAAATCCTCAAGGGCGATGTCACCATCGCCAAGAATTATCTGAACCAGTCTGAGCTTGATAAGCTGAACCGGCTGGTTTCCCTGTTTATAGACTTTGCCGAAGTGCGTGCGCTGAATCGCCAGGTCATGACCATGAAAAACTGGCTGGAGTGGGTAGAGCGTTTCCTGAATTTCACCGATCAGCAGGTGCTGGAAAACGCCGGAAAAATTTCGCAGGAGATGGCGCGTACCAAGGCTCATGCCGAATATGACAAATTTCGCGTGCAACAAGATTTGGACTACCAGTCCGATTTCGACTTGAAGTTGGCGCGCTACTTGAAGGGCGAGGAGAAGCCATGAACCGCCACGTTAATGCTATTGCCGGGCGCTTGAGCTTGCGTGCTCCGCAACGCCGCTCATTGGAGATTCTGGATCGTATAACTGAAATCATTCCACCCAAAAAAGGGGCGGACGTTGCTGCCGCGCTGGAGATTATCCGCAGCGAATTTCCATCGGTGACCGACTTCGAGCGCGACTTCCCGTCGCTGTGCTTTGCGTTGGCTACGGGTGTGGGTAAGACGCGGCTGATGGGTGCATTTATCAGCTATCTGCATCTGGCGCATGGCATCAATAATTTTTTCGTTCTGGCCCCGAACCTGACTATCTATAATAAGTTGATCACAGATTTCAGCGACCGCACACATCCTAAGTATGTGTTCAAGGGCATCTCGGAATTCGCCATTGATGCGCCTTCCATCATCACCGGCGACAACTACGACCAGCACGACCCGGCCAGCGGCACGTTGTTCGGCGGGGTGCGGATCAACATTTTTAATATCTCGAAAATCAATTCTGAGGTGCGCGGCGGCAAAGCTCCGCGCATCAAGCGGCTGTCGGAATATATCGGCGAGAGTTATTTCGATTATCTGGCCGGGTTGCCTGATCTGGTGCTGCTGATGGATGAATCGCATCGTTACCGTGCCAGTGCGGGAATCAAGGCGATCAACGAGCTGAAGCCAATCCTGGGGCTGGAGCTGACGGCTACTCCGTTCGTGGAGACCGCTAAGGGGTCGGTGCCGTTTAAGAATATTATTTTTGATTACCCGCTGGGCAAAGCGATGGCGGATGGCTTTGTGAAAGAGCCTGCCGTAGTAACGCGCAAGAATTTCAATCCGGCGGGGATGTCGCCCGAAGAGATCGAACGCATGAAACTGGAAGATGGTGTGCGCTTGCACGAGAGCGTGAAGGTGGAGCTGGAAACTTATGCCCGCGAAACCAGTAATTCCATCGTTAAACCTTTCCTGCTTGTGATCGCGCGGGATACGACCCATGCCGGGCAGTTGCTGGCGTTGATTCAGTCGCATGAGTTTTTCGAGGGGCGTTACAAGGACAAGGTCATACAAGTAGATTCGAGCCGTACCGGTGCCGAAGAGGAGGCAATGATCGCGCGGCTGCTGAAGGTCGAACACACCGATGAGCCAACGGAGATCGTGATCCACGTCAACATGCTGAAAGAAGGTTGGGACGTGACCAACCTTTACACCATCGTGCCATTGCGTGCGGCCAATGCGCGCATCCTGATCGAGCAATCCATCGGGCGCGGCTTGCGCTTGCCGTATGGCAAACGCACCGGCGTGACGGCGGTAGACAGATTAAACATCATCGCGCATGACAAGTTCCAGGAAATCATCAACGAGGCGAACCGGCCTGATTCCGCCATTCACCTGAAAGAGGTGATACTGGATGATGATGTTTTTGGGCAAAAAACGGCGACCATCGTTTCGCAATCGCAACTGGCCACCAAGCTGGGGTTGAAACCAGCCGATGCGGCTGGCAGCACGCAGATGGCAGGGCAGGATGTGCAGCCCATTTTTATCAAGCCGGAAGAGCAGAAGGTCGCACAAATCGCTTATGAAGTGATTCGCAAGCTGGAGAATCAGCCGACGACTGTGCCAACGCTGGCGCATCTGAAAAACCCGGAGATTCAGACGGCCATTGTCAAGGCAGTGCAAGAACAGCATCGGCCTGCGCAGATAGAATTGGAAGGTGTGACCAAGCAACCGGATTTCGTGGCCATTGTGGCAAAAACGGTGGAGTTGGTGACGCAACAGACGATAGATATTCCACGGATTCTGGTTGTGCCCAAGGGCGAGGTGAAAGCCGGATTCAAACCGTTCACACTGAAGCTGGAGGCGCTGAATTACCCGGCTGTCTTAGAGGAACTATGGATTCAACATCTGCGTACAAGCCAGCTTGAAGTGATGACGTTAGGCAATGGCGGTATGGAAGAAAAGAATATGGAAGATTATGTCGTCAGTGGTCTGGTGGACTTCGACGATGTTTCTTATGACGATCAGGCTGATCTTCTTTATGAATTAGCAGCGCAAACCATTAAGCATTTTTGCTCATACTTATCCGAGGATGACACGCGTAAGGTGTTGCGTTGCTACCAGAGACCGATTGCGCAGTTTATCCATGCACAAATGCAGGAGCATAGCTGGGAAGATTCCGTTGATTACGAAGTGGTGGTGAGTAAAGGATTCACGGAATTCAAACCCAGTGCCTACACCTATGCTGTTAATGAGCCGTCCACTGATTATCGGGTTTCGCCTGCGGATAAGAGCAATATGTCGAAGTATGTGTTCGGCGGTTTCAGGCGTTGCTTGTACCCGGTGCAGAAGTTTGACTCAGAAGCGGAGCGCGTGTTGGCGGTTATCCTTGATCGCGATGCCGACAAATGGTTCAAACCTGCCAAGGGGCAGTTTCAGCTTTTCTACAAGCAGGGCGCAAACCATCTGGAATATCAGCCCGATTTCGTGGCAGAGACGAAAAATGCGATCTACATGCTGGAGCCAAAGGCCAGCAATCAGATGGAAGATGCCACTGTTCTAGCCAAAAAGGAAGCGGCAATCAAGTGGTGCAAGAATGCTTCGGACTACGCAGCAGCCAATGGTGGCAAGCCTTGGCGGTATGCGCTGATCCCGCATACCGCGATTGCGGTCAATATGATACTGGATGGATTGGCAGGACAGTTTGGATGCTATGAGGACTTGCGAAGTTGATGATGCCATATGGCAGTTGCTTAAAACGTGAATTGTATTTTCAATGAATTTCGACTTTGCCACTCTTGATCTATTGCGCCAAAGCCATCCGGCGTGGCGTTTGTTACGCTCGGATCATGCACCGTTGGTAGCGAGTTTTTTGCAGCGAGTGTTTATCGTGCCGAATGTGCGCGTTATGGCGCAAGCTGATTTGGCAGAATCACTCGAAGACGAACTGTTTGCCTTACGCGAGAGTCTAGGCTTAGATGCTTTTCCAAAATCTGCACTTGAATACCTCAACGACTGGGCGAGCACTGAGAAGGGGTGGTTGCGCAAATTCTATGTTCAAGGATCGGATGAACCGCATTTCGATCTTTCCCCACCGACCGAAAAAGCGATTACCTGGCCTGCAACGCTCACCCAGCGCAGCTTTGTGGGCACGGAGTCGCGCCTGCTTACGCTGTTCGAGTTGCTTAAGCAGATGAGTGAAGGATCTGAATCCGATCCTCAAACGCGTGTTGCTGAATTACACAAACGGCGTGATGAAATTGATAGGGAAATCGAGCGAATATTGTCGGGTGACATTCCGCTGTTAGATAACACCGCATTGAAAGACCGCTTCCAGCAATTCACGCAATTGGCGCGGGAGCTGCTGAGCGATTTTCGTGAGGTAGAGCATAACTTTCGTGGTTTGGATCGGCGCGTGCGGGAGCGCATCGCACTGTGGCAAGGCTCAAAAGGAACGCTACTGGAAGAGATCATGGGCGAGCGAGATGCAATTTCCGACTCGGACCAGGGACGCAGTTTTCGCGCATTCTGGGATTTTTTGATGTCCAGTCGACGGCAGGAGGAACTGTCGGAATTGCTTGAGCGTGTGTTGGCTCTGCCACCTGTCATTGAACTTAAGCCTGACAGCCGAACACGTCGTGTACATTATGATTGGCTGGAGGCTGGAGAGCATACACAGCGGACCGTCGCCCAACTTTCGCAACAACTGCGGCGTTTTCTTGACGATCAAGCCTGGCTGGAAAACCGCCGCATCATGGACATTCTGCACGGCATCGAAACTAAAGCGTTAGCAGTGCGCGAATCTCAGCCGTCAGGTGTGATGATGGACATTGCAGATACAGCTGCTGATGTCGAGTTGCCGATGGAACGACCACTACACACACCTTCCATCAAACCACAAATTGCCGATATCGTGCTGGAAGAGGGAGATGTCGAAATAGATGCAGGAGCCTTGTACTCGCAAGTCGTTATTGATAAGGCGCAACTGGTTAGACATATCCGACATGCTTTGCAGGATCGCTCGCAAGTCACGTTGCGTGAGCTGTGCGGAATGCAGCCGCTACAACGCGGACTGGCAGAACTGGTGGCCTACCTCCAGCTTGCGGGTGACACTTTCAAGGTCGTGGTGGATGAAGAGGTGACTGATGAAATTTTCTGGCGCAGAGAAGAATCGGATGGCCAAGAACAAGTGAAACGGGCACGTTTGCCGCGCGTGATTTTTGTGAGATAAGCATGACAGAGCAAGGGCTTAAACCAGAAAATGCCGCTGCAACGAATGAGTTATCAGCCTTGGTCATCACTTTGCTCAAAGGCGTGATTTACCAGGAAGGAGAGACCAGCCTTTGGAATGCCTTGCTCAATCTACAAGCTCGCGTGCGTGATTACGTGACCGTGTTGGGCCTGGAATTGGTGCTGGACGAGTCCGAGGGGTATGCATTCTTGCGAGCACGTTTGGAAAGTGAAGACGAAGGTGCTGCAAAGCTACCACGACTGGTAGCGCGCCGTCCGCTGACTTTCCCTGTGAGCTTGCTGCTGGCGCTGTTGCGCAAGAAATTGGCTGAGTTCGATGCAAGTGGTGGTGACACACGTCTCGTGTTGACTCGTGATCAACTCGTCGAGCTGGTTCGTGTGTTCTTGCCCGACAGCAGTAATGAGGCGAAGCTTATCGACCAGATTGAGACGCATCTCAACAAGATTGTCGAGTTGGGATTTTTGCGCAAACTTAAAACTGGCGCAGGACAACCCACCGCATTCGAGGTGCGTCGCATCATCAAAGCTTTTGTGGATGCGCAGTGGCTGAATGATTTCGATATGCGGCTGTCAGCGTATCAGGTACAGATCAATGCAACTTCAGCAGGTGATTCCAATGGATGAGATGCAAACATTGGGGCTGGATTTTGTCAGCGATGATGCGCTATCCGGATTCCGCTTGCATCGTTTGGAAGTGTTTAATTGGGGCACTTTTGATGCAAGGGTATGGACGCTGAACCTCAATGGTAAGAATGCCTTGCTCACTGGGGACATTGGATCGGGGAAATCCACGCTGGTGGATGCCGTTACCACACTGTTGGTTCCGGCGTATCGTATCGCTTACAACAAGGCTGCCGGTGCTGACAATAAAGAGCGCACGTTGCGCTCTTATGTGCTTGGGCATTACAAGTCCGAACGCAATGAGGTGAGTGGAACGGCCAAGCCTGTAGCGCTGCGCGATCACAATAGTTACTCGGTTATTTTGGGTGTTTTTCATAACGCGGGCTATGACCAAACGGTGACGCTGGCGCAGGTGTTCTGGATGAAGGATGCCCAGGCACAGCCTGCACGCTTCTTTGTCTGTGCAGAACGGGCACTGTCGATTACGGCTGACTTCGCACATTTTGGTTCGGACATCGTTCAACTCAGGAAAAAACTGAGAGGAATGGGCGCGGAAATATTCGACAGCTTCCCACCTTACGGGGCATGGTTTCGGCGTCGTTTCGGCATTGAAAACGAACAGGCACTGGAATTATTTCACCAAACCGTGTCGATGAAATCAGTGGGTAACCTTACTGATTTTGTGCGCAGCCACATGCTGGAACCATTTGACGTTGCGCCGCGCATCACCGCTTTGATTGGCCACTTCGATGATCTAAGCCGCGCACACGAGGCCGTGCTGAAAGCCAAGCGGCAAGTCGAGATGCTTGCCCCGTTGGTTGCAGACGGAGATCGTCATGCGTCGCTGGTTGCATTAGTCGATGAATTTCGTGCTTGCCGCGATGCGCTCAGTTCCTACTTTGCTGGATTGAAACTCGACTTGTTGGAAAAACGCGCAGCTAACTTGCTGGAGGAATGGGCACGACAAGACACCCAGGTCAAACGTGTTGAAGCACAACGTGATGCACAGCGCGTTGAAGTGGCTGAACTCAAACGCAGCATTGCTGACAACGGCGGTGACCGTCTGGAACGGCTGACGATTGAGATCAGCAAGAAAGAGCAGGAGCGCGAGGTGCGTGAACGCAAGGCGCAGCGTTACGCTGAGCTGGTGCGCGCTGTTGCTGAAAGTCCCGCAGAGGATGAGGACGAATTTTTGCGGCAACGACAACGCTTTATTGCATCGGCTGAAATCACGCGGGTGAGAGATGTCAGCTTGCAAAACAATTTGACTGAGCACAGCGTGGGTTTGCGTCAGGGTAAACAAGAGCATGATGCGTTGACTGCCGAGATTAACAGTCTGAAAGCGCGCCGCAGCAACATTCCATTGGAACAAGTGGTCATGCGGTCAGCCTTGTGCAAAGCACTCAACTTGTCTGAAGAGGAGATGCCCTTCGCCGGCGAGTTGCTCCAGGTACATGAGGACGAGCGTGACTGGGAAGGCGCGGCCGAACGGCTGTTGCGCAGCTTCGGCTTGTCCTTGCTGGTGCCGGATGAACGCTATGTAGCGGTCGCTGAGTGGGTTGATAAAACGCACCTGAAAGGTCGCTTGGTTTATTTTCGTATACGTCAGAATTCTCGGAGTGAATTGCCTAGCCTGCATCGTGATTCTTTGGCGCGCAAGCTGGCAATTAAGCCTGACTCAGCCTTTTACGATTGGCTGGAACGCGAACTGGTACATCGTTTCGACGTGGCCTGCTGCGTCACTCAAGAGCAGTTTCGCCGCGAGACGCGGGCTATCACTCGTGCAGGACAAATCAAGGCAGGGGGTGAGCGGCACGAGAAAGACGACCGCCATCGGTTGGATGATCGAAGTCGTTACGTGTTGGGCTGGACCAATGCAGCCAAGATCGCTGCACTTGAAGACAAAGCCAGAAGTTTGGAAAAATGCCTGCGCGAAAAGGGCAGCCTTATTGGCAAGATTGAATCAGCCCGTAGGGAACTTCAAGCGTTCATCACGGTGCTTTCGAAGCTGGAGGTGTTTGACGATTTTCGTGAAATTGACTGGCGGCTCCTTGTACTAGAGGTGGCGGCGTTAACCGATGAGAAACAAAGGCTGGAGTCGACTTCCGACGTGCTAAGGCAATTGGCTGAACGGTTGGGTGCTATTGAGGCAGCATTAATAGCCACGGAAGGACAGCTTGAAGAACACAAAGACAAGCGATCCAAAGCAGAGCAGAAAAAAATAGATGCCGAAGCATTGCGGATGCAAACGCAAGCAATACTTGATGAACCGGCATATGCAACTCATTCAGCGCGCTTTGAGCGTCTTGATGCGATCCGTGATGAGGCGTTGGGAGAGCATCAGCTCACGGTTGAATCTTGTGATAACCGTGAGCGAGATTTGCGTGAGTGGTTGCAGACCAAGATCAATGCAGAGGATGCAAAGCTCAAACGTTTGCGCGACAAAATTATTCAAGCGATGGCAGCCTACAAAGAGGCGTTCAAATTGGAAACCTCAGAGGTGGATGCCAGCATCGACGCTGTTTTCGAATATCGCGCTATGCTCAATGCGCTGCAGGCTGATGACTTGCCGCGTTTTGAAGCGCGCTTCAAAAAATTGCTGAACGAAAATACGATCAACGAAGTCGCCAATTTTCAATCGCAGTTGGCGCGCGAGCGCGAAACGATCAGGGAGCGTATCGCGCGCATCAACGAATCGCTAACGGGGATCGACTACAACACGGGGCGATACATACAACTTGAAGCTCAGCCTACGCCGGATGCCGACATTCGCGACTTTCAAACTGAACTGCGCGCCTGTACTGAAGGGGAAATCACGGGTTCAGACGACAGCCAATATTCAGAAGCAAAATTCCTGCAAGTGAAGCTTATCATCGAGCGTTTTCGCGGACGTGAGGGAATCTCTGAACAAGATCGACGCTGGACAGCTAAAGTAACCGATGTGCGTAATTGGTACGTGTTCGCAGCCAGTGAACGTTGGCGCGAGGATGGCAAGGAGCACGAACATTATTCTGACTCGGGCGGTAAGTCGGGCGGACAAAAAGAAAAGCTGGCTTACACCATTCTTGCCGCAAGCTTGGCCTATCAGTTCGGTCTTGAATGGGGGGCAGTACGATCTCGTTCTTTCAGGTTCGTGGTGATCGACGAAGCTTTCGGACGAGGCTCTGACGAGTCCGCGCAATATGGCTTGCGCTTGTTTGCTCAACTCAACTTGCAACTCCTGATTGTCACGCCCTTGCAGAAGATTCACATCATCGAGCCTTTTGTGTCCAGCGTGGGTTTTGTCCAAAACGAAGATGGTCGCGCCTCCAAGCTGCGCAATCTTTTGATTGAGGAGTATCGCGCGGAGAAGGCGAGAGTTTCGGGATGAGTTGGACAAGACCGAGAGACTTCCGTACTCAGCTGGAAAAGCTATGGGAACGAGGGGATATGTTGTCCAGCCTTGTTACAGGGGAATCACTGTTCCCACGACGTTTGATACTCAAGTGTCCTACCTCAGCTGAGATGGCTGATCGCTTTGACGAGGTTCGTGCCTGGGTCAGAGAGATTCGGGCCGTCCCGCACTGTCGGGTGGTGGCACGGGAGTTCAACCACCGCATTTTAGGGATGAACTCCGTTCCCGCCGAGGTGTGGATCGATAGCTTCGATGTTGCCGCAACATTCCTATCCAAGCGCAAAGATGCTGCCCGATTTGTTGCGTTGATAGAGGAAACAAAACAGTCCCAGCCGAAGCTGCTGGGCTGGCTAGCAAGACGCCCCATGCTCGCGCTGGCTTTAGCAGACGATTGGAATCGGTTGCTGGAAATTGTCGTTTGGATGCAGGCTCATCCCAGACCAGGCGTGTATCTGCGACAGGTCGATATTCCAGGCGTTCACAGTAAATTCATAGAAGCGCAGCGCAGCGTGCTGACTGAGTTGTTCGATATGGCTTTAGATCCCGAAACAGTTGATTTTAACGCGTCTGGCGTGAGCGGATTTGCAACGCGCTACGGCTTCCGCGACAAGCCGTTGCGCATTCGTTTTCGTTTACTTGATCCTGATCAAACTCCATCGGCACACGTACCAGACATCACTCTTGATGCCGCGAGCTTCGCTCAGCTCAATCCTATGGTTTTACGGGTTTTCATTATTGAAAATGAGATCAATTTTTTAGCCTTTCCACCGCTAAAGGGCAGCTTGGTAATCTTCGGTGCGGGGTATGGATTTGAAATGTCGAGACACGCCAATTGGCTATCGCGCTGCCGCATTTATTATTGGGGTGATATTGATACGCACGGATTTGCAATTCTCGATCAACTTCGCAATCAGTTCGCGCACGTGGAGTCGTTATTGATGGATCGAGCGACTTTACTTAAATTCGAGCCGCTCTGGGGTGAGGAAGAAAAGCAAACACTACGTGACTTGCCCAGACTAACCCCCGAAGAGCTTTCTCTTTATAACGACTTACGTGATAACCGGATACGTAAAAATATTCGGCTTGAGCAAGAAAGAATCGGCTTTGGATGGTTCGAGGCTGCATTAAAAAGGCTCTTAGATAGTCGATAAATTTTAGTTTGACTGGATCAGCGGCGGCAGCATTGATTTAGTGGTCTAACTGAGGGGATCGTTCAAGAGTGATCCCGGACAACCAACCAGATACATGACCATGTTGTTATCAGGCCCCTGTTTCCTACTCACGCTTTGGCTTTAACCCAATTCAAACAATACTCTCCCGTATGGGTCGCCATGGGTCATGGCTGTTGCGCCGATTTATCTGTTTTAGCAGATTGACGATCTTTTGTAATCCAGCTTTGAAGTGTTCGTTAAATCACGCCACAATCGCGTTTTTTTACCTGCCATCCTGTGGAATGGTATTTCAGTCGAGCTTTTTTTATCGTTTTCGCTAATTTCCTTCTAAGGGCCTATCCCTACGGGTGTGTGGAACACTAAAGGCAGTTGAATCAGCCACTTAATGGATAATTTCGATTTCGATGATTGGGCAAGGCTGGCGAGAACAGCTCCAGATGACTTTGAGTTGCAACGTCGTGCTGTTATCGAAATTCAAATCTCCAGTAGTGACAATGTTTTCCGTCTGCGAGGATTGCAATGCCGTATTGACATGGAAAGGATGCGTGCTCACACCCCGCTGAAATCGTGTTTGCGACTATCAACCTTGATGTGGGATGCGTTTGTAGATTTAAATGGGTCATTGAACACCTTTATGGGAAATGATTGCAGATCAACAAACGTATCATCTCATTCTGCGAGAAGTGCAGAAATTATCCCTCTGGCAACTAAATACAAACCACACGAATGAAACGTCGACCATTGCTTTCTAGCCGAAACTGTTAAGGCAGTGGGGTTGGTAACTAATGCCAGCAGCTGAGTAACAATGAATCATGGGTTCGTTCAAAGAGGGAAGTATGCCATACCTCGGCACTTATTGAGTCCAGGCTGTTTGCCTGTCAGGGCTCTGAGCGCCCTGTAGCGAAATTTATAACTGCCACGTGTAACGCTTAATCTGACAGAAAATAATCAACAGTGGACACTACTCTTATCTTTTTGATGTGGGGAGTGCTGCTGTCTCTATCTGAAATCGTGAATTGACCCTGGTTGGCGCTCTTAATTTTACCGAGCTTACTATTCGAATCAGCTGCGAATTGCTCAGCAATATGGCGCGCATTCCTTGTGGCTTCTTCCACCATAGATGGTTTAACGTCGTTTAGCTTAGTAAACAGGTATTCCGTTTTCTGTTCGTATTCTTCCCCGCCGAAGGCGATTCCCTTTTTTCCCAGCTCACCCAGGTTGTTTTTGGCGGACCGAGCAAGATCGATTTTAGTGGTGTAGACAGCAATGGTTTGCTTAGCAGTGTAGCGTAGACTCACATTTTGACCGCCGTAATTCTGCGCGAGCTTATCTGTTATTACGGGAGCCGCAATAGTGATTTCGGAAGGTGAGAAACCCGCCGCTTCCAGAAATTTTGAGACTTGTTTAGCATGTGTCTCCATCGACACATAAAGAACGCTCAGATCATTGCCAGCTGTAGTAAATCGAATCGGCCATGCAGCGATATCAGCTGGAACTTCCCGCTCAGAAAGTCCTTTAACGGAAACACTCCGATCATACGACTTAAATTTAAGTGCACTTTCTCCGAGGATATATCCAGCCACGATCAATCCAATACACAGCAGCGCGCCAAGCGTAAATGATGATTTCAGTTCGTTCGTCATATTAGATTTCTTTAAGCTCCAGTTGCGGTTTAATCGGGATAGAAAGGAGCATCGCCTCTCTCTCATTCGTACACTGAGGATATGTGAAGGAAACCGACAGTAGTGGATACTGAATTGAGGTGGAGCGCGTATCAAGCCAACATCAGTTGTTGCACTTCGAACTTGAATCCGCCCACTCTAAACTTGCTCCCCACTGTCTTATAAACCTTGCCCTGATGAGTTCTTTCATTTCATTGTTAAAATGCATTTGTCGGATCAGATCGAAACTAGTTCAAATTAATTCAGATTTTTGGCTCTAACTTTACGTCTACTGAAGCCCAGTCCGGCGATACCTAATCCAAGTGACGCGATGGATGATGATTCTGGGACAGACGAGCGAACCAAGAATGACCCGACATACGGATTTTCGCGCATCCCTACCGTTCCTGGGAATGAGGACTGAACGATAACAGTAATGAGCTATTCCGGCAGTATTTCCTCAAAGGCATGGAGTGGACTGGCGTTACTGAAAAGTAAGTGCAGCGAGCGGTAGAACGACTTAACCATCGGCCACGCAAAGTGGTGGATTTTAGATTACCGCATGAAGTATTATTCAGAGCGGGGATGTGCTGTCTCAAGACTTGCTGTCGAGGATTTTAAACGTACCATCGCAACCGGCCTTTGCATCGTTAAGAAGTTTGAAGTTTATTGTAGGTAACGGCAACTCCTATACCTGCGGCATACCCGGTGTGCGTTACTGGCTTTCTTTCGCGCTCAAAATTCTTTACGCACGTATTCTTCTGCACCTGATCAATATGCGCCAAGCATAGCCGATACGCCTTGGGGGTCCTCATCGGGATTCTCCATTTGAATGCATGAGTAAAGAATTTTCGGCGAACCTAGTTCTTTGTATTTTGCATACTCTATATCAGAAAGCCCACCGGGATTGCCACAGGCTGTTAACGTTAACAATGACGCATAGGTTACTAGATTTTTTATTACGCTTCCTTATTTATCTATTGTGCCTACCCAATTTACATCCTCAACTAAAAATAAAATTTGCCGATAGAGTAATCAAGGCGATTTATTTATGTAATCGTCCATGACGATAGTCAAACAATGATATCCAACAAGATACTCAACTCATTATCGGATGGCGACTGGGAAATTCTAAGCTGATACACCCTCACAGGTTCAGGTTAATGATTTAGCTAATAAAAAAGCCCTGCATCGCTGTAAGGCTCTATATTTGGCTCCCCGACCTGGACTCGAACCAGGGACCTGCGGATTAATAGGAGCAGCCACTCAGAGAATTATGCATCCAAAGTTGAAGAATCGGAACAGAATTTTTACTGGGCATCATTCAGTTTGACGTAAACCGAACCAAGGCCGAACGTGAACCGCTCAATATTGAGTTGTTTTACTGTAATTTTGATAAAAAACAACAAATTATTAGTAGTTCTCGCCGAGCTGGCACCGAAAGTAGCACACATTTATAAAAATTTTGACTGAGCTGCCACAGAACGATCATTACGAATTAGCTGACTCAATTGACTAAAATTCTTCGCCGTACGTGGGATAAACTTGGTCTAGTAAGTACTCAGCACAATGTTGTGATTTGATCATGCTACAGAGAAGCTTAGCTTAAGATTTTTCACGCACTTAGGAAAGAACGATTCAGTTAATTGATTTTGCTGTCTTATAAGGCCCATCTGGAGGAGCGTTGGGACTTAAAAGAAACACCTCCCTATTGGCCTGCTGTGTAAGCGGCATATAATTAGGACCGGCCCTGGCAACTGCAGCGCTTATGACGGCAAAAATTAATGATCCTAAAGCAGATCCAGAACTATTGCTTTGGGGGGTATACGCCATCTTTTGTTTATCATTCCAGATATCGGTACCATCCTTGGAAACTATGCGGTACTCTAATTCGACAGTCACAGTCGTGGCGAAAATTGCGTATTGAGCATCCCACCGATGAATAGTTACATAAAGAATAGCATCAGCATCAAAAAGCTTGGCAAGGGCAGTAGGTGGTTCGTTATGAATACGGTCACCTTCATAGAGTCCTTCTTGCTCTAAGACAAATTTTGTCGTGTTGACTGGAAAAACGTAATAACCTTTTTCTGCAAGTGGCATTGGCAAAGTTGCTAGTACATAATTGGGTGCATCCACATCTAGCGATTTATTGACAATTGGAACCACAAGAATAGACCTAGGCGCAGCGGCTGTAAACGCACTCATATCTTTTTTAACTGGTTGAGTATTACATCCCGTTAATAAAAGGATAAATATCCAGGAAAAGAATCTCATATTTTTGTATCCTGAGTTGCTTTTTGTCTTCTTTCCAGATTTTGAATCATTGCCGACATTAAACCTCTACTTTCAGGCCACATATCGCGCTCTTTCTTGTACATGACGATAGCTTTAGCGGGGGCACCCGATTGTAAGTAAAGCGTTCCCAGCTCAGCATAAAGTCCTGGCGCAACTTTCTGACCATTTTTTTCCAAGAGTATCGTGTGCGTCTCAAGATTTATACGAAGTTTTTCAAGTTGAGCCGTATCTTTGTAGGCGGCATAAAGATCATTTTCGTAACCCCCCCATTGATACAGACCAGAATCTGTAGCACAGCCCGATAAAGAAATAACAAATAATGCACTCAGAAAAATACGGATCATGAATTCATCATTTCACGAGAATAGTTCGATTAACTCCATCGCCAAAGTAAAGTTTTTCCTCTACGAGTACTTGATCATTTATGTTGATACGAATTAGATGGCTACCAGAACGTATTCGTAAAGACGCTATACCTTCCCGGAATTCTCCAATCGAACCCATATCTAGACCGTCAACATAAACTTTTGCAACAAGTAATCTTTCATCAAGGATTTTGAAAGATAATTGGGGGCGCATATCGGTTACATTCTGTTTTTCAGTAGGCATCTGTGTGCAGGCAGAAATTCCCGCTATCACTAACCCAAGTATAAATAACAAACTTATTGATGATTTAAGAATTTTCATTATTGTTTACCTGTATAACGGATGATAAGTTGATCAGGCTTGTAAGCATGGGTGGATCCAGAAATTAAAGTACCCGTGGATCCCTCGTTTAATTCGCCTTCGCCAAATAACGAATCGATGCGTATTTGAGCAACCTCTTTTCCCGGAAGTAAAATCTCTGCCCCTGTTTGTGGTGACTTAACTTTCTCCCCTTTTGTTTGCACGGAGAACGTCATTCCTGGGCGAATCCCCTGACTCTTTCCTCCGCCGATGTAGATAAGATTCTCTTCAGCTTTTAAGATGTATGTCTCCCAGGGATGGCCACTCAATTCCGAAGTGAGTCGGTTAATCGCATCGGAAACGGCTTGTCGGATGGCCGCATCGTTGAGTGTCCCGTCATAGGCCGCTTGCGAACCAAATCCAAATGTAGAAGCAGTTTCAGTTGATGCCTCGCCAGAACCGGAAGCTGCAAAAAAGACATGACCATTGTTGGTATCTACCACTCGAACGTCAATTTTTGCAAATGCTACTTGCTTTTTACTTGAAGAAGCGAAGCCTGTTGCCCCCACGGTCTTGCGACCAAATTCGGTCAAAGAGCCTACGATAAGTGCATCTACACCGATCAGATTAAGTTTGTCTCCTCCAATTTCATTTTCAATTAGAACGCGATTGAGATCTGGCCGTTCAAAGACTAGGTAAGCACCGGACTCTGTGAGTGCCTTGCTCATTAAATCGGTTACTTGCTTACCTAGAGGATCATTAAATTGATCACGTAATAAAGATCGCCCATAACTGGTTTCATTTGTAATCCGGCCAAGAGCGATTTTCCGCTTGAGTGTTGGTTTAAGAGGTGTTTGAGAAATTACCGCCTGTTGAGCGGCCCTTTGAAATGCTGCTGACTGCGGTGACTCTTTTTGAACAATGGGTGGCGTCTGAATTGCACATCCTGTGGATAGTATTGCAACGATAATCGCAATGCCCCTTTTTATTGTTTTTAACTGGATTAAATCTGGACAATAGACCATGCGATTCCCATCCTTAAAAAATGTAGTTTAAAATTATTGGAGATTCAAAGTAATAGAGTAAAAAATTATATAGTAGTTTATTGATATTGGATTAATTATGGAGAATTCATAATATTGCTAGTGTCTTATTTAAATTTTTGAATTACGAATGGCGTTAGTAACTTTACCAAGACCCGAGCAGATTAGGTTATTAATAATGGTTCATCCGACTTTCCCATGGGTAGCCTGAACCGGATACAGATCAAGGCCGCCGCAATGAAAATAGATAGCGATCTTGAAATGGTCACGGTTCCTGAATCCACAGGCACGTTTTTGTACAGTTGCAATCTTTGAGTTCAACCCTTCAGCCACAGCATTGGTGATGCGATGTTTGAAATAGGTCAACACATTCGGCAAGTGCCGCGCAATCAATTTTGCCGCATCGATCATGGGCTGCAAGCGGCTGTGCGTCGCCCAGTAATACCAGCGCTTCCAGAACTTCAGCGCCCAGGCCATAGACGTGTAGCTCCACAACTTCCGCAGCACCTCTTTGAGCGCCCACGCACGGGCAGTCTTGAGCTCGCTGCTTTGCAGTTCCTTGAAGCGCTTTTTAGCTTGGTCGGCCATGTTGGACGGATTGGTCAGCCACAGGTACTTGCTCTTGACCAACGTAGTGTCCCCTTTATCCATCAGCGCTTTGTGTTCCTGCTTCCTTACCTTGTCCACCGCCTCAAGGATATGTCGCATGATGTGGAAGCGGTCAAACACCATCTTGCCATCCGCCTCCGGCACCCAGTCTCGGCAGGCGTTGATGAAGGCTGGCCACATATCGAGACTGATCGCTTCTATGCCGACGCAACGTTCTGTGCCAAAGGCTTTAAAGTAGGCGCCCAGACTTTCTTCTCGGCGCCCCTTGCCAATGTATTCCACCGTCGCTTGCCCCAAATCACAAACCAAGGTCATGTACTGATGCCCCTTAGCAATGGCTTTCTCGTCCACGCCGATCTGCTTGGGCAGTGCATATCTCTTGGCAGCACGTCCACGCAATACTGCACGCTCTGTCAGATTCCATGCTTGACCCCAGCTAATGCGCAGCAGACCGGCGGCACGTTCTATATTAGCTGCCAGCAGGACGTTCACTGCCAGCGCCTCGAACAGGTGGGTAAAGCGACTTCCTTCATCTGCCCATGGCAGGCGCGCTTGAAGTACGCCATGCTCAGGGCACGATACACGTGGCGGACTGGCATGCAGGTAGGTCATAAATTGGCAACTATCCAAGTGCCGCCAAGTGCGTTCGGCAGAATGGTCGTATACGGCATGTTCTTGTCCGCATTTCGGGCAGGAAAATCGCACTCCTTTCGCATGTTCAACATACACATCAACCTGTCCTCGCGTCATGTCCAGATCAACGCGTTCGACCCTCCACGGTTCGTTTATCCCCAGCAAGTGCCGGTGCAGCTCTTTGCTTTCCATCGCTCGTCCCCTAACCAAGTTCGAGACGATAGATTAACTTTTACCCACGCAAATGTCAGATGAACCAAAGTTGTTAAGAAAATATCAACCTGAGCAGTACAAAAATTAATGTAATGCTTGGGATTGATGCCCAATCCACTTTCTCCAGACAGAGAAAATCCACAGATCGTTAGTTGATCGTCGTGTTAGTAAGAACGTGGTATGCAGGGAGAAATGGTTGAGCGGTAAGCGAGAAAATCAGAGGTGACAGGAAACTAGCTTAGTGAGATCAGTCCGAGTACAGCCAATTAACTTCGTCAGAATTGGTTTTTGCCATAAACCCTGATTGCGCAATTACTGCATCTGCGAATGCTTCGCCAGAGATGTCCCAGGCAAGCACTACATCAATCGCGTCGAGAAGATAATTTTGGGTATTCATAATATTGCTCCTTTAGTAATGGTTATTTGTTATAGAAATAAATGAAATAAACAAAGACTGCGCCAACCACGAGAAGGGTCATGGTCGTTAGTGGGAAAAAGTAAAGCAGGATCGCTATGCCGATAACGCCAAAGCCTCTTGTTGCAGGCATGACGAAGCACAGAAGCGTGGCTACAACTAGAGCTGTAATAATCATCACGAACTCCTTTGTTGACAAAGTTGTTGAAAGGAAATCTAAAAGGGAAAGACTGCGGGAGGTTCGGCATACGGTCGGTATTGCACCTGTGCTTCGTTGCGAAGCTGAACTTCCCTTAAGTTTCTTGAGATTAGAAGAGGTGGTGTGTAGGCGCTAACGGACTTCAACTACGTCAGAAGGGTTATTTACGAGTAACGTTTAGGCATTGCTGGTACTGACTTTGGATGCAGCTTTCTTGCCCGCTACTACTAGTTTGCTGGGTATTGCTTGCTTTGGTTTGACTTCTACATTTGGTTGTTTGTCTTTGATGTTTGGGCTAACAGTAGAATCATTATCCAGCGAGGTGGCAGCAGTGGAGGCAGTACCCATAGCCTCAATCAGCGCTTTGATCTCTGTCATAAATTTAGTTGGGTCGATACGCTCATAACTACGTGACTTAATCTTTTATGGGCAGCAAGAATCCTTCCTGTTTTAATACTGCCAAGAGAAATGCAGGCGTGTTTATTGATCTGCCTTTAAAGAGTGGATATAGGGCGTTTGAGGTGATGGTCTTGTTGCTTGGAGTCCTTTCAAATAATTGCAGAATGGTGCTTAAGGGGATCCAGTCTTTGTTAAAGAAACCTCCACCGGTATTGGCATAAACCTGCAACTGGATTACGGTTTCAGTAGTGCTGGTGTTTGCTCTGTTTCCGCCATATCCGACTTGATAGGACAGTATAGATTTTCCTGTGAGTGAAGGGCATGAGGCAGCTTTCAAAACGCGTATTTCTGGATTGATGGTTGTTATAGATTTCATAGTAAAGCTCCTTTTAGGTGTTTAGACTGGGTTGTTTTGAAAATGGATAACTTATTGATTAACTACTGAGACTGATGGGACTGATTTTGAAAATGCTCCGTGATGAATACTTTGATCGACTATCTGTTACTCAGCTGTCTGTGTATTGAAAGCAAACGAAATTAAATGAAGATTTTTACAGTTAATACTGAATGGGCCTTCATATAAGATGGCTAAAAAATCGCAAAAATGATTGATGTTTAGCAGTAGAGAGAAGCGATGGAGCGGGGGTAGGGGAGGGTGCTGAAGAGGTAAGTGGAGGGAGAATGAATTACCAACTTTAGTACTGTGTCAGTTCAGGTGTAGCGTATTGGGCACACATAGCTAGTAGATTGATATTAATGCTTTCGGTCTTCGGGATGAAGATGCTTATGCCAAATCCGTCATCGTTCAGAATGAATACCATCTCGTAGCAGTTGGCATGATCTTCCAGCGCTTCAAATGAGGGTGAGAACTCAGGATCGCCGAAGCAGGCATCATCAAAATAATTGTGCAGGATAGGGCAACTGCATTTCTTCTCCAATGCGGCCACACTGTCTCCAGGCTCAACGACAATCATGTAGCCGTGCAGGTCATAGTCGTAAGCTTCGCCTGCGCATATTTCTGAGTATCTTTGTTCAACTATGCTGCGAATGTCAGGATTGGCAATGTTCTTTGCAGCAGCTGGATTGCGTAAAATAATCATGGTTTCTCCTTATTTTGGACGTAAAAAAGCCCGCTTATTTGCAGGCAGGGTTGACGGTGTAATGCAGATTGAGAGGTGTTGCGACTAATGCAGTATGGGTTGAAGGGTGTGTATGGTTACCGGTAATGGTTGGCTAATTAATTTCGTTTGAATCCGCCTTGCCAAACAAAGTACAGAACAGCTGCAGTGAGTAATATCAGCATTAATTTACCTGATTAGTTACATGCCTCAGCTGCCCGAATGGCAGCTTCAGGGCATGGGGTTGTATTCGCCGCAGCGCGAACGAGGCGCTTGAGGATGGTGCCAAGATCGAAGCGGCGGTTAAAACGGTACTGAACCTCGGCCAGGTAACGGTCTGCGTATTGACGGAAGTCGAAAGCATGGTAGGTTCCACTGATAGCTGTTTTCAGGTTGCTCAGCACGGTATTCACGGCGCGGAATGCCGGGTGTTGTGCCACTTCCCGACCCGTGCCCCCGTTCATAATAATGGCGGAGTGCGTAGCGCCGCTGGCAGCGACACCCCGAAAACATCCCAATCCGTCGGACAGCACTTGAGCGGAAGGTGCCAGCACCTTCTGGGCCCAAGCTTCGATGGCTTTCCTGGTGAACGGAATGTGGACGAAGCAGGCTACGACCGGCTTGCCGTCCTCTGTAGTCTGCACAGCCGCAACGAAGGAGGCTTTGTTTTCGGAACCTCGACCGCGCTTACCCGGGCGCTCGCCGCCCAGGTAGGAGTCGTCAATTTCGACTCGCCCTTCGAGGACACGGGAGGATTCACGCTCAGTCATGACTTGCAGCAGCTTGAGTTTCATCAGCCAGGCGGTCTTGTAGCTCACACCCAGATGGCGCATGAGTTCCAGCGCGGCAACCTTGTTTTTCGCTTGGGTCAGCAAGTGCATCGCCAGAAACCAGAGCGTCAGCGGCAGCTTAGTCGCTTGGACGATCGTACCGGCAGTGACCATCGTCTGGTAGCGGCACGCTTGGCACTGCCAGTGCTGCCTGCCGTCGTGGATGAAGGTGCTGTGATGGGTTTCTCCGCAATGCGGGCAGACAAAGCCCTCTGGCCAGCGCGACGCCAACAGCGCCGCGTGACATTGCTCCACCCTCCCGTACTGCTTCAGAAACTCAGACATCGACAGACCCTTTGAAACTGAACTCGGTTCATTGCCATGACGCATCTCCTTCGGTAGATGCGCCTATTATTCGCCCACCAGTGGCTCACCACATGAGCCTGTACGTAAAAAATTACACCCAACTGAGGCACGTAACTAATCAGGTTAATTTAAGCGTCAACGATAAAGCTGTGACCCATACTGACAATGCGCCAAGTTTGATCAGGCTGATGGCTATTGCAGCTACTATTAAGAATTTCCAAATCATGTGTTCTCCTATTTATGTTATTTGAGATTGTGCAGAAAATGAAAAAACGCCCATGGGCATGCAGACTGAGGGCGCTTTGAGAGGTGGAACTACGTTACGGAATGTTACGTTGAATGTTTTTAGATTGCCAAGGTACTAAAAAATAAATGCATCAAGGTGTAATCAGAAAATATGAGTATGACTATTGTGAAAATAAAGAAAGCGACTGAGTAGTGATGAAGACGGCAGTGCGAAGCTTTTTTGATATATCGACAACACAATAAATCAGAATTTGTATGTGATACCTGCCGACAGGAAATCTACGTCGGAGTTGACAGTGGACATTTGATTATTTACTTGCATTTCTAAACGTTCCCACTCTGCACGAATGACGAAATTGCGGGTGAAGTCATATTTCGCGCCGAGGCCGAAGTTGACACCGGTACTGAACTCTTTTGCTTGATTATCTACGCCACGAATAGAAGCCCTAGCTTTTAATTCACTTCTAATCAAACCAATCTTGCCGAATAACGAAACATTATTATAGATGGGTGTAGTGAAAGTACCTGCAAATCCCCAAGCAGTAGCACCAATAGATGCATAGACAGGAGTTATGGCAAAGCCATTATTTACAGAGTCGTGAACAGTGGCTTTGCCCAAATCAAAGTAGGTAGTTTCGACTCCCCAGTTTTTGTCGATCTGATAGCCGCCATATATCTTGTATCCAGTATCCTTGTCATCGATATTGGGCACTCTGGATGGGAAGGCTCTATACCCGGCCTCGCCGATGCTGCCGCCGACGTAGAATGTATGCTCACCCATGGCAGATACTGCTAATGCTGCGGGTATGCTAAAAACACTGCTTGCTCCCAGCAGTCCGACTGTGCAAACTATTTTTATCAGTTTCATTATTTTCCTCTCCGTTTTTAGTAGTAACGGCTATATTTTTTAAAAATTTAGGGTACATATTTAAGAGCTGACTGCGAATATTTTGTTTTGGCTAGATTGCTGTGCAAGCGTTGCTTCTGGAATCGAATTACAGAAACATTGAAGTTTGTCGATAACCTCTAGTGGTGACCTATTCTATTTATAAGTCTCTTAGGCACCTTCGCTGTTGCGTTCAAGCTATGCTGCTGGATGCGGGGGGTGTAGGCAAAGGATCGCTGTAAATCAGTACCTTATCTTGAATGGGTAATTCGTAAAGATAGTATTTTTAAAAAAGGAATATATTATGAAACATAAAGTCTTGCTTGCATCATCCGTTTTAGTTCTTTTATCCATTCAGGGCTGTGCAACAAAAACCTACGGCAGGCAAGGTTCTCTTACAAGCTACGAAAAAGATTCAATGACTTGTCGTGAATTTGATCTTGAAATTGCAAAGGTCAATGGATTTACCGAGCATGTTAACAAAGAGAGTAAGTTTAGCGGTCGTGATGTACTTGCTATCCTTGGTGATTTTGGAATTGGCAACAGTTTGGAAAAGAGTGCCGCGCTTGAAAGTGCCAATAAACGCGCAGAGCAGTTAAGAGCCCAGCGTGATGCAAAAAAATGTGCTACCAATCCAGTTTAATGAAGCAGCGTCCCGCCGTGAGTGAGAATTGGTAATGACATTTGAAGCATCAAAATAGTCATTCATGTGCTATCCAGTACGTTATCGAAGAGAGGCTATATTGAGATACGTAGCTTGGCAGTTTTTCTCTGAATTCCAGACCATCACTGCAGGGAAGAATCACACACTGCAGGGAAGAATCATAAGACTGGCGAACGAGTGGAAGTGCCTGCTAAGGAGACGCTGATTAATTCAAAGTTTCGCGGAATTTCGCGCGTAACCAATTGATTTTTAAATTTGTGAGATTCTGAAACGCGAGTTAATCAGCGCTTCCCTAAGTATGTGCCGCATTTTAAGGCTGAGAAAGAGTTTAAGGAGCGGGTACTTAAGAAGATGTAACTATTACGTCAAACTGCTGCATATCTTGACGGATCGCGGTACTGAGTATTGTGGCAAAGTAGCACAACCTGATTACCCAACTCTATCTTGCTATCAATGATATTGACCATACTAGAACCAAGGCGATGTCATCACAGACTAACGGGATATGCGAGTGCATCCACAAATCATATTGAAGAAGTTTTACCAAGTTACATTCCGTAAAAACTTTATGCTGATAGGGAAACAGTACAGATAAATCTAGACTTATGGCTCAATTATTACAATAATGAAAGAACTCATCTGGGTAAGGTCTGTAATGGCAGAACGCCGTTGGATACTTTACTTAGTGGGGAAACTGGTTTGGTATGGAAAAGACTTAAACCAAATTTAATCTGACAGATACCCTAGAAATTCGGTAACTATCATATCAAGTCTGAGCTAGTACAGATCAGGATTGAGTTAGTATATATGAATTAAGTCACCTTACATTTTGCATGGATCGGACAAGCTTTTTACTGATTCTACTTGTCGTGCAGAGCCGCCCAATCTCTTGTACATTTTAAAGTTATCTTTATTTAGGTTATTCGCTCCAACAATTATATTCCTCATCCGATACATCATCTGCTTATCAACATACCCTGAGATTTTCTCACCTTCTTTTTGTCGATGTATCTCCTGCAAGGCATCATTCGCCATTCTTCGGTTATGCTCAATGATTGTCGATATTTCGTAAAGCCTATATGTAATTTTATTCCGGCACGCCTCTAATTTATTAGTTCGTTCTTCGTTTTCTCTCATCTCAGCAAGTTTCATTGCTTCTCTCTCAGCCTCAGCTTTTGCTTCTGATTGCTGCTTTATCCGTGCCCTTTCATTTTCTTGATCTTGTTTTAATATATTTGCCGCTTGCACCATCGCCACCATATGTTGCTTTTCTTGAAGAATCATTGGTGCCGCTTCAATAAGAGCATTGAGTAATTCAGTTAGCTTAATATGATATTTATTCCGGTTATCACACTTCCCATTGCCGTAGTTAAGATTGCCCGGGTGCTTAATATAAGTCATCGCAGATTGTAAGTCTTCGCTAGCTCTTGCTTTCATTTCTTCATTTTTTGGGAATAGATATTTTAGTGTGCTTCTGAAAATAATTCCGCCGTAATTGTTTTCCATTCGAATGTAATACTCTTCGCATTTCCCAAAATTTCCTTCATCAAAGGCCACAAATCTAGGATCGTTGATCCAATTTTCTCCCAAAATCCTGTCGTAATTTTGTATATATATTCCATTGTCATCAATCGATTCGGGCAATTTTGCAATGATGTCTTGTATTGAGTATGGCTGCACAATCTCCGCACTCAATGGAGTTGGTGGGGACTTATAATTAATAATGTTATCGATATCAGCAGCATACGTCATGAATGGGGCTAACAAAAAAATGCTGACTAAAGATGCGAATATAGTTACTATTTTCATGAATGTTCCTTAGATCGCTCCATTTTTATGTTGAAATAGAACGCGAAATCAATCGTAAAGAGGTCGTCTATTCCATCATCACCAACCATCAATTTAAAGCTTGCTAACATGCGGTCATGTACGGCTCGAGCAAGAGTTAATATACCTTCCCTGATTAATCGAATTTGTTGATCTTTAGTATTTGTACAATTCTTTCCCAAAAAGAGTCTTAGCGTGGTATGACGAAAATCTGGTGTTAGTTGTTGTGAATTTGGTTTATTGAGAGTTATTGACTATTTCTCGCTTTCGTTCAAATAAAATCCAATTCACATGAGTACAGATGAAGATTCAGAATGTCTATCGTCAGTTGTACTAGGAAAGCCTGACCCACCCAAGACCTAAAAATTGGGTAACTAGTAGATCAGGTTTGAGCTAGTAGAGTTGAACATCACTTTGTATATTCGCCCGACCTTTCTGGTTGGTAACTGATATCGAGCACCCGTACCTTTATGGTATTGCCTCCGGGTACCGGCCATTCCATCTGCTGACCGATTGCCAGTCCCAGCAACGCGCTACCGACCGGCGCTAACACGGAAATCCGACTGGGCTTCCCCAACGCGTCCTCAGGATATGACAGTGTCAGTTCGAACGTCTTTCCCGTCGGCTCAATAATAAAGCGAATGGTTGAGTTCATGGTTACAACGGTTGCCGGGATATTCTCCGGCGCAATTACTATCGCACGATCCAATTCATACCGCAGATTGTCCAATTCGGGCTGTGAATCTATTGGCAGCGTATCTATTAAATGGTTGAGCCGCGCTAGATCCAGGCTCGAAACGGTGATATTGGGAAGATTGATCACAATATATTTTCCTTATTTACTTATTCTCGATTGATTTAATTGTTTATGAAAATGGTAATTCTCTTTGATTAGGTAAACTACATCTTTATTAAAATTTATTAAAAAAAGACGTAAAAATTACAGTCAAAGTAATCCTTGATGTGCCATTCAACACATCATTAACAGGGAGATCGTGTAGGAAGAACACCCTCGATTTCAATTGAACTGAGGCGTGATTTGCGCTACCACCAATAATCCCTATTCTTGCTGTTGCTATGGTTCAACCAGTAAGTCTGAGTCGAGTACTCTCACGCAGACCAAGAAATCAAATAAATGCCCCTGAACCTCATGGGAACAGGGGCAATATCTTAACTAATAATGCGATAAGTTAAGATTCCACGTTCAAGGAGGAAAAACGTGGGAATAGCTTACGCTATACAATTAGTATAGATAAGAAAATACTGAAATAGTTCTATCGAATTGGAATACAGACAAACCTACAGCACCTAAGAAGTTTATCGACATTTTCCAGGCCTGTATGTATGTACTAGCAGGGATTTATGTATTACTTAATATTGATTCTCGATTGGATTTTTTTAGTAGTATTCAGATTATTGGATGGGATATATTTGGAGCTTTGTCATAGCTCCAAGGTGAGGCATTTGCATGCGCCCCCCGCTTTCATGAATTCTGAAACATCAACCTCGATAATGGAAAAATTATGTTTACTGAGCGTAGCCTTCAACTCGTTCGAGACCTTATATAAAATGATATCGTTGCCGATATTCACCGCATTGCAGGCAAAGTTATTGGCATCCTCATCCGAAACCCAAATGACTCTGTTGTTGAATTCGTTCTTAATTTTATTAACGCTTTGAGACGTGAATGCTTGTTCATATGCGAGAACATACCCATTTACCAAAGGGCAAAATGCGGTATCCAGGTGATACCACCTTGGGTCAACAAGAGTCAGTCCGTTTACCTGAGCCTGTAAGATTGTGGCGATTTCATCTAATGCTTGTACATCGCTCCTATGCCCGTAACCAATCCACACTCGTCCATTGGAATCATAGAGCGCATCACCCGCCCCTTCGAATTGTATATCGCTATTTAGCCGCTTGATACGATAGCCGGAATTCTCAAAGAACTGGCTGAAGTATGACGACTCTCCCTGCCTTTCCGGATAGCGGAATGAAGACACAATTACTTCGTGATCACGGTATACAAAACCGCCATTGGCTGTGAACACCATATCCGGCAACCCAGCTACCGGCTCGATCAGTTTGATTGATGCTTTTCTGGAGAGAATGTCATATAAATTTTTCCATTGCTTCGCCGCCAACTTTTTATTTTCCCGCCCTTGGTTTCCCGCCATCCAAGGGTTGATGACATAGCTGACTTCGAAATATCTGGGATCACACATCAGAAATATTTTCATCGGCTCATCCATTTTCTTATAAGGTTAATGTGAGTTGAAATTTAGTATGCCAATACACATCCTCAACTAAAAATAAAATTTGCCGATAAAGTAGTCACGGTAATCATTAATGCAATATTAAACATGCTACTTAAATGATATCCAACAAGGTATTCAATCCATTATCGGATGGTGACTGGAAAATTCTAAGCTGTTGTACCTCACAGGTTTAGGTTAATGATTTAGCTAATAAAAAAGCCCTGCATCGCAGCAAGGCTCTATATCTGGCTCCCCGACCTGGACTCGAACCAGGGACCTGCGGATTAACAGCCAAGTTAAGCAGCTTTTTTTATTGATATTGTGCCCGCCCTCACTCGTCAAGCGCCGCCAATATTCGCCAGAATTGTCACGTTCCATTTTTAGGGGTCGTTGTTTGACTCACAAGTTTAATTTGATGACCCATATGGGGGGTGAAATTCAATCAGCCCCAGATCTCGCGCACTGTGAAGAACGCGGGTAATTTCTATGTCCTGCTGCTCAAGGCCGCGATAAAAAATAACATAATGGCCTACAGGAAAGGATCGCACTGCCGGGTACAGCTCCGGCCGCTCCCGACCCAAGCCTGGTTGCTGTGTCAAAAGAGAAAATTTTTCCGCGAGCTCTCGCAGCAGCCTGTCCGCGGCCATTTCATTGTCCTCCGCAATATAGCGCCAGATTTCCAGTAAATCGGATTCTGCCGTGGCAGTGACAACATAGCGCTGCACCATTTATTGAGCTTTCTCGGCGCGGCGCAGGGTCTTGGCTTGAGCTATTAATTCTTCCATGTTGAAATTCTCAATGGGGCCGCTGTTGATACCATCTCTGATGGCAGAGCGTAGTTCATCGAGGGCCTGCTGCCGCAATGTTCGTTCGTGTTTCCACGCGCGCAACGCCTCGCGGATCACTTCACTGCTTGAGGAATATTCGCCTGTGCTCACTGCTTGGTGGACAAGGGCCACCATTTCAGGGGGAAGGGCGACACTGATTTTTTTGACGGTTGCCATGATTTAACACCTCCATTTTTATATGGTAGCAAGAATTCTTACCGTCTGCCAAGTATAAAATCTCTGCTTATCTGTTTTGCGAGGAGCTCGCCCCGAAGGACGAAGTCCCTGATTTGGCCGTTCTCACCCGTAAATCATCGTTAAGAACCGCTGGAAATATCACGTTTATTTTGATGAGTTCGCAAGCCACATTCGTTTTGGTTTGGCAGCACCTCCATGCTGTGAACAGCACAATAACCTAAAAACGATACAACCGAAAAACCTAAAAACCGCCAGGGCCTCGTTCTTCCTTAAGCTCGACCGCTTGGAAAATTCTAACTTTCTCGTAGGTGAAGTACGCGAAAGTTAGAAAATGGTTCTATATCTTGTAGGCGAAAACATTGACAAGGCGTGCAGCCACTATCAGATAGAGACGGGAAGGCGAGCATCAGGCAGCTTCTGATCTCGGCAAGTTCGGCGCGGCATTCTTGAAGGCTCAACGTATCTTCTGTGGCAGAGGATAGCTGTCCGCCGATTTCCAAGCAGTCGCTGATTCGAGCAGCTTGGGTGAGTAGCGTCGCAACCATTTTTTGATTCAGCGGAGGAGCGCGCGGCGCAGCTTGGCTCTATGTGTCTGAATGCCCATAACAACACAAAAACCTAAAAATGGAATGACACGATAACCTAAAAATAGATTGACACGATAACCTAAAAATAGATTGACACGATAACCTAAAAATAGATTGACACGATAACCTAAAAATAGATTGACACGATAACCTAAAAACTGCAAGACTGAATAACCTAAATAAAATAACGCAGAAACGATCATGGCATCACCATCCGAAAGCCTCGCCGCCTCCCTCGAAGCCCTTAAAAGGCTTCAGGATCAAGGGATCGTGGCCATCCGAACGAGTCAAATAACTCGTACACACAGGCAGCGACTGCTCAAGAACGGCTTCATCCGCGAGGTCATGAGGGGCTGGTACATACCCACCCGCCCCGACGAAGTGCCGGGTGAAAGTACAGCTTGGTATTCGTCTTTCTGGACATTCTGCGCCGACTATCTAAACGAACGCTTCGGCGACGACTGGTGCCTTAGTCCTGAACAGTCAATGACCCTATTTGCCGGCGATTGGACGGTGCCGAAACAAGTGATTGTCCGCTCACCGAAAGGCGGCAACAAGCCCCTATCCCTTCCCTACGAGACCTCGATATTCGATGTTCGACTGGCTACGCCTCCGCCGCTGGATATTGAAACCAATAGCGGCATGCGTGTTTTCAGTCTTCCTGCCGGTCTCATTGCGACCTCGCCAACACATTTCACTGCGCAGCCTATCGTCATGCGCGCTGCTCTGGCTGCGATCACTGACGCGTCCGAAGTTCTTGTCCGCTTGCTTGAAGGCGGGCACAGCACGATTGCGGGAAGACTGGCCGGGGCATTTCGCAACATTGGCCGAACCACAATCGCAGACAGCATTATTGAGACGATGCGAGCTGCAGGATACACGGTGAACGAAGTTGACCCGTTCAAGGGTCTGCCACATGTGGCGCTTAGCTCACGTGAAACTTCGCCTTATGTGAACAGGGTGACCATGATATGGCAAAAAATGAGGGAGGACGTTCTTGAGTATTTTCCCGTTCCGCCAGGAAGGCCAACCGACAAGTCCACGTATCTTCAGCATGTTGATGATGTCTACGCGATCGACGCCTACAACTCACTTTCCATTGAAGGCTACCGGGTCAGCGCAGAGCTGATTGAACGAGTTCGTTCTGGAGACTGGAACCCCGACTCCATTGAGACGGACCGTAACCAGCGAGATGCTCTTGCCGCCCGTGGCTACTGGCAGGCCTTCCAGCGTGTAAAGAACAGCGTTGGCAAAGTCCTAAGCAATGAAAATGCAGGCACCGTCGCGAATGCCGATCACGGAGCGTGGTATCGAGAGCTATTTGGACCGAGCATCACTGCAGGCCTTCTTCGTCCTGCCGACCTTGCCGGTTATCGCAGCGGCCCGGTTTTTATCCGTCGCTCGACACACGTTCCGCCCAATCGCGACGCTGTACGCGAACTCATGCCCGCGTTCTTCGAGCTTCTCGAAAAAGAAGCCGAGCCTGCTGTTCGTGTTGTCATGGGGCACTTCATTTTTGTCTACATCCACCCCTATTTTGACGGAAACGGGCGCATGGGCCGCTTCTTGATGAACGTGATGCTTGCATCGGGCGGCTACCCATGGACCGTCATCCCCGTGACCCGGCGCAACGACTACATGGGGACATTGGAGAAGGCTAGCGCAGAGGGAGACATCGTTCCTTTTGCTAAATTTCTAGGCCAGCTCCTAATGGGAGATGGAAAGTAGGACGCTATTTGAGGTGCTGACTCAAAAAATCTATCGCAACGGCATTTCGCAAGTGGGATGTTAATGCATGCAAATTTTACGGGGATATCTGGCGCTATCTGTGCGGGAAAATCACAGAGCCATCCTATTCGGACCGGCATACCGTCAGGCAATGGACAAATGCGCCTTTCCATGCTTAGATCAGCACCAAAATGGTCAATTGGTGTAACGATGGGACCAATCTGATATCGTCGATTCAGCGAGCAAAGTACCCGTAAGCATGTTTTCGTATGATCCCAAGAACGTTGAACAAAAACTCAATAAATGACATGCACCTTTCCAATCTCAAGCTATGGAATTTCAGAAAATTCGGCAACGCTGCCGTATTCGCTCTGGAGACGCCGCATCTCGACCTGAATTTCAATTCCGGACTAAACGTCCTTATCGGGGAAAATGATTCGGGTAAATCCGCCATCATCGACGCTATTCGAATCGTGTTAAAAACACATAGCTATGACTGGTCGAGAATCGACAACGACGATTTCCACAACACGCAACGCAGGCTAAGGATTGAATTAGTCCTGTCGGGGATTGAACCGGACGAAGGGAAGAATTTTACCGAATTCCTTTCCTGGGAGACGGTAGGAGAAAACATCATACCATCCCTTCGTCTCATTCTTGACGTGAAGAAAAATGTCGTCTCTGGCCAGATTTTGCCCTACGAAGTTCGCGCGGGAGCTGACACTGACGGAAAACAGTTAAGCCCGGAAGCGAAAGAATATCTGAAAGTCACGTATCTCAAGCCGTTGAGGGATGCCGAAGAAGAACTTATCGCGAGAAAAAATTCGCGGCTTTCACAGATTCTCATTGGACACGAGGCGTTCAAGAACCGAGGCGACGATCATCTTTTAATGGAATTGCTGAAAAATTTCAATTCGTCTATCGAAAACTATTTCGATGGCAACAATAACGTAGGCGCTAAAATCAAAGACCAGCACGGCAAAGGACTGAAAGATAAGATCGACACTTATATCCAGTCGCTCTACGAACCCGGCAAGAAAACAGGCTTAGCCGTAACGGAGCGAGGCCAGCTCAGGAGCCTGTTGGAAAAATTGGAGCTCTCGATTCAGGGTGAAATCAGGCCGGGACTTGGAACGCTCAACCGCCTTTTCATGGCATCCGAACTGTTGCACTTGAACAAAAACAACTGGACTGGAATACGGCTCGGGCTGATCGAGGAGCTGGAAGCGCACTTGCATCCACAGGCGCAGATGCAAGCCATCGAGACATTCCAAAAGCAGCACAGCGTGCAGCTCATCATGACAACCCATAGCCCAAACATCGGTTCGAAACTCGAACTCAAGAATCTCGTGATCTGTAGCGGAGACGAGGCTTTCCCAATGAGCGACGAGTATACCGAACTCAAGAAAGACGATTATGTTTTTCTCCAACGCTTTCTTGATGTCACGAAGTCGAACCTTTTTTTCGCCAAGGGTGTGATCTTAGTGGAAGGCTGGTCGGAAGAATTGCTACTGCCGGAATTAGCGAAACTGATCGGCTGCAACTTGACAGAAAAAGGCGTGGCCGTCATCAACGTGAGCTGCCTGGCCTTTATACGCTACGCGAATATATTCAAGCGCAAAAATGCCCCATTTTTTTCTAAACCCGTCGCCGTTGTAACGGATGTAGATATCTATCCGACTGACGAAGACGGTCCCGTCCCAGGCGACAAGGCGAAGCTGGTCAAGGCTACGGCAAACAAAGCCGCGAACTACGATGGCCAATCCGTGCAGTCATTCATCGCACCTCATTGGACGCTTGAATATTGCCTTTCAAAATCCGCCGCATTCGGGGACGAATTTGCGAGGATCGTCAAGGAGGTGCACAGCGGAACAGACTGGGCGGACTTCGACGCTATCCTTGCCAGGAAACTTAAAGACAAGTCGCTGTCCAAGACGGAAATCGCAAACCGATTGGCGCAGGCGTGCGCGGACGGAAAGGTGGATAAATCGAAAATGGTAGCCGACGTGCACGTCGCCTACCTTGTGAAGGCCATCGAGTATGCCTGCGGCGTTTAGTGTTTCGGAGGAGGATATCGCTTACGCAGAACGTATTCTTTTGAATGCGGGCGAATCGTTCGATTCGGAACGCAGAGAATTTATCAGGAACCTCGACACGGTCGATTTGCAAGCCGTGCCGGGCAGCGGTAAAACGACCGCACTGCTCGCCAAACTCCTTATTCTGGACCGTCACTTGCCGTTCGAAGACGGCTCTGGAATCTTGGTCATTTCTCATACCAATGCGGCAATAGACGAGATAAGGGAGCAAATAGGAACTCATTGCGCAAGCCTTTTCAAGCACCCGAATTTCGTAGGAACGATCCAGAGCTTCGTCAACGAATTTCTTGCGATCCCGTTCTTCACAAACAGGTACAAAAAAACACCTGTGCGGATCGACGACGACATCTACAATCAGAAATTCTCCAAACCGCCTTTTAACCTCGCAGGTTTTTCTGCCCAAGAAAGCAAGAACGCTAAACGTTACCTAATGTTGAACGCGAAGAACTTACGCTGGTCGCTCGTAAACGGAAAAATGAACCTAACGGACGAATACGGCGGAAAAAAAATCGATTTTAAAAAGCCGCGCGGAAATACCAAACCTGTGAATTACACGGACTGGAGTGACGACGAAAAAACTAAAGTCTGCGAGTGGATCTTCGAGTTCAAGCTGAGCATGCTGAAGGGTGGATACCTTTGCTATGACGATGCGTATTTCCTAGCAAGCGCCTCTGCTGCAAAGAACCCGCAGATCAAAGTGATGCTCCAAAAAAGGTTTATGCATGTGTTCGTTGACGAAATGCAGGACATGGCGCAGCACCAGCACAGTCTTTTGGAAGACATTTTCTTTGACGGGGGATCGAGCCCCTGCGTTTATCAGAGGATTGGAGACAAAAACCAATCTATTTTCGACGGAAAGGAAACCTTGGCGCAGCCTTTTTGGAATGACAGGGCGACCGTATTGCAATTGAATGGCAGTTACCGTCTGAGTCGCATGCTCGCCAACGTAGTCGGCTCTTTTGCGGTAAGTCCTCTTCAAATTGAAGGGCGGCGGAAAAACGCCGATGGTAGTGACGTTGCGATCAAGCCGCATTTCCTAGTATTTTCGGACGCAAAAAAGGAACAGGTGATTTGCCTTTTTGCGTCGATCATAAAAACATTGGTAGACGAAGGAAAAATTCCTGCAAACCCGCGCAATAGATACAAAGCTGTTGCGTGGGCGACGAAAAAGGAAGACGGGAAACTGCGTTTATGCGACTACCATCCCGTCTTTTCAAGAAGCGAACAGCAACCGAAAATCGATCAACCTAATCTCCAAAGTTACATTTTCCACTACAACCAGGAAGATCGCACGCTATCATCAATCGAGAAGAATATTAGTAACGCGTTGCTTAGAATCCTGAGAGAGGAGGAGGTTGCCGATATCACCGGAGCCCCATATTCAAAAAGGAAAATGTGTGAATTTTTGAAGGAAACAAAACCCGACTATTGGAAGACGTATGAAGAAAAAATATATGGGTGGTGCCTAGACGTTATACGTGGCAATGGTAATGCGGTACTGCTAGATATAAAAAACCATTTGCCGGGCTATCTTTCGCAGTTCGATTGCACGGTTAACAAAAGCGCTAATTTCATTAATGACAGTAACGGTTCTTCCGCCTCAACGGCGACAGTCGCACCCAAGAAATCCGCCAATATTCTACAGTACGACGGCTTCGACGTGGAGGTATCAACGGTGCACAGCGTCAAGGGCGAAACCCATACCGCTACTTTATATATGGAGACGTTCTACGAAAAAGGCGGTGGCGGGAACTACGAGTCAGAGCGCCTGGTAAATCAATTGAAAGGAGAAGCCATAACGGCCACCATGCACAATCGAGCCAAACAGTCCGCGAAGATGGTCTACGTCGGTTTTTCGCGACCGACCCACCTGCTTTGCTTTGCGGTACACGAAATCAGATTTGCCAAGTTCGAGGCGAACATAGATCAAGACGTTTGGCAGATCGTGCGACTATAATGTGATGGGCATAAGTTGCTGCTAGCGGTAGTGGGTTTATGTTATTGGGCCTGGTGTTATGACAGGGCTGCCAATGTGTATGTTACTCGATTTTTTCGATTGTGCAGGATGGTGTAAATTCCCGCATTATGAGTCTCTATCCCGGCCACGGTTCCTATGTGGCTTCTCGCTAGGCTCAATTTCCGGCGGTCGGGCATTCTCAAGACTACTGCCAGAACCGTTTCTGTTTTCGCCCTCTTGGCGCTCGCTCGCTGCGCGCCTGAACTCTGCCATGAGATCGGGCGCACCATCTTGGCTGGGCTGTTTTGCTTCATCAAAGGCCCTAAGCAAATCGGGCGCTGTTCTTTCTCTCTTCTTGTTGTCGATCCCGGCAATTTGGGCCAGCGACGGCATTGATCCATCGTCGCCTCTGGCGCGAACGCGTTCATGCCGCTTGTTGTCCCGCGATAGTGCAGCCAGCTCGCGTTTTACAATTTTTTCGAGAGCCTTGGCCTTACGTTCAATATCCCGCACCTGAAGATTCAAGCGAAAATCCAGCCCCTTCTGCTCCTGAACCTGTTTTGCCTTTAGCTGATCCCGCTGTCCAAGATGATCCCGGATTTTCCGGGCATCTTGATACTGATGTATTTTTTTCTGAAGAAACATAATTCCGCTTACCTTACCGAGAAACGCGGCAAGCCCGGTTGGCCTGTTTTCATACCGCGCCAGCCTGATGGCTTTCATTGTCGCAATATGGGTTGCGCGCAGCTGGTCTCGCTCAGTCCGATGAATTGACTGCTGGGAAAGTCGCATGAACTGCTGCTTGTCTTTGAGAGTATTCCGCTCCTGTTCCACCGCGAGCCGCCGCTCCTGCTGGCTGTGTTTCAATTCTGCCAGTTGGTTTTCGTAATGATTGTCTTTGGTTGATTTTTCAACGATCTTCCGGTGAGCCGTCACAAGTTGCTGCGCTTCCTCAACGGTTGGTAGCGATTCAGGCGGGAATTCCTTTTCAAGGAAATTGCGGATGTCTTTTGTACGAACCGATTTATCGTCGATCAGTTTGGAGAGCGCATTCTTGCCTCCGTATAAATCGACAAGAACGTAGGGCCGCTTTCCGGTCGCCAGAATATAGCCGCGCTCAGCCAACGCCTGGACAAACGATCTGGCATCGTCGCTATGCCGCCAAGCTTCAGTGACCTGTTGTATGTGATCGGCCTTCGACAAACCCGTCTGCCTCAGTTGTTCTTGATCGTAGAGTGACAACTGTCCGGCTTTCCGTGATTTGTCGTACCCGGCTGGCAGGTCAAGCCCATGATCGCGGGCGAACCCTCGCGTCACGCGCATCAGTTTGTCACGGTCGAAAGCGATATGAACTGCACGCTGTTGGTCAGCATCGATACGGGACCAGACTACATGACAATGCTCGCGGCCATGTTTGATGTGAAATACAACGGCGCGTGGTTGCTCTGTCAATCCCAGCGCGTCTTCAGTACGCTTAATGTAGTCCAGGTATTGGTCGCGGCTTAGAGGCCCCTGCTCCGGGTCAGGATTGATGGACATGCTATAGAGATATTTGCGGCAGCGCGTGAGCGTATCGGCCTGCACTTCCCATTCCTTGAATGCGCCATGCAAATCTCGTGCGATGGAACCCCTGATAAACGCCACCTCGATCATATCGTTGTCGTAATCGTTTAGGAGATGGGTGGCAAGGTCTTGACCTCCGCCGCGCTGCGATGCAAAAGGGATCATGGAGTTCTCCCCAAGGCGAGCATCAGGCAGCTTCTGATCTCGGAAAGTTCGGCGCGGCATTCTTGAAGGCTCAACGCATCTTCTGCGGCAGAGGATCGCTGCACGCCGATTTCCAGGCGGTCGCTGATTCGAGCAGCTTGGGAGAGCAGCGTTGCAACCATTTTTTGATTCAGCGGAGGAGAGCGCGGCGCGCGCGGCGCAGCCTGGCCAAAGACAGCAGCGGTTATGTAGGCATTAACGGAGAGGCCGGAGTTTTGCACGCGCGCCCGGAATTCTTCTCGCATCCCTTCGGGCGGGCGAAAAGAAATGGGCGCAGCACGCTTTTTCTTCCGTTGTTCAGTCATGTTCACACGATATAGCCGCGCGACTTTCCGGCTCCTCGCTCTTTCCTCGCGAGTCCAGGAACGCGCTATTCCTGGTCGATGGAATTCCAAAAAGGAGAGCTGATATCTCCTTTTGGTCGGGGTCCGGTGCCGAAACACCGGTCGTGGTTCAGGGTGCGAAAACCCTGATCGTGGTCCAAGGGCGCGAAAGCCCTGGTCGAAGGATGCAAGGGGCTACGAAGTGCCCTTTGCGCGATGGAGTCCAGAGGAGAGCCGCAGTCTCTTCTGGTCGCAATGCAACTGCGAAACGTTGCAACTTCCCTAGGCGGCATCATCCACAAGATGATGTCGATCAGGAAGTTCCGAGGGGGGTCCGCGGGGGACTGGAAATCCCCCCGCAAGGTGGGCGTGGTAATACCACGCACACCTTGTGCTCGCTTCGCTCGCACTTTTCCATACTTTAAGTTTAGCTGTAATGGATTTAAAGATTTATTAATACTGTTTAAAAAATCAATCGCTTCTCTTTATTGATCATGCGATTTGTTTTCAGGCAATAGCACAATTTTCAGGGAGGGCGATAGGAAAAAAATGATCTGTGCGGTTGTCGCTGGCGAGGATTGCAGGAGGAGAATGCTTGACGGGTGATGCCAAGATGATTTCATCGTATTATTTTGGAGTCACAGCAATGAATGATTTTTCAAAACGATTCATGCAGGATGTCCCACGCGGCGATAGTACCCGCTTCCTGAGACAGCAAAAGGTACCGCAGGCGCGTTGGATGAAACTCGACGATATTCTAGTGAGTGCATCGCTTACCTACGATCCTCACAATCCGGGCAAGAAAGTTCTGATTGGTGCACTTGATTCCCATTTGATCGGAATTGAGGATGACAGGCATATTCTCACTGTCGCTGGATCGCGGTCTGGAAAATCCGTAGGGTTAATCAGTAATTTGCTGTTCTATCCTGGTAGTATTCTTGCGACCGATCCGAAAGGGGAACTAGCCGAGATTACTGCACAGCGACGGGAGACGATGGGGCAAAAAATATACGTCCTCGATCCATTTTTGAATGGGTCAGCACGGGTATCCAAATACCGCGCTTCCTACAATCCCATGAGCGTGCTGTCAAAAGAAAGCCAGAGCTTTCTTGAAGATGCTGCACTGATTGCGGAATCCATCGTCGTTCAGTCCGCCGATCAAAAAGATCCCCATTGGGATGAAAGCGCCAAAAATTTTATCGAAGGCGTCATTGTCCATGTGGCGACCGCACCGCAGCACAAATCCAGGAGAAACCTTATTACGGTGAGGGCGCTCATCAAAAAAGCGCTCTGGCTTCCTCCTGCTGAGGAAGACGAACCCGGCAGCAAAAAGCAAAAGAGAAGCACGAAGCCACTTCTCTATGAAGAGATGATGCACAATGCTTCTCGGCTCGAAGTCGATCCTGAAACGGAGGAAATCGGCAGTTCCATCATGGCCGCCGCCCTTGATTTTTACGGCAAGAGCGAGGGTGAGATTTCTGGCGTCCATTCAACGGTGAACCGTCATATCAAGTTTTTGGACTACACAGCTTTTCGGAATGTTCTGCAAGAGAATGATTTTGATCTTGCAGAACTGAAAAGCAATCCTGCCGGGGTCAGTATTTACCTGTGCTTTCCGGCAACACGCATCGAGATATCGAAGCGGTGGATGCGGATTTTTGTCAATCAGTTACTCGACGCAATGGAACGGGAGAAAACCAAACCCCCCGCTCCTGTACTGATCTGCCTGGATGAATTTCCGGTGCTGGGGTACATGAAGCAACTGGAAACGGCTTCCGGCCTCATCGCTTCATTCGGCGTCAAGCTTTGGGTCATTCTTCAGGACTGGAGCCAAGGTAAAGCCCTTTATGGAGAACGCTGGGAAACCTTCGCTGGCAATGCCGGGATCGTGCAGTTTTTTGGCAATAATGACCTGACTACTACGGATTATATTTCCAAGCGCCTTGGAAAAACTCAGGTGGAAGTCGCACGCATTGGCGAGGTCGCCCAAGATCAACAGGACAAGGGATTATCAGGACGGTCTGAGACGATTGAACTCTACGACCTGCTCACCCCCGATGAGATCACCCGCCAGTTTGCGCGCAGTGACCGGCTGCAACGGCAACTTATTCTGTGGGCCGGTCATCACCCGATGATGTTACAGCGCGTCATTTATCATGATACAAACGGCCCGTTGGCACCCTACATAACTTAGTTCGATACAGGCGTTTTTTCTTGGAATCGACCTGAGAGTCGTGTTAACCGAAAAGAGAAACAATTGCTAGAGAAGGTCTGTGCAATACAACGCGTTTTTTAGATTTCATTGTCTAACGATTAGTCAAGTCTGGCCTTTTGATGCACATGTTCACAAAATTCACCGGCTTACCCTGAATTTCGACAATACTGGTGCCAGTCTTTTTAAATCCGATGCTTTCATAGAGAGCTATAGCGCGCTGATGCCAATCGCGCACTTTTAGATATATATGCTTCAGATTGAGCTCTGTGAAACCGATATCCAATGTCCGCAGCATGACGACTCGTCCGATTCCATGGCCGATTTGCTGCGGATGAAGCGCAATATAAAACTCCGCGTCCGTTGAGGTAATATTTGTTAGAATCGAGAAGCCCACCAATTGTGCACCATCCCAGGCGGAAAAACGACGTGTTTGCTGCGAGTCTGGGAATTGATCAAGCCACCCATTAGCCCGAAGCGCATAATCGAGATCCTGTAGCGAGTCGGGATATGGTGGCCATAACCGGATTGCCGCTGCATCAGCGTCAGTGAGAGAAGATACCTTGATCACGGGCATTTTTTTGAAACTGCCTTCAAAAGATTCGCAAATTCACGGTAAGGCCGCACTTCATTCTCACCGAAAAATAATTTACCACCTTTAATTTTTCTGTTCTTGTCGAAATGCCAACATAACACTACACTGCCATCGAAGATACCAAAATCTAAGTTGTCATCGGTAATCGTGAGTTTTTCACCGAGCACATTGCTGATGTCAGTTTTTACTATGTAAAAAAGATCAACAATACCTTCGTTGCGGTGTAATGCCAAAGTTTTTTTCGCTTCTGTTGAATTGATTTCATCTTCATCTTTTACGATAAACACCTTGCTGACAGTTACTCCTTCTGCAAGCATTTTTGCGCGCTGGGTGGCGATTATCGCCTTTGAGCGTGTATTGCCGTACATATGCTCGTAGTTAATATAGTTTGTTGCAAAGTAAGTCTTGCTGAGGGACCAGGTCAACTGGTTCCATACATCATCGAGCTCCGCAGCCGATACTTGTGCGTTGGCACGTCCGAGCATCCTTATGATAAGGCTTACAAGGCGCGGAGCAATCTCACCGGATAATAAACACTCCGCCATTTTTTCCATTTGCAAGCGTAATCTTTCTAGCTGCTGTCTAGTTTGTTCTTCCCGGTCACGTGTGGTGATGTAATTTTCCAGTTTAGGCACTATTACGTATTTGGCGTGTAATAACTCGCAGAGCACTAACACCAACACCGGTACGATAAGAACTTCAATAATAAAAGCGGGTTTTCCATGAAGGGGATATACTGCAAAATAGGTCGCTAGAATCGTAACCAGTATTTCAATGGCCCTAATTATAAACTCGCGTGTGTTTATACTTATCAAACAGTCACCTCCCAACCCAGTTGGGCAGCACCTGCTGGCGATTCATCGCTCGTCCCGCGCCGTAACTTGTGGAACCGAAAGCAAGCCGTATGTCCTCGTCGTTCCCGGTTAGGGTATAAGAAACCATTTCCATACTGCCCTCAATTAATATTAGCTGACCGGCATCTTGCAGAGCGGCAGGAAGGTCTACACTCTCTTCCCGTTGTAGAAGAGCCTGAACAATCAGCTTTGCATCAATTTCATGATTCATGCTCCAAGGTTTCTAGAGAGACATCGAGACGGCGTCGTGTGAGTTAACATTATGCTGAGACACAAGCTCAGTGGCAGCGTCCAGACAGTGTGATTGATATGTTTGTCTATTCTTGCTATTCACTTTTGCATCTCCTTTCATTTTGCGTTTGTCTCCGCTAGGCGAGAACAGTTTGGTTGCCTTAAATACTGGCGCACGACATGACGACCGCGTTGCCATTGGTCTTTTGATATTCCTCGCCAAAAGAGCACATCCTTGTTTGTTGAAGGAGGTCAGGTGTCTGAGGCTATTATTAATTGTGCATGAAGCGTTCGGCCTGAGCTTTTTGCCAAGGATTGCAGTTCGAAGCAAAATATGATTCAGCATAGAAAATATACCGCGACTTATTCGAACTGTCTACCAGACTGCCCGAAATCCTTCTTCTTCTTCTTAATCTTAGAAACATTGATGAATATAAAAAAAGCAACTGTGCTCTGTCTATAACGATGTATCGCTATGTACGTAATCACACAGACGATATCTTTAGAGCTAAATACACTTATAAAACATAAAACGGTATCGTGATTTGTCGAAAATAGTATCGATCCGGCAGCACCAGCAAATGGAGATGTTGTCCAGTATGCTACATAGCTATCATTTTACTTTATGCTGATTGGCATTAAGCGCTAAGGAAATGCCAAGCTGCAATCAAATAATGACGGGAGGGGCCGTGTACATTCCGATCTATCGAATTGCCGCAGTCGTTGCCGTCCTCCTGGTATTCGTTGCTGAGCCATTACAAGCTTTAAGTTTTGATTGCCCCCAAGCAAATGAGGAAACAAAAAAAATGGTCATTTCCTCGCCAGAACTATCTATGTTGCATAAAGAGTTGGGCGATGCATTTCTATCTCTATTTGCCGAATATAGTACTCCCGATCAAGAGGGAGCGCACTTACTTACAAAGGAGTGCGAGGCACGAGATCAGTGCCAGACGACAGCCTGCCTGGTTGAATTCTATAAACAGGGTCTTGTTATATACTATGAACACCGTCTTAAGGCCTTGGCACCACCAGTTCCGCCGTCAACAGTTCTATCTCCGGCAGCGCAGCCTTCCGCTTCGGCCAGTAAACCTCCAAACATCATACAGGAGTGCGATGCGCTGGCTGCCCATCCAGACGACCCTGAAGCCTTCACTGTTGGCATCTCCGACGAAATACTTGATGCACCAACAGTAATCCGTGTTTGCGAGGCGGCGGTCAATGCCGAGCCGCAAACGCCGCGTTTGCGTTTCCAGCTGGCGCGCGGGTACCTTAAAGCTGACCGGATTGAGGATGCAATCGAGCAGCTCATTGACGCTGCTCAAGAAAGCCATGGGGGCGCGTTGGCCTATCTCGCCGACCTTCATGTCGAAGGTGTGCCGGGCATTGAAGCAGATCCGGTGCTTGCACGATCTTTATACGAGAAAGCTGTTGAATCCGGTTTCGAACCGGCCAAAAAAATAATAGCCGAATTCGAAGACAAAACTGACGAATATGCAAAGGCCGAGGCAGAAGAAAATGTAGCCGAGAAGGCCACCGTCGCGTCAAATGCGGCAACTCTGAAACCATATGCCATGCCGGAAATTATTGAAAATATCTACAACAGAAAGTTCGATGATATTTCGTCCAACGAAAGTTGGACCAAAAAATATCTGATTAATATTGCTGACAATATTCGAGCAATATGTGAAAGCAATTTTACTCAACGAGAAGTCGATGGACTCAAGGCAGCGGCTGACGCTGATCATTTTAACCTCGGCCAAGCCGAATTCGGAGCGACTTTGATGAGAGGACTGGCCTTGCTGGCGCAAGTCATAAAAAACCCAAACTTATTGATGTCGCCAGCCCCTATCGCGAACGATCCATTCGAGGCTGGCATGAAGGATACCGAAGCGCTTTTGCAGCGGCACCAATGTAAGACGCCAGGACTCGAACAGTTCGCCAAGAATCTGAAGGCATATGTTCAGAATGACGAAGCACCCCTGCCAGCACCTGACGCGATCATGAATGCATGCCTCAAAGATCCAGCCCCGAGCAGCTATAAGGCCAATGATTTCTGCCTCTGCTTCACCGGTGGGTTGAGCAATGCCCGCGTGTCACAAGCCAACCGAAAGGGTCTTACGAAAAATTTCAAAGAAACTGCAATGAATATAATGAATATCGAAAAAAACAGAGGCAAGTTTCAGGCCTGCCAAGAGGGATTTTAGCAGCCAGCGCCTTTTATCTAGAGGGGAATGCAAATGGTCAGAACCATGAGACGCACAATATTTGCGCTTTGCATTGGCGCACTGGCTTCTATTGCAATGCCCTCCGGATCACTGTTTGCACAGTCCAACTGGCAACAACAGCAAGCGCAGCAGCAGCGCCAACAAGAGCAGCAACGTCAGCAGCAACAAGACCAGCAACGTCAACAGCAACAAGCGCAGCAGCGGCAGCAGATGCAGGATCAACAGCGTCAACAGATGCAGGCGCAACAACGTCAGCAAATGCAGGATCAACAGCGACAGCAGATGCAAGCGCAGCAGCGCCAGCAACTGCAGCAGCAGCAACAGCAACAGCGGCAGGCGGCGGAGCAACAGCGCCGACAGTTGCAACAACAGGGAAAGCTAGGAACGATGCAAGGCGGGAAGCCAACCGGAATGGTTATTTCCGGTGGCGTTCCGAAGATGGTTCGACCTTTAACGGCGGGAGAGATTCAGCGGGGCTTCACCGGTCGCGTCACAACCGATGGGCGTGCGTTGATCAAATTTCAGGGGCGTATTTTTACTGTTCCTGCCTCCCGCGTCTCGGGACTGAGTGCTAGGCTCGCACGCCAGAGGCAGCAGCAGGCACCTAGATGGACAACACAAAAGCAAAGCCAAATTAGCGAAAGTGTCCGTAGCCTGTTGCTGTCTTCCACAAGCAAGGTAGCAATTACCTCTCGCCTTGAATCAGCTCAACTTGCCAGACTACAGAATACAGGATTTCATGAAGATTCTGTAGGTGCATCCAGGGTTCCTAATGCACAGAACGCTGCTTTACATGAAAAGTACAAAATTGAATTACGGCGTGGAATGGCTAAACCTTCTGTAAGTGATGCACAGCTTAGTCAAATTGTTGATTCTTTATATAGAGAAAACGCAGCGATTGGTAGCGGAAGTACCGCTGATGCTGTACGGTTTGAGAGACATACTGGTCAAACAGTTGGTGGAAGGCAGCATATCCAAAAGGCTGAAGATTCAATTCGATCTTTGGAACGATGGAAAAGAAATAATCCAAATGCGTCTGCACAAGACAAAGCCGCTACAGAACAAATTTTACTAGATCTTAATGATGCTATTGGAAAATAATAAATATGGACAGACATCAAATAATCAAAAATTTTATCCTTGTGACGCCTACCTTTTCTTCTTGCTGGAAAGACTATATAAATTATTGGGAGCAAGAAGATCCAGGTATCTCCAATGATATTCTATGCTATGTAAACTATTTTGTAGAAAATTTCTCAGATTTAACAATAGAACAACGAAAAGCCACATTAGAAATTGTAGAAAATGGCCTTACTTACGGCGATTCATCTGTAAAAGACGCGCTAGCAACGTGTTTTTTGGAAGCACTTATAACGGCTATTGATTTAAAGAAAATTGATTTTAATACCATTAACTTATTAGGTAATAAGTCAACCGAATATTGTAGAGCTTGGAACGATTTTTCTAACGAAGAGCGCAATATTGATTAATATAACTTTCATATTTACTATTATTTAGGCCGTGAGATGGTATTAATTATTGAAATAAGCAATGACTGATGTGAAAAAATTTATGGCGTGTCCCTGCTGTAAGCAAATGACGCTTTCAGAACGAGGGACATATGTCCAATCTGCGGCTGGGAAGACGATCCAGTACAATTCGATGATCCTATTATGCAGGCGGGGCCAACAAAATAAGCTTTGATAGTGCGCGTAAGATATGCGCCAAAAAAATGAAAAAATAAACTGTTGTTATTCGCCATTTTATACAAACTTGGAAAATTTTATTTCTAAAGAGCGGACAATTCCTTAATTTTTGCTTTGGACCAAGCCGGAACGCCCTGTTCGCATGCTTGCCTGACTTGATGCTTGGTCAGCAGCCGCCCTACGGCATAATCCCTGGCCCACTCGATGGCGAGATCGGAAGCGTACCTGCCAAGCTTATCCCGGAGCAAGTAATTGCATCTCCCGCTGTTGACCAGCAGCCGGATGCAAGGCCGCGCGCCTAGCGCTGCGGCATGGTGTAACGGGGTCATTCCCTCTTCGTCTTGAAAGTTTACATCAGTGCCATTTTCCAGAGTGTCATTGATCCAGGATGTGTTCTTATTGCGAACAGCTTCAATCAGCAGATACCCCCTTATGTTTTTCGCCTCGGAATCCGATGTGGTCAAGACAGCATCAATATCTTGTTTGTCGATCATAGATACCCCCTCTTTTCTCTCATAGACTCAGTTGCCTGCCGTTGTATCGTCATGCACCCTGTCCCGTAACGGGTAGAATCGATAGGTGTTGCAATTGTATATCGCTGCTTCCGCATCATTTATATCCATATAGCCGGGAGGTCTTCCACCTGCCCTTAGCAAGAAAATCTCGCGTGTACATCGAACGCCCCGCGGGAATAGCTCAATATAGTGAATTCTGTCAGAAGCTGCGGCACCGCGCAGAAAGATATGAAGAACGTTCAGCCGTGTCGCCACAAACCCATATCCTCTACGGATTTCCGTTGACTGGATGAAGCCATCCTTTTCCTTTGCATATGTGAAAATGGCATGCTCAACATTCTCTTGAAGACGTTCCTCTACGCGAAACATTGTTCCCCACCGTTCCGGCAGGATATTCAATTTAATTGTTTCTGAAATCTCATCTGTTACGCGTGCAACCAGGTAACTATCGGCCATCCCGGACAAAAATTGTTTTGCGTCCTCTGTATCGCTTGCGAGATAACCATGAACTGCCAGTGCCTCCTTAAGGTTATCTGCATCATCGCTCAGTTCGTCTTCCATAAGGATTCCGGCATGGATCAGAAATGTTTTCAAATCATCCAGCTTGCGCAGTTGCAAAAAACTTTGGCCGTTTGCAAAGCGCCTCAAAGCCTCTTCTTTGAATTCCTGATCATCATCGCCTTTCAAAGGAGAATGCCGGATTGCCGGGCATAGCAATATGCGATTTGTCACCGTCTTCCACGGCAAGGTCTGACCGTTGCGCGACTCGGCGGCGCGATAGTTGTTCAGAGCCCGTCTGATCCTGTCGATTTGCCAATCCGTAAAATTCATTTTTCCTCCTGACAAAGCGGTACGAGGAACGCGCGAGGTATCCGGGATAACAGGACTCATACCATGAATCCAGAATTTAACTGGAGATCATGATGCAAACGCGATTCAAAAATCCGCTTTCCGGCAAACCCTGTACTGTCGAGTCCACCGATCCCAAAGGTCTCCCCACATTCACGATTACACCGCGTCAATTAACGCCGCTGCGCGCAAAACTTGCCGATTCCATGAGCACGGTCCTGAAGGTTGTGCTGACAATGAGCTGCATTGCTTCGCAAATATACCACCCCCATCTGGATTGGTGGAATACCATTCGCGCCGTTTTGATGTACGTCATCGCGTATTACATACTGGCATGGTTCGTCAGAAGAATCTTTCACCGCAAAACGATCATTGTCATGACCACAGATGAAATACGTGTCCGCCGCTGGTTTGGGTGGCAGCACTTTGATCGTAATCTGGAGCATCGCTTTTTGCTGCACGTCCATGACCGTACCAATGCCGAACAGCAACGTCACGAGTATGAAATCCGCCAAGCATCCGCAAAAGGCCGCGTCATCCGGAAAACGGTGTATTACGGAGAGTCATTCCATATCGTGCTGCTCTATGCAGGGCACCGAAAGGACATGCTGAACGTGTACGGCCATAAGGAATCTGTCGCGATCATTGCCCGCCTGCAATATTGCGACCGTTGCCTGAATGAAGCCGTCAACATGGGCGGTGGTATCAACAAGCGTCCAGAAGACGAGTGGAATCACACTCCCGGAGGATTAAATGATGTTTGATATTTGGGCCGGACTCAATCCGCGCAAGCAAGCGCGGGTTCGTAAGGGGACGGGGCGAAGACCGGCCCCACGGGTGGGGGGCGCGGGTGGCCACAGGCCAGGGGCGCGATCTTCCAGAATGCGATGACCTCGGCAGGACGTGCACGAAATTATTGATAAACACTCAGAAATCAACGAGCCCGAACAAAGAACTGCCGGGGGTCTTCCTGCGGTTGCGGCGCTGCATGTTCAAGCCATGCGCGGACATAGGCGGCGGGGCCGCCTTCGGCGTCAACATTTTCCGCTCTTTCAAATTTCGACAGGTAACCGGTTTTGGTCATCGGCAGGGCGCGGGCGCTCCGGATTTCCAGATGCGCGAGCGCGTAGCCGTATATCTCGCGATAGACCGGTGTCCAGTCCGGGCAATAGCGGACCTCGATATTGAGGCCGCGCCATTGCATCGTTTCGACGGCGTATTCGATCATGCTGCGATTGCCTTTTCGCCTTGCAGGGTGTGAAGGAAATCAACAGCCCGTTGTGCGTGTGCCGCTGCCGTAAAAATGGCCTTCCTGTCTTCTCTCAGCACCTTGAGCCAGTGCGCCAGATAGGCTGCATGATCTTCCCTTGGCTCCGGCGTGATGCCTAGATCCACAGAGAGAAACGCGGCCCCCAGTTCGGCAATTAATTCCTCGGCGGCGTAGGCCTCATCCCCGAAGCGTTTCCCTAAAATGCGATTGAGGCGCGAAGGGTGGGAAGTCCAGTGCGTCAGCTCGTGCGCCTTGGTTGATGCATAGCTCTCCGCGTCCCTGAACGCCTCCGCTGGAGGCAGTTGGATCAGGTCCAGCGCGGGGGCGTAATAGGCCCGGTTTCCACCATGCCGGAACGTCGCGCCACTGGCGGCGAAAAAGGCTTCCGCTTGCTCGATCAGTTGCAGCGTTTCGCCTTTCGGCTCCGGTTTAATCTGGTAGCTGTCAGGTAGCCCCTCGATCTGCTCCACATTAAACACGGTGTACCCTTTCATAAATGGAATTTCGCGCTCGATCTCCTGCCCGTTATCGTCAGATTCGGTCTTGGTGATCGTGTTCGCATAGACCACAAGTGAACCGTGTTCGCCTTTCCGGACGTTTGCGCCCAGCTCGGAGGCTTGCTTAAAAGTCATCCAGCGCGATGACGAATACCCCTTCGCCATCGCTTCCCCCCAGAGCAAAAGGATGTTGATTCCCCGGTACGGCACGCCGTTATGACGCAGTGGCAGGGTGATGCGGTCGGTGGTGTTGCTGGCGCTCCACGGCTTAAACCATGGGCGCGTGCCTTGCTCTAGGTCGGCAATGATCTTGTTTGTAACGCGGGTGTAAATGTCTGCGGTGTTGGTGGCGGTTTTCATGATTTGTCCTTTCGTGTGGGCTATGGGGTTATTTGCGCTTTTGTTGCGCGAATACCCCTGCCATGTGGCGAACACGGGGGACGCAGAAGCAAGGTTTTGAAGTCGGAGACTTTTTTGGGGGGACCGCGATTGTTTTTTCTTTTGAGCGGGGGAGCCAAAACCCGGAGGACAAGGCCTTGCTGGCGCGAGGGGGCTGGTCCCCTTAGCGTTTGTGCCATTGAAAACAGCGGGGGGCGAATGGCCGCCGCAATTTATTGGTCGTTGCGACAGGGGGCGTTACCGGATGGCCGAGACCCTGAAAGTGGCTCGGTGCGCAAAGCGCAGAGCACCCGGCCCGCTGACATCGTGGGCGGGGTCGCCAAAGAATTGCTGAGAATCTGCTTCATATAAAAATGGGAGCGATAGCAGGATGTGAATCTGCATCCTTCCTGCCTGACCAACGTATCCCCGCATGGAGTGATCAGTCATTGAGCACCGTCCCTCTTTTGCGGATCACGACTTCGTCGTCCTTTCTGGCGCGTTCGTAACGCAAGAATTCAAATACCGGCAAGCGGCAAGCGCTCCTCCTCTGACGTTGCGGCCCTGAGGGTGCCATACGTGAATTCCCGCGCATCTCCGGCCTTACAAAAGGTCGCGAAAATGCGGCCTCCAACATCAGGAGGTAAAGATGAAAACTTACATCACAACCATGGAGGAACTTCAGGGTAAGCCAGTGAGCGAACTGCACGCCATATTCCGCAAGGCTGCTGAAATCGCCTATGCAGAGAACAATCTGCCGCTGGAGCGGGACACTGCGAAGAGGACAATCGAAAACGTCAAGAACGTGCTGCGAAACAGAGGAGCGGAATGTTGAGTTATGGCAATCTATGCCAGATCAGCCTCGGCTTTTCCTCATTCAGGGATACCTGATCGCTGGATGATATAAGACAAATAAGACGGAACCGGCCAATTCATCTAACCAGATGACTTTTAAAATTTTAGGCTGGTGCAATATCAACTTCTTGTTTTTCTCCCTCTCATGCGGTAAAATTTCCGGAAGTTAATTACAAATGGAATTCTTGATGGCGACCATACTGCATATTGAACCGATTGCTGCCAAGAGCGCTCTGGCCCGACTTGGACTGAACGAGGAGGCATTGCTTGAGGCGGCCAAGCACGGCTATCTGGCGCGGAGCAACTGTACGGCTAATCATCCCCCGCTTTATGCACCCTTTGTTGCCTGGGGAGAAACTGTGCGCGTGCTGCGTGAACAGCTCACCACGATAGGCTGGAAACGCAATGATGAAAAAAATTACTCAAGAATTATTCATCCGGATGGTTATTTTGCAATTGCGGTGGCAACCGGCGACGAAGCGACTGGAATGGCGAGTGGTTTCCCGTGCAACAAGTCAGTGAAGGGTCCAAGTACCATCGATGCGATAGAGATTAACCGTTTACAAGCTTGGCTCCCAGGCATGGGACCCGACGAATTGCAGAATGACCCCAAAGAGGGTCAGCCCATGACTTGGCTGCTCCTGGTCCACCATGCTCTCAACGAAATTCGGTCTGAATTGTCTCAGCCGTTTGATATTGGTTCGAATGGTCGAATCAACGGCTGGCGCGAACGAATTCTGCTGCGTACGATTCCGCTAGATTTCGACCCGCAAGAGATTATCCCTCCCTCGCAGCCTGATCTTGATGTTGCAGTTCGGCGAAAGGCATGAATGAATTGCTTGAATTCAATCCAAAACGATTGACGCTTGCGCGCCGCCGTCGTGGACTGACGAAAACAAAGTTGGCGGAACTGGTCGGCGTGGAGGTGCGCTCGATTACAGGCTACGAGAGTGAAGAGTACAAGCCCGATCCAGAGCGGCTTATTCAATTGGCTGAAAAACTACATTTTCCAGTGCAGTTTTTCTTTGGCGACGACTTGGATGAAATTTCGCCCGACATCGTGAGTTTCCGTTCGATGTCAAAGATGACTGCTGGTCAGCGTGATACGGCGCTTGGGGCTGGAGCGATTGCTTTGCTGTTGCATCAATGGGTTGACGTGCGCTTTGACCTGCCCCGAGCAGAGTTGCCCGACCTCAGCCAGGAGACCAGTCCTGAAGCGGCAGCAGAGACATTACGGCGGCTCTGGGGGCTAGGCGAACTGCCGGTCAAGAATATGATTCACCTTTTGGAGGCCAAGGGAATACGGGTTTTTTCTTTGTCAATCGATACGGTCCAGGTTGATGCCTTTTCGATGTGGCATGCCGAAACCCCTTTCGTGTTTATGAACACAAAAAAATCATGCGAGCGCAGTCGATTCGACGCGGCGCACGAACTTGGCCATCTCGTGCTTCACCGACATGCTGGAGCGCGAGGACCGGAAGTTGAGCGAGAAGCTAATGCGTTTGCTTCTGCATTGTTAATGCCGCGCGCGAGTGTTTTAGCTAATGCCCCACATATGGCGACGGTGGATCAATTGGTGCGGTTCAAGGTCTTTTGGACAGTTTCTGTCGCGGCACTGGCTTATCGCCTGCGCGATGTCGGGTTAGTCTCCGATTGGCATTACCGCAATTTGTGCATCGAAATTGCTAAACGCGGCTATCACAAACGTGAGCCGGAGGAAGCGCCTCGCGAGACATCCCAGGTTCTCGCGAAAATATTTGCCGCCTTACGTGAGGAAGCCGTTACCAAGCTGGATATCGCTGATGCTCTCAACGTTCATGTTGAAGAACTGGATCAGTTGGTGTTTGGCTTGGCTTTGACGGGTTTGAGTTCTAGAAATCGCGTCGCGGTGACCTCGACGCGACGACCGCAATTACGGGTAGTGAGCTCTCATAACGACGTGAAGAAAGGGTAATGCCATGACCAAAAAAGATATTCATGTGGTGCCGCACAAAGACGGATGGGCCACCAGGAAGGAAGGAACTACACGCGCGGGGTCTGTTCACGACACCAAAGTTGATGCATTAAAACAGGGGCGTGACCAAGCTAAGCGCGAGCAGGTTGAATTGGTCATCCACCGTAAGGACGGAACGATTCAGGATAGCGATAGTTACGGCAAAGATCCGTTTCCTCCCAGAGACAATAAGCACTGAACCGAAGGCTGTCTGGCATTTCCGACTTGCTTGAAGGCCAGGAATTTCCTTCTCATCAGCACTAAAGGCGTCGCGGCCTTTGCCAGCGATCATTCAGCTATGGAGTCCTTAAATGTTCAAAAACTTGCTTCGCTCATTGGAAACAATCGAGAAAACAAAACAACTTTCAATTCCGATCAAGACCGATAGTAAAGGCTACATTGACAAACAGTGTCCCAATACCGACTGCGAATTCCTTTTCAAGGTGAATGAGAACGATTGGAGAAATATATTTCGCGATGAGGTTGTTTGGTGTCCAATGTGCGGGCATTCTGCTGAACCAAAGCAGTGGTTTACAATCGCGCAAGTTGAACATGTAAAGACTGAAGCGTTGACTGTCCTGCAAGGACATATTAACCAGGCCATGCGCGATGACGCGCAGAAATTCAATAGTAGAAAGTCACGCAATAATTTTATCAGCATGTCGATGAACGTTTCCGGTGGGCACAGCAGGACGTTTATATTTCCAGCGGCAGCGACTGAAGCTATGCAGTTGGAAATTCAATGCGAAAAGTGCTCATCAAGATTTGCGGTGATCGGTTCAGCTTATTTTTGCCCTGCATGTGGGCACAATTCCGTTGAACGTATGTTTCAAGACTCTCTTCGAAAGATACGAGCAAAGAAGGACAACATGGAGCTTGTGCGCGCAGCTTTCGATGCAGTTGGTAAAAAGGACGATGGCGAGTTAACTTGTCGCTCGCTGATAGAAACTTGCTTGCAGGATGGCGTGACTGCATTCCAGAAATATTGCGAGAAGCTCTATGAAATGAATCCGGGAGCCGCCACGCCCCCCTTCAACGCGTTTCAGCGCCTTGCCCAGGGAAGCGATCTTTGGCATGCTGTCATCGGAATCGGCTACAACGATCTGCTTAGCACCAAACAACTTGATGCTCTTAATATATTATTTCAAAAACGTCATTTACTTGCTCATAGTGAAGGAATTGTTGATGACAAATATATCAAGATGTCCGGGGATAAGACGTATAAAGTTGGCCAGCACATAGGCGTTTCTGGTTTTGAAGTTGATGACCTTGTTGAATCCCTTACCAAGCTCGCCACCGGCTTAAGAGCATCTGCGCATTATCCGCCTGCTTTAATCGGATGACGAAGAATGTCACGCCAGAGGTCTATTAGAGATTCATTGATTATTTTTATTCCAAATGGTTTTAAATACAGATTGTTCGTCATTCGGTGACATATGGCCCAAGGAAGCGCACGCCGTTGAAGTGAATCAGGTGTGATGGTGCATCAGCAACCCACACTTCGGTTTCCCATGCGATTTCACCAAGATACCGCCCCATGATTGACCGATTCGGGAATGCAGTCACGTATACCAGACCAGCAGTTGATCCAGCAAACAACTTGGCCAGTTCTGCATGACGTTTTCCATCGACTGGACCATGACTCGTGACAGACTCCACCAGCAGCAGCCAATTTTTATCGACGAAGTGGAGCACCACATCAGGCATCTTGCCATGTGAATCCACATCGACACCCAGCTCGGCCAGCAAGGGCGCATCGAAATAGCCCCATTTGTCGCCAGTATCCCCTGCATAAACCAACACACTACCGGGTGCAAAACGCGGGCCAAACTCTTCGACGATGGCGCGGATTAACTCGCTATGTTCGCCGGGACTAAGGGTAATTTCTTTACCAGGCGCAATCTGCATTGGGATGCGGTTTTGCTCGCGCTCCATCGCGTATTTTGCCGCCAACGTCTGACTTAGGGACAGATAAGTCGTCAAGTTGTCGTGCCATTCGGGGGTGCCAAAACTACGCAACAGCGTTAGCACAGCAGGAGCAACCTGATAAACGGCCTTGGGGCTGTTCACCGGGCGATCTGATTTGTCAGGGTTGTAGAGGGCAATCCCGGCATCAACGAACTGGTGCATTGTCTGGCGTCGGAATGTTTCTCGCGTGTTCGGCGCGTATTCCTTGCCGTAGTGTTTCCGCGACCAGTCCATGATCGGTGTGATTCCAACAAGTGGATTTTCAGCCTGTGCCCACGTCTTGCCAGGGGAGAGATTCAACAGCGCCAACAAGGACAGCGCGGATCGTTCGTTGTGCTGCGCACGCGGCAGACCAAGAGAAATGAGGATTTTATGCGCCTCGTCGATATGATTGTTATTATTCGTTGTCATGCGGTCAGGTTATTCAGTTGTTCATCAATCATGTCCTGCGTAGGCTCGCCGCAGCGTAATGCCCATTCTCCAAGCGCCATCAGCGCTTTCCGACTCGGATACTTCATCATCTTGAGATCGGTTGCATTGACTTGGGTATGCCCACTCGAACGACGGAAGTTTTCATCAACGCCGGTCATATTGAGGTACATAGCCAAGCCACGCGCAAGTGCTTCTGGTAAACCGTGCTTGTTTTCGTGATACACGTTCAGGTGATTTTCTAGACCCAGCATTTCAGAATCGCCAAAAGTGTCTGGCTGCACAACACTGGCAACGATCCGGCGTTTTTCTTCTTTTGATGAAAAGCGGCGAACAACACAATAGAAGCCATTCGGATAAAGCCATTTTTCCGTCTCAGCGTTACGCTGGATAGCATTTGGCTTTTTGATTCCCGGTTTCGGCCATTCGATGTTTTGTCCAGAAAAATGTGCTGGATACAGCAGTGGTACGGTTCCCGATTCTGGCATCTCACGGAGATGCTCTTTCAGCCTAAAATCGACAACCGGCCCGGTCGATGCTTTTATACCAATATCCTCCAACGAATAGCGAATTGCGGTTGAAAGCTCAATGGCGTTACGCTCTTGTGAAGTCGGCACATGGATGAAACGCTCGGAATCATCAGGGAACACGATCCGTTTAAAGGGATGCGTATTCGTCACGAGGTCGTCGAAACTATCATCGGTCGATGTGGTCACTGTCACGTCACCTTGCTGTCCACCACGTTCCAGCAACAGGATGATGTTCTCCTGCAAAACATCATCATCCTTGAAAGCCTTGCTGCGTGACTCGAACAAGTGCATGTGTCGAATTGCAGCCCGCTCAAATATAAAATCGCGAAAAGGCCGGTAATACGGCCCATTGCAGAAGCTGCGCGGGATGATCGCTACGATCTGCCCGCCAGGTGCAGCTAACGCTACTGCCAGTGCTACAAAGGCCGAATACAGATTAACCGTCTCAATACCGACTGCGCGCAACGTCAGGCGATGCGCTGAGTTGCTATTAATTTTCTTATAAGGCGGATTCAGAATAGCGTGCGTAAAGCCGCCTTGGCCCTGCTTGCAGAGCATCGCGGCATGTTCGATAAAGTCGTCTGTCATGATCTGTGACTTCACGGCTAGACGTTCGCCATAAGCCGCCATCGTTTGCGCAAGGTGCATGCGCATTGCCGGGTCGATTTCATAAGCACACGCCTCCACTTTGGCAAAGCCAAAGCCGCCCGCTGCCCAGCGGTCAAGAAACGCGCATGACAAAGCGCCAACGCCAGCACCTGCATCAAGCAGAGTGCAGGTCTGCCGGCTACTGACTGGGAACAGGGACGCCATGAATCGAGCGACGCTCGAAGGCGTCAAGAACTGGCCGAATTCGGCCTTGTGCTTCTGAGCGGTCAGTGGTGCAACCTTGCGACGCACGTTGTCGGCGTGTTCAAGTAGTTGGAGCATTCCCGTTCCTCATGAGTGCGGCGAAACGACGCCGACGTGTCTGTAAAAAGTCGCTCGCGACATTCCCATAGCGCCCAGTGATAGCCGTAACGGGCAGACCAACGGGCTCAACACCGTCAAAATGCATCGATTCGTGTCGAGTCCGTCGCATACCGCCCTTTGATTAATGGCAGCATTTTATCTTATAGGGAGGCAGTTTACTCCCGTTTTCAGGCGCTAATTGGTGTTTATACCCACGATTTTGACTTGTCGAATCACTCATGACCATTAACGAGAAAGTAATCTCTTTTCCGTAAGATATCTGTGAGCAGTTCTTGCCTTTCAGCAAGACAGCTACCGATAACGTGAATTTTATGGAAAAGAAAGATTGGGCCCGGATCAGGACAATGACAAGATAAAGGGTGCATCCGGCACGGATGCACCCATCGCAGATCGTAGCGATCTGCGATGGGTGCACGGAAAGCGCGTCGCTCCGTCCGACGACGAAGCCGATAAAGATTTCGAGCAAGATATATCCCGCATGGCCAACGGTTTCCGGCAAATAAGCAAGGATGCCATTTCGGCCATGCGGCAGATAGTGAGTACCAATCCCCACTCCGAGCAAAACCGGCAACGCAATGCTGATAGTCAGAAACAACGCGAGAAAGACCGACGCGAGCTGGAAAACTTAGCCGCATGGAGCGCGAAAATCGTGACCGTCGGTGGAGTCCAAATGACCAATGGGGAAGCACAGAAGGCCAGGCAGGGCGTGATTGATAATGCTGATCACTACGCCCGTTGGGTTGTCGAACAAGGGCGCATCAGGCCTGATGAAAAAGAGGAGTTCAAAGAAGGTCTCAAGTGCAATAAGGAGCTCGAAGACAAGAGAGGACGAGGAACGATTACTGCATCCGAAGAGCAGGAATTGATAAAGTGGGAGCGTTCACGGCTTGGACAGGCTGGAAATATAGCGACTGGTCAGTATCATAAGGACAAGGGTGCACTTCCCGTTCTTAATTCAGGCCAAGCGGCTACGGATTCTGAGCTGAAATCTAAAGCAGTTTCTGCGTCTCCATTGGATGAGAAACTGTTTCAATCCGCGCCAAATCTTGGCGCGGACTTTGTGGCAGCGCAGGCAGCGCAAACGCCTCTCGACGAAAAGAAACAGTCTCCTGTGCCAATCGCTGTCTCGCCCGATATAAAGGGCACTGGCCTGAGTATCTAGGATCGATGGGCTTTTATTTAAGCGCGGCCAAACCATACTCGGTATAGCGTGCATAAACCAGTACTGCATTGATGATTGTCGCTCCATCGGGGAGCGAGCTGTAAAGGATGCCACTGGTAATTCCAGCCGATGGGTTATCAGGAAAATCGTTGACGCTGCCGTTCACGTTGCCGGAAATCGTTATAAGCGCAGCGACTGCCTTGTAAGAGTCATCGGACTGCCTTTCCACGGAAAATCCTTGCAACATAACTCTGTCTCTGAACGATTCACCCTTGCGAATCATGGTGTTCAAAGAGCCGCAACCCTGCCTCGCGAACTTTCCTTCTCTTGCCAATTCATCGCAACGTCGCATCGCGTCGGCTTCTGGCGCTTTCAGCAGCACTTCGGGCGGCGTACCGGGCTTGCGCGCATCGAAGAGCCGCACGTTTGCCATACGGTTGTAGACGCAGATTGTCGAAGCACGGTCTCCCATAGGCTGGTCGGCCTGCAAGATGTACCCGACAGAGCGGTCAGTATTTATCGTAAAGATCATGCCGCGTAACTGCTTGTCTTGGGTAATGAGATCGGCATAGGCGACGGACCGCTGATCTTCAGCCTTAAGTTTTGCGCTCATCGCCTCTGGCGTGGCGCACTCGCCGATATTAACGGCATGGGCTTGGCTGGCAAATAGCGCAGCCCCTGCGAAAAGTGAGATGTAAGAATTTAGACCCATGGTGACCTCCGTGATCTTTGGACGGTTCTTGCATCCCTTGTCACATGTGGCGTGGGAGCAAGCCTATGGAAAACAGCTCATTTGAAATCCGCGAGGCTGTTTTAAAATCGAAGATTTTTGAAACGTGGCTGGAAGTCTGGATAATTCGCGAGATTCCGGCGCGGGGTATTGATTTTGTGGGCCATTTCCGTATGATTCCAAAAAGGTTCCTTTTCGGAACACGCAACAAGCTGGCTGTGACGCGCATGCATACGCATTTGTGCTGACGCAGCGAGGAGACGGTGGCCTGTCATGAAGATCGGTTACGCACGCGTCTCAACTGAGGATCAAAACCTCGACCTTCAGCTCGATCTCCTGAGTCAGGACGGTTGCCAGAAAATATTCAAAGAGAAAATGACTGGCAAGAGAGGCAGTCGTCCGGTACTAGACAAGGCGCTGGCGACGCTTAAAAACGGTGACATGTTGGTGGTCTGGAAACTGGATCGCCTTGGCCGCTCACTCCGGAATCTGACGAATATCCTGAATGACCTGGAAGGACGGGGTATCGGTTTCCGGTCGATCTCGGACGGGATCGACACTGAGACTCCAGCGGGCAGGCTTCTCTTCCATCTCATCGGCGCAATCGCTGAATTTGAATGCAGTCAGATTTCAGAGCGAACGAAAGCGGGGTTGCATGCTGCGCGCCGGAGAGGGCGGCGGCTGGGCCGCCCGCCCCGGATTGGTCATCACGATGTCAAGCTAGCAAAGCATTTGCGCGACACTCAAAAGCTGAACTACGCAGATATTGCCGCACGGCTTGGAGTGGGACGCACCACGCTCTGGCGTGCGATGGCGGAAGATGCTGAACCTTGATCGCACCAGCGATTCTTAAGGTGTGATAGGCCCATATTTAATTTAAAGTGAGGATTTCTGCGGGTTGTAGGGGATTTGCCACAAATTTGCCATATGATTTTCGAGGCCAGCATATATGCCGTTTTTTTTGGTGCGTGTGGCGAATTTCATGGACACAGAATCGCTGCATTCAGTTCAATGGCCATGGTTCAACTTATCACTTAACGATAATTAAGTTAAGCCGTGGCCGTTCCTCATTCCCGGCGCTTTACTGGCTTCCTAGGCGTATCTTGGAGGATGGTGCCATGCCAGCGTATCACCGCTTTACGCTGACAGGCAACCTACGATCTCCTGCTTGATCCTAAAAGCATTCTTCTAGAAAACGAACTGATGTGATTCGTCGCCAAATGACCGATCCAAATTTGTCACAAATTTGTCACAGAGCGAAAAAGACCGGGACAGACAAGTGAGGATTTCTGCGGGTTACAGCGGACCGATTTAGATTGCCATAACGTTATTTTTTGCTGTTTTTGGAGTGAAGATCGTCTTCTAAGCCATTGATTTAATTATAGAGATGGCGACGGGTCTCGTATCCGCGAGATGCAGCTTGGGAAGCTGAAAAAAGTCATTCATTTACAATAGTTTAATGCGTATGAGTCACAAATTTGTCACACAAATTTCGCCCTCTCATGCGCGAGATCATTCCAGTGCGATTGTTACTTTCGTCTTCGACGCGCTGAATCAGATGAGCGTATACATCAAAAGTCGTGCTGATGTCAGTGTGGCCCATGAGCGTCTTTATTCTTGCAATGTCTATACGCTCGGCGATTAGCATTGATGCAAAAAAGTGTCGAAGTGAATAGGGCGAATATTTCGGGTGGAGGACGGTCTCCCCGTTCACCTGTTCAGTGGTGACAAGACCGGCTTTTTCTGACGCTGCGACGAAGCAGCGTTGCCGCCAGTTGTCTAAGGACTGCCAATGTCCGTTGCTAGTCGGAAAAACCAGATCATATTCATTTTCGACGGCCAGGTGGTCGCGATAGTGGGTAACCATGTCCAGTGTTTCCGGGCTGATGTCGATAAATCGCCGCGAGGCCGGTGTCTTTGGGACTGAAAGCTCTCCACCACGATCAATGGCCCGTTCAACCTGTATGCCAGTTTTCGTAATACTGCTCCCTGCAAGAGCGAGATATTCCTGCGGACGCATACCCGAATCCACCGCTAAATACAGCATCGGCCGATAGCGCTCCCATGCCTTCGCAATCTGGGCGTTTTTTGAGTTTGCCAACGCGTCTGCCGCCGTCAGCAGGTCTTCAATTTCTTTCTGCGATGGAATAGCGACAGGCTCAGTGTAGCGCGTCTCTTTGCGAACACCGACCCCCACCGCCACATTGCTCTGCATATAGCCGCGACTGGTCATTTCGCTGAGAACGGCATGAAAGTAAGTCAGAGTCTTGGCTGCCAGATACCGACCCTTTTCCCGGATGAGCCATGACCTGAAGTTGATAATGTCGGGCGTCGTCAGCGCCGCAATGCCCTTACCCCAAGAGTAGTCCTTCATGATATTAGATATATAAACGTAGTATTTGTACGTGGCTGGCGAGACGGGGTCTCGCCCATTCCGGCCTTCGACCTGACAAACCTTCAACCACAGATCAACGGCGGCGGGCACGGATTTACCATCGGTGTCGGTTTGGCTTTTCCAATGGCCTGAATTCTGCGAATAGGCTCTGGCCTCTTTCAGCGTCGGGAAAGTCGCATAGGCGAAGCCGGATGGTGAGGTGGTATCGGGATATCGAACCAGATAACTCGTCCCTTTTTTTCCGCTTCTTTTTCTGATGTCTGCCATGATTCTGCCTAGCGTATCAATCGCCCTTGGTCAAAGGATTCTTTCAAACTGGCCGGATTTACATGTGAATTATTTTCGGCCTGGACCTGGCAGCGGCAATAGATTTCAAGGAGTGTTCCCTTTTCGATTTTCAGCCTTTTATCAATAGGATCGACAAAGAAGGGAAGTTTTCGCTTTCCATGCGCATCTAAATCTGCGGCACGCTTCATCTGCCTGTGCGACAGCTCAATCCCCATCGTTGCGAGCAATGTTCTCGCTTCTGCTAACCCAATATAGAACGGTGAGGTCATGGATTAAATGTCCTTTCATGGCTCAACGAGACCGGCGGTGGGTCAACCGATCAAATCTTGTGTTCATCGGCTACGCTTTTATAAGGGCCGTTACTGTGCAGTTTATTTACGGCGCGACCAGCCTTGTGCGGAACCACGGTATCACCGAGTCCATTCGTCGGATTAACGTAAAGTGTCGCGCCTTGGGAATAACGAACTGCGAAATCGTCTTCGAGCTCGTGGAGCTTTTCGTACAGCGCCTGTCGAATTTCAGCGATTGTTAGTTCACCTTTGATCGTGATTTGCATTTGGGTGTTTATGCTTTCTGCCCTAATAAGAAAACTGGCCCTTATAAATATGATGCGCGAATAGCAGTTGATGAATTATTAATTTTTGCTCGGTAAAGTAGTGGTCAGAAATATTTTTCTCGTCTTTCGATCCACGCCTGTCTGAATTGGTCTGGTGCAATCCCGCGAGGAACGCGCGAGGCGGTCGTAAAGTGTTCATCAGTAAAGTGGACGCATTGCAGATCAAGGAGGAACTGGCATGACAATGGCCTATCAATTGATGCGACATTTTCGTCGCCACTCCAAGGGTTAATCATGGACGATCACGGCCTGCCCTTGCCTTGCAAACGCGGTCTGTCGAAAAATCAGGCTGCGGATTATCTCGGAATCGGCGTCACGCTTCTGAGCGAACTGGACATTCCCTTTATTAAACTGGGTCGCCGCTGTATCTATGACAGAGTTGACCTGGATATCTGGCTCGACGATACTAAGAAGCGAGGGCGGGCCGGAAAGGAAACTTTATGGCCCAACAAAGTGGTGTCTACCGAAGGCCAGATTCAAGGCATTGGTGGATTAGTACAACCCTTCCAGACGGCAGGCGCATACGCCAAAGCGCTGGGACTGAAATCTTCGAAGACGCGCAAGCGCTGTTAGCCAAGCTTACCCTTGACGCCTACAGGGCAACGCACTTCGGGATTAAGCCCAAGCGGAGTTGGCAAGAGGCTGTCGTTCGGTATCTCGCAATCAAAGCATCGCTGAGAAGTTATCGCGATTTACAGCGGATTTGTCGCATGCTGGATGTGTATTTGGGTGCCATGACGCTCGATCAGATGAACGGTGACGTGATCTGGTCGATTGTTCAACGGGAACTCAAACGCGGCAACAAACCAGCCACGGTGAATCGTTATCTGGCGCTCATTCGCAATCTGCTGCGGATGGCGCGGGATGAATGGCAATGGATTGATAACTTCCCAATGATTCGCCTTTTGCCAGGCGAGGTCGAACGGGACCGCTGGTTAACGCGAGAGGAAGCGGATAGACTGATTAATGTTTGTCCGCCGCATCTCGCCGCACTGGTACGGTTTGCTTTATCGACCGGATGCCGGGCCGGAGAGATTACGGGTCTGGAATGGGATCGTGTGGATTTGGGCAGACATACCGCCTGGCTGAATCGCACGAAGAATGGCACGTCGCGAGGGGTGCCGTTGAATTTGGATGCAGTTGCAGTATTGCAGGAACAGGTGGGAAACCATCCGCAGGCCTGCTTCACGTATCGCGGCGCGCCGATTCGTTGGGATGTCACCAATACGGCCTGGCACAATGCGACGCGCAAGGCAGGCTTAACGGATGTCCGCTTTCATGATCTGCGCCACACATGGGCATCCTGGCATCGACAAGCTGGAACGAGCTGTGATGAGTTGAAAGACTTGGGCGGCTGGAAGTCACGCAACATGGTGGATCGGTACGCGAAGTTTGCAACCGATAATCTTTCAGTCGCTGCGGCACGGATTGAGCAAGCTAAGCAGGGGGATAACGTGATTCGGCTGTCACGTTTTGGTCACGTTCCAGATATAGAAAGGGCCAGCGCCTAGGCGCTAGCCCTTATGTATCTTGGCTCCCCGACCTGGACTCGAACCAGGGACCTGCGGATTAACAGTCCGTCGCTCTACCAACTGAGCTATCAGGGAATTGACAAGGCCGCCATACTACTGGCTGCGAGCTTTTCAGTCAATAGACAGATGTTTTTATGTGATTAGTTGTTGTGGAAATTAAGTAATGAAAATTTAGATAATTTAGGTGTAACGGGTCGGCATGGATATAAAAATTATATTTATAAAAACCAGTAAAGGTGAGGACGAAAGTAAAAGGATAACTAATCATTTATCTAGCGATATTAAGCGTGCCTTAGGTTTGATTGACAATAAGTCCACGGTGAAAGAGTTGATGAAACGGGCTGCGCCCAGCTTACGTGAAGCGCTTGGCGATATGCTCCAGGAGTTGACTGATGGTGGTTTTATTCAAGATAAAGATACGATAAATACCGCTGTGAGGATGGCTATCCCTCGGATGCCTATTCAAAAAAATATCATATCTTCGCCCAAGTTTGAAGGTTTGGGGGAGAGGCAGTCCCCTATTAATGTTATGCATGTATCGGCCGCGGGTGCATTAGCGGCGGAAGAGGAGATAGAGAAGGGAGCGGCAAGAATCAGAGCTGAACAAGAGGCTGTAAACGTACAAGAGAAAACGGAAGCTGTGCGTCTCAAGGCAGAGCAAGAAGCGGAAAAAGTCAGAGCGGAACGGGAAGCTGAATTAGCTAAGGTAAAAACAGAAGCTGAAAGGGCACGTTTTAAGGCAGAACAAGAAATAGAAAAAATTAGAGTGGAATTGGAAGGTGCGCTGGTCAAGGCAAAAGAGGAAGCGGAAACTTTAGCCAAAGCTCGATTCGAAGCGGAAGCCGCGCGCTTTAAGGCTGAGCAACAAGAAGCTGCGCAGGCCAAGGCAAAAGTGGATGCGGAAGCTAAGGCGCATGCTGAAGTTGAAGCTTTCCGTCTCAAGGCTGAGCAAGAAGCGGTAAAAGCCAAGGCGGAACAGGAAGCTGCATTGGCTAGGGCAAAAGCGGAAGCTGAAAGGGCTCGTTTTAAGGTAGAACAAGAAACGGAAAAAATCAGAGCGGAATTGGAAGGTGCGCTGCTCAAGACAAAAGAAGAAGCGAAAGCATTAGTTAAGGCTCGATCCGAAGCGGAAGCTGTACGCTTCAAGGCTGGGCAAGAAGCGGTAAAAGCCAGGGCGGAACAGGAAGTTACTCGGGCAAAAGTGGAAGCAGAAGCTAAAGCGCGTGCAGTAGTTGAAGCTATGTACCTTAAGGCTGAGAAAGATGTCGTAAACATTAGAGCGAAACAGGAAGCTGAGCAGGCTAAAGCAAAAGTGGAAATGGAAGCTGCAGTCAATGCTCGTGCCGCCGCTGAAGCGGCTCGACTCAAGGCAGAGCAGGAAATGTCAAAAGTCAGATCTGAGCTGGAAGCCGAGCAAGCCAAATCACAAGTAGAAGCGAAAGCCAAAGCTCGTGCTGAAGCCGAAACGGCACGCCTTAAGGGAGAGCAGGAAGCGGCAAGAATCATAATGAAACAAGAGGCTGCACAGGCCAAAGCAAAAGTGGAAATGGACGCTAAGATACGTGCCGAAGCTGAAGTAACACGCATTAAAGAAGAGCAGGAAACCATAAGAGTCAAGGCGGAATATTTAGCTACGTTAAACAAAGAAAAAGCGGAAGCGAAGGCCCGTGATGAAGCTATGGTGCGCATCAACAAGGCTGAGCAGGATGCGGCAAAAATTAAAGCTGAGCAAGAAGCAGCGCAGACTGTGACCAAAGCAAAAATGGAAGCATCAGTTAAGGTATCTGTCGCTCAAATGCCGGAAATGAAGGCTGTTCAGTGTGTCGCCATAACACGTAGCAAACCTTTGCCGTGGGGCAAGATAGCGGCTGGCTTGATTGTGCTGCTATTTCTACTGGCCGCTTTGCTACCTTATATTTGGCCGATGCAGGGCTATGTCACGCAAATTGAACAGAAATTGTTTGCTCAACTGGGGCAGCCTGTACATATCGGTTATTTACGCGCGACATTGCTTCCCCAGCCGAAGCTGGAGTTGGAGGATGTATCTATGGGTAGTAGCCAAGAGTTAAAGGCGAGCAGTGTTGTACTGAATTTCAATTTTTCTGCATTATTAAACGAGACTAAAGCGATTCACAGTCTGGAAATTAACGATCTTCTACTGAGAGCTGAGACTTTTGATAAAACGTTGATGTGGCTACAGACCGCAGGCGGGGACACCCATTATCCAGTAGCGCGCATGGTGTTGCAGCGTGCGCGTGTCAGCAATGATGAACTTAATCTGCCCCCTGTAAATGGTGTGGTGAATTTTGACGGGCAGAGACGCTTCGCCAAGGCAGTATTGAAAAGCGTGGATGGCAAGCTTAGCATGGAGCTACAACCGCAGCAGTCTCGTTGGCAGATCGCATTGGCTATCAAGCAAGGTTACGTGCCGCTGTTGCCGAACATTTTGTTCAATGAGCTGACCATAAAAGGCGAGTTGGGCGCAGGTGAAATCAAGTTCCATGAAATCGACGGGAGTTTGTATGGCGGCATGTTGGCAGGCAGTGCCCACCTGACTTGGCTGAAGGGCTGGCAAATGCAGGGGCTTGTGAATGTAAAGGCTGTGCAACTGCATGATGCGTTGCCGCAATTCGGCATTGCTGGTGAAATGGACGGTGACGCCAATTTTATTTTGCGTGGGGAGAAACTTCCCTTATTGGTTAAAACTCCGCATCTGGATGGCAAATTCTTGGTAAAGAAGGGGCTTATCAATAAAATTGATTTGGTAGAAACTTCACGAATGCCTACCCGTAAAGGTGCGTCCAGCGGTCGCACACATTTTGATGAATTAAGAGGTGCGCTAGAGATAGATAACAATAAACAGCATCTACGCCAGATCAAAATTTCAGCTGGTGTAATGAGTGCCAATGGTTATGTTGATGTTGCAGCGAACAAGCAATTATCAGGACGATTAAATGTCGATTTGAAAATACGCGCTGACCTAGGTAGCGTGCCGCTGGTATTGTCCGGTACTCTTGCCGAGCCAGTGTGGAACACGAGGCGCTAATTGGCAGCGTTTACGAGGAATGAAGTAAAAATGGAATTATGTAAATGCCTTGGAGATTCGGCTAATCGCATTTTTTAAATTTTCCATTGAGGTGGCGAAAGACAGGCGAATATAGCCGTCACTGCCAAAAGCCGAGCCAGGCACTATGGCTACCCCCGCTTGCTCCAACAGATATTCGGACAACGCTACGTCGGTAGCTTCTTTAATGATGCTCTTCTGGTGCAAAGCCGCAATAACCGGACGCACGTCGGGGAAAGCATAGAATGCCCCGCCACTCCTTATACATTTGACACCGGGAATTTTGTTCAGGGCATCCACTACGAATAGATGTCGCTCGCGGAATGCTTGTAGCATCGGCGCAATGCAGCCCTGATCCCCGTTCAAGGCTGCCTCTGCAGCGACTTGCGAAATCGAAGTGGGATTGGAGGTGCTTTGTGATTGCACATTTTCCATGGCCGTGATGATGTGCTCTGGCCCTGCGGCATAACCGATCCTCCAACCTGTCATTGCGTAAGATTTGGACACGCCATTCAGAACCATAGTGCGTGAATAAAGGTCGGGGCAGGCATTCAGAATGTTGACGAATTTTTCGTCACGCAACGCAATGTGCTCATACATATCATCGGTAGCTATCAGTACCTCAGGATGTTTGCACAACACTTCACCCAATGCTTGTAATTCTTCCAGGCTGTAAACTGCACCGGATGGGTTGCTTGGGCTATTGATTACCACTATTTTTGTTTTAGTTGTGATGGCCGCAGCTAATTGTGCAGCGCTCATTTTGAAATTTTGTTCGATGCCTGTCTGTACGATTACCGGCTTGCCCTCTGCGATAAGCACGATATCCGGATAAGATACCCAATAAGGTGCCGGGATAATTACCTCATCGCCGGGATTGATTAAGGCAAGCGCCAAGTTAAAAAAACTTTGCTTGCCGCCGCAGGAAACCAGGATCTGTTTTGCAGTGTAATCCAACCCATTGTCGCGCTTAAACTTGGCGACGATAGCCTGCTTCAGAGAGGGGGTACCTCCCACTGCGGTGTATTTGGTGAAACCCTTGTTGATTGCAGCTATAGCCGCATCTTTAATATGCTGCGGAGTATCGAAATCGGGTTCGCCTGCTCCCAAGCCGATAATGTCTTTTCCTTCTGCCTTTAATTTGGAAGCCCGCGCGGTAACGGCGAGAGTAGGGGAGGGTTTGATTGCTTGTACGCGCTTCGATAGTTCCAAGATTGTATCCTTATGGGTTCAGAGTAAACTGTCCCGTATTTTAAAATTTTTAATTTAAATTTGGCTGAAATTATACCGTGATTAAGACTTTTCCTAATAGCCCCTATTTTTTGCATCAGCCTTTTGAACCAGCGGGTGATCAGCCCACTGCGATTGCGCAATTGGTCGAGGGAGTAAATGAGGGGTTAGTTTTTCAAACGCTGTTGGGTGTGACGGGCTCTGGTAAAACATTCACTATGGCGAATGTCATCGCCCAATCGGGGCGACCAGCCATCATCATGGCACCAAATAAGACCTTGGCGGCACAGTTGTATTCTGAAATGCGCGATTTTTTTCCTGAGAACGCAGTGGAGTACTTCGTTTCTTATTATGATTACTACCAGCCAGAGGCGTATGTTCCGTCGCGTGATATGTTTATCGAAAAGGATTCCAGCATAAATGAGCAGATCGAGCAGATGCGCCTGTCGGCCACCAAATCACTGTTGGAGCGACAGGACGTGGTGATTGTGGCCACCGTTTCGGCCATTTATGGAATCGGCGATCCGGTAGATTATCACGGCATGGTTCTACACCTGCGCGAGCATGAAAAATTAGTACGGCAGGACGCAATCAAGCGTCTTACAGAGATGCAGTATGAGCGCAATGATGTGGATTTTTCGCATGGGCATTTTCGAGTGCGCGGCGATGTAATCGACATCTTTCCGGCAGAAAATAGCGAACATGCATTACGACTGACGATGTTTGACGATGAAGTGGAAAGCTTGTCGCTATTTGATCCACTTACCGGCCATATTTTGAGCCGCGTGCCGCGTTTTACCGTGTACCCGTCCAGCCACTATGTCACGCCGCGTAGCACCACATTAAAGGCCATAGAAACCATTAAAGTTGAGCTGGCTGAGCGCATAGATTTTTTTCAGCGCGAACATAAATTGGTGGAAGCGCAGCGTATCGAACAGCGTACGCGTCACGATCTGGAAATGCTGAATGAAATCGGTTTCTGCAAAGGCATCGAAAATTATTCGCGCCATCTGTCTGGACGCAAGGCGGGAGAGCCACCACCTACACTGATTGATTATCTTCCGCCCAATGCGTTGATGTTTATAGATGAAAGCCACGTTACCATTCCGCAGATCGGCGGCATGTACAAAGGTGATCGAGCGCGTAAGGAAAATCTGGTCAACTACGGTTTCAGAATGCCATCCGCGCTGGATAACCGTCCGCTACGTTTTGACGAGTTTGAACGCGTAATGCGTCAATCCATATTCGTTTCTGCGACACCGGCTGTTTTTGAGGCAGAGCATACCGGGCAAGTGGTTGAACAATTGGTGCGTCCGACTGGATTGGTTGATCCTCAAATTGAAGTGAGGCCGGCTACGCACCAAGTTGATGATTTGATGTCTGAGGTTAATCTGCGCACGGCTAAGGGTGAGCGAGTGCTGGTCACCACACTGACCAAGCGCATGTCGGAAGATTTGACCGAATATTTTTCCGAGCACGGTATTAAAGTGCGTTACCTGCATTCAGATATTGAGACCGTGGAGCGGGTGGAAATCATTCGTGATTTGCGTTTGGGCATGTTTGACGTGCTGGTCGGTATTAATTTGCTGCGTGAGGGGTTGGACATCCCCGAGGTGTCACTGGTAGCGATACTTGATGCTGACAAGGAAGGCTTTTTGCGTTCGGAGCGTGCACTCATTCAAACCATAGGCCGCGCTGCGCGCCATATTAACGGTAGCGCAATACTCTACGCTGATAAAGTTACCAATTCGATGCGCCGCGCTATCGACGAAACTGAGCGCAGGCGGAACAAGCAGTTATTGCACAATGAACTGCATGGCATTACTCCCCAAGGTGTGCAGAAGCGCATAAAAGACATTATTGAGGGCAGCTATGAGCCAGACGCTGCGCGCAAGCAATTGAAAATAGAGCAAGATCAGGAAAAATACTTGGCGATGAGTGAACGTGATCTTGCCAAGGAAATTAAACGGCTGGAAAAAGAGATGCTGCAAGCAGCGAAAAACCTCGAATTTGAGCGTGCCAGTGAATTGCGCGATCAATTGAAGAAGCTGCGGGAGAGTGTATTTATGTCCCCACTGTGAGTTAGAGAATTTGAATTACCGATACATTACAATACGGTTTTATTGTAATGAGTAGAATAATTGAAAAAAGTTAGCGTTTTATTTTGCTGCATGGGAAATATTTGTCGGTCACCCACCGCTGAAGTAGTGTTCCGCGCACGCGTTGAGGAAGCGGGGTTGGCACAGCATATCCTGATTGATTCGGTAGGTACGCATGATTATCATATTGGTAATCCGCCGGACCCGCGAACTCAGCGTGCTGCGTTACAGCGTGGATACGACATGAGCATGCTGCGTGGGCGACAGGTTGAGGTTGCCGATTTTACTCGTTTTGATTATGTGCTGGCGATGGACGATGCCAATCTTGGCATTCTGCAACGTTTATGCCCAGTGAAAGCGCGGGGGCGTTTGGGATTGTTTTTGGAATATGCCAGCCGACATAATGAGCGTGAAGTTCCCGATCCATATTATGGTGAAGTAGACGGTTTCGAGCGTGTACTTGATATGGTGGAGGATGCGTCAGATGGTTTATTACGACATATTCAGAAGACTTTAATGTAAAGTGGTAGGTTGTGTTGTTGCGTATGTTTTTGATGTTGAATGATGTAGGAAAATAATAAAGCCGCGCAGTTATTATATTGCGCGGCTTTATTAATTTTACGTTCTACATTATTTTGTAGCAATGCTACTGGTTCAACTATCAGCTCAAAGTTTGTTGAGTCTCGATCTGTACCAACGGCTCGTTGTTTTCCATACTGTAAATTTCACGTGGACGTGAGCGGCGACGTGATACTGGCGGTGCAGTTTCAACCTGGGCAGCGGCTGCCGCTGCTGAAGAACGTTTGACTGCGTCAGTTTCAATCTGCACCAACAATCCGTTGCCATTGGTTGTTGAGCTGGCTTGAGTTGATGTATGTACCTGCTCAACAAAAAGCTGGCGCGGTTCTATATTTTGAATATTTTTTGGTTCTGCGGTTTCACTATGGCGTGTGATTTCAACGGCGTTCATTACCGCATTAGGCGTGGTTTCGGTCAGGATAGGTTCTTCACTGGCTAGTAGTTGTCCCGCTGCCTGTTGATCACGCCGTTCGCGTTCGCGCTGGCCACCGCGCCGACCGCGCTTACGTCCAGTGCTCTGGCTATTTTCTTCTGTTGGTTCAGTCACAGGGGCAACTTTTGCGATGCTTTCTAATACCGCTGTTTCGACTGGTACGCGCGGTGGCCGGGGCGGACGTGCAGCGCGCGGTTCTTGTGTTTTGGGTGCTGTTTGCCCATTTTTTTCTACGCGTGGATGAACTTCTTCACGGTCACGACGTGGATTATTGCGCTGACGGTTGCCTTCTGGTCGATTACTATCCGGGCGATTACCACTTGAGTTACGGTTTTCTCGTTCACGTCGAGGTGGGTTATTGGTGCGCGGTTTGGTGATCACCTTTTCGGGCGTTTTTTCCGCACCCAGTGACTTGAACCAGCCTATCAGCTTAGTAAAAATAGAAGGTTGCGAGGCCCCCCCGACTGCTCGCATTGGAGCGGGCTGTGGGGGCGTGACACCTTGAACTACCGCTTGGGGGCGCTGTGGTTTGGTTTCTTGCGCGGCTTTGGCAGTGACATGGTTTGCTTCTGGTATCGCCACTAACTTGTAGCTGGCTTGCAAGTTTTCGGCGGTCATGTCGTCTTGGCGCAAACGAGTCACGGTATAGTGCGGCGTTTCCATATTTGCATTGGGAATCAGCGTAATGACCACCGTTAGCCGTGATTCGATTTGGTGGATTTCAGCGCGCTTTTCATTAAGCAAGAAGGTGGCGACATCTAATGGCACTTGCACGTGGATAGCGGCACTGTGTTCTTTCATCGCTTCTTCCCGAATGATACGCAGGATGTGCAAGGCGGAAGATTCGATGCCGCGGATATGGCCGATGCCGTTACAACGGGGGCAGGGGGTGTGACTGGTTTCTTCCAGGCTGGGTTGTAAGCGTTGGCGCGATAATTCCAACAGGCCGAAGCGCGAGATTTTCCCCGTCTGCACACGCGCACGGTCATAGTGTAATGCATCGCGCAGGCGATTTTCCACTTCACGTTGGTTGCGGGTGCTCTCCATATCGATAAAATCGATTACGATCAGACCACCCAAATCGCGCAGACGCATCTGCCGTGCAATTTCTTCGGCAGCTTCCAGGTTGGTGTTGAGCGCGGTCGACTCTATATCTGCGCCGCGCGTGGCGCGTGCTGAGTTGATATCGATTGCAGTGAGTGCCTCGGTATGATCAATAACAATAGCGCCACCGGAGGGAAGATTTACTTGGCGTGCATGTGCTGATTCGATCTGATGCTCAACCTGGAAGCGCGAGAATAAAGGTACGTCATCTTGATATCGTTTGATCACATGGACATTGTTTGGCATGACCGTGCTCATGAAAGCGCGAGCCTGCTGATAGATATCATCCGTGTCGATTAGAATTTCACCGATTTCAGGGTGGAAATAGTCGCGTATGGCGCGTACCACCAAGCTACTTTCGAGGTAGATCAGCGAGGGTGCTTTTTCGGTTTTTGCTGCGCTTTCAATGGCATCCCACAATTGTTTGAGGTAGTTGAGATCCCATTGCAGCTCTTCTAGATTACGGCCAATTCCAGCAGTGCGCGCAATAATACTTGCACCTTGCGGCACTTCTAATTGTGACAGGATGTCGCGCAGTTCATTGCGCTCTTCACCTTCGACACGGCGAGATACGCCGCCACCGCTGGGATTATTGGGCATTAGCACAATGTAGCGGCCAGCCAGACTAATATAAGTAGTTAGTGCGGCCCCCTTATTGCCGCGCTCGTCTTTTTCCACCTGAATAAGTAGTTCCTGGCCTTCGCGTAATGCTTCCTTGATGCTGGGACGGCCGCTACCTTCTTGATTCAGATAATTAATGGGGGAAACTTCTTTGAATGGCAGGAAACCGTGGCGGTTGCCACCATATTCGACGAAGGCTGCTTCCAAGCTGGGTTCGATACGGGTAATTATGGCCTTGTATATATTACTTTTGCGTTGCTCTTTACTAGCGGATTCAATGTCGAGGTCGATCAATTTTTGACCGTCGACAATGGCGACACGGAGTTCTTCCGCTTGTGTCGCATTGAATAACATGCGTTTCATTATATTTTCTCCCGCGCTCTGACACGGGCAGAACAAGTCTACACACGGCTAACCGCGCGCGAGAAAGTGAATAAGAGTCGTGCAAACAATGCTGATATAGCGATGTCGACGGTTGTTCAAAATATTGTTCTCGTTATTAGCTTGTTAATAATCAACGGGTGCCGCCAATAGTTTGTTATAGGGGCGACACGGAAAAAAATCCACAGGTGCTTTGAGCGCGCAAATCAATTACTATCACTGCTTCTTCCGGTGAGTGACATTAACCGGATTGCGTTGGATCGGGGCGGCGGCATTGTTGCCTGCTCCACACTCACGGGGAATTCGCATCCCGTTTTTCCGTTAGCCAATACGCGTTATCGGGAAGTATAAGCATAATGAATAATTTACGCAAAGAATCTGTAACCTGGACTAAGATCGACGAGGGTAGTTGCGATCAGCGCATTGATAATTTTCTATGTAAATATCTTAAAGGGGTTCCCAAGAGTCACATCTATCGTATTCTGCGTAGTGGTGAAGTGCGCGTGAATAAAAAGCGCGTGGATCAAACTTATCGCCTACAACTGGACGATCATGTGCGTATTCCACCGGTGCGGGTAGCTGAAGCGCAAGATCGTGACTATGTCCCAGCACTTGAGTTTCCTATCTTATATGAAGACGATGCGCTGTTGGTGATCGACAAGCCATCTGGAGTAGCGGTACATGGCGGAAGTGGAGTTAGCTTCGGCATTATTGAGCAATTGCGTAGTGCCCGTCCGCAAGCCAAATTTCTGGAACTGGTTCATCGCCTGGATCGTGAAACTTCGGGCGTGCTACTACTGGCGAAGAAGCGCTCTGCCCTGATCAACCTGCACGAGCAAATGCGCGATGGAAAAAACGACAAGCGGTACCTGTGCTTAGTATTAGGCAAGTGGCAGAATGTTAAACAGCACGTTAAATTACCACTCCACAAATTTAACACTCAGAATGGTGAAAAACGCGTAATGGTGCGCGAAGATGGGCAAACCTCGCACACTATCTTTACCCTGCAAAAAAGTTGGCCTGAATTCAGCTTGCTTGAAGCTCAGCTTAAAACTGGACGCACCCACCAAATTCGTGTGCATCTTTCTCATCTGGGCTTTCCTATCGCGGGCGATGATAAGTACGGCGATTTCGCGCGAAACAAAGAATTGATTAAGCAGGGCTTAAAGCGCATGTTCCTGCATGCGCACAGCATTACTTTGGCCCATCCGTTGACGGCTGAGGCTATGCAACTGAGTGCGCCGTTGCCGAAGGAATTGCAAGGGTTTATGGATGAGTTGAATAGAAAAACTTTGTGACGAATAAAGTGTTGCACGCTAATTGAATAGTGATGCCGCCAAAAATGCTAATATCCGCGCCTCATTTTTTGGTAGATTCTAATGGCGAAACATTATGATTTGATTGTGTTTGACTGGGATGGCACAGTGATGGACTCCACCGCTGTGATAGCGGGTTCAATCCAGGCTGCATGTCGGGATTTGGGCTTAACCGAGCCTAGCGATGTCGTTGCGAGGTATGTAATTGGCCTGGGGTTGCATGAGGCGCTACGCCAAGCCGTGCCGGATTTACAGGAGAATCAGCGCGATGATCTGGTGGCACGTTACCGCCATCATTTCCTTGCACAGGATGAGGCTATTCCATTGTTCGAGGGAGCGCAGCAGACCATTGCGGAGCTCCACGTTGCGGGGCACTGGCTGGCAGTGGCAACGGGCAAAAGCCGGCAGGGGTTAAAGCGGGCCATGCAGACAAGCGGGATGGAATGTTACTTCCATGCTACCCGCACTGCAGACCAAACATTTTCCAAGCCGCACCCAGCGATGCTGCTGGAAATTATGGATGAGCTTGGCGTTATAGCGCCGCGTGTGCTGATGGTGGGTGATACCACACATGATTTGCAGATGGCGCGTAACGCCGGCGTGGACGCGATTGGCATGACGCATGGTGCGCACCCGGTAGACCAGTTGCGTGTTTTGAAACCGCTAGCGTTGCTGGACGATTTTGTCGGACTGCGTGCATGGTTTAAAGAATACGCCTGATATACTGGATGCAGTTTTTATTGAGGAATAATTATGTCAGAACAAAATAGCAACTGGGAACGTGGCGTGCTGGAGAAGCTTGCTATGTCGGCCATTCAGGAGCAGCGCCGGGCGCGTCACTGGAGTATTTTTTTCAAAGTGTTGACGTTTGGCTATTTATGCGTCCTGCTATTTCTGTTTCTCGGTTGGATAGGGAAATCCGAGTCGCCGTTAAGCGGCAAGCACACCGCACTGGTGGATATGCATGGTGTGATTGCGGCAGAGACCGCAGCCAATGCCGACAGTGTTATGACCAGCCTGCAGGATGCATTCAAGGATAGCCACACGCAAGGGGTAATTTTGCGTATGGATAGCCCTGGCGGTAGTCCGGTGCAATCGGGTTATATTAATGATGAAATTCACCGTTTACGTGCCAAGTACCCAAAAATCCCGTTGTACGTAGTGATTGAGGATATATGCGCTTCCGGTTGCTATTACGTGGCGGCGGCAGCAGACAAAATTTTTGTCAATAAAGCGAGCCTGGTTGGGTCAATTGGTGTGTTGATGGATGGTTTTGGTTTTACTGGAACGATGGACAAGCTGGGTGTGGAGCGCCGTTTGATGACGGCGGGTGAGAACAAGGGTTTTATGGACCCATTTTCGCCAGTCAATATTGGACAGCAGGAACATGCTAAAAATATGCTCGCCGAAATTCACCAGCAATTTATTGAGGTAGTGAAACAAGGACGTGGTAAACGTTTGAAGGAATCACCTGATATATTCAGTGGCTTGATCTGGACCGGTCAAAAGAGCATTGAGCTTGGTTTGGCGGATAGCATGGGCAATATGGAAAGTGTGGCGCGCGATGTAATCAAGGCAGAGGATATTGTCGATTTCACTACTCATGAAGGTATCGCAGAGCGCCTCGCCAAGCGTTTCGGTGCAGGAATGGCGAGCGCTTTTCCGGGTTTATCTACACAGGCTGGCATCAAGCTTCGTTAAACACTGCGCCTTTAGAGAGTGTTCGCCTTCAATAGGGGTTTCAGTTTGTCCAGAATAGTTTGAAGGATTTGTGCTTGCGCCGACGCTGTGGGGTGCAAGTTGTCGGTCTGAAATTGCTCCGGCTGAATATTTTTCAGCATGAACGGCACCAGCTCCACCTTGTGCCGCTGCGCCAACCGGGAATAAAGCGCCTTGAATTGATCGGTGTAGTTTTTGCCATAATTGGGTGGTAACTGAATCCCAATTAGCAGCACTTTTCTGTTGTCTTTCTGCGATTGTTGGATAAGAGCGCTGAGATTGGTCTCTATGTCAGCGATAGGCGTGCCGCGCAGGCCGTCATTGGCCCCCAGCTCCAGAATGACAATGCTGGGGGAATGCTGGCGCAAAGCGGGGGCAATGCGCTGCCGTCCGCCACTGGCTGTTTCGCCGCTGATGCTGGCGTTAACTACTTTATATTGTGGATGGCTGCGTTGTAATTCTTGCTGCAACAGGTTGACCCAGCCCGATGCCCGTGGAATGCCATACGCCGCCGATAAACTATCGCCAAGCACCAGTATGGTTTGTTGTTGTGCGCCACTTACCCCAGATAGCAGGCAACATGCACATAATAAAATTGATTTAAAGAAAGTTGAAAATTTCATGGCGTCTATTTTGCAGGCAATGAATCTGGGTAAGCAAGTAGAAAGTGGTGGCCAGCCTCTTGTTATCTTGCACGAGGTCAATTTTACCGTCGAGCCGGGTGATAGTCTTGCTATTTTGGGTGCGTCTGGTTCCGGTAAGTCTACTCTGTTGGGACTGTTAGCTGGACTGGATGTGCCCAGTAGTGGGACAGTATACCTCGACGGAGTTGATATTTTTTCTTTCGATGAGGATGAACGCGCACGTTTACGTGGTCGTCTGGCAGGTTTTGTTTTCCAATCATTTCAGTTGCTGCCAGCCTTGACCGCGCTGGAAAACGTGATGCTGCCACTGGAATTGCATGGCGCGTCCGATGCGCGCGAGCGTGCTATGGCTGCCTTGCAGCGCGTGGGGTTGGCCGCGCGTCTGAGCCATTTACCCAAACATTTGTCCGGTGGCGAGCAACAGCGCGTGGCGATGGCGCGTGCGTTTGTTGTGCAGCCAAAAATCCTGTTCGCAGACGAACCCACAGGCAACCTCGATGCCGCCACGGGCGGTCAGATTATTGATCTGATGTTGGAGTTAAACAGTGCGCAGGGCACCACTCTCATATTAGTGACTCACGATAATGTGTTGGCACAACAGTGTGGTCGGCAGTTGCATCTGGCTGCAGGGCGGATTGTGTCGTGAATACGTTGTATTTGTCATGGCTCATGCTGCGGCGGGACTGGCGCACTGGGGAATGGCGTGTGCTGCTTATTGCTTTGGTGCTGGCGGTGGGTAGTATTGCTACAGTGGGACTGTTTGCCAATCGGGTTGGCTTGGCTCTGCAGCAGGAAGCTACTAGCCTTTTGGGTGCCGATCTGCGCCTTGTCTCTACCCATCCATTCCCACCAGCTTATCGGGCAGCCGCATTGCAACGGGGTCTGCGCGTGGTCGAAATTGCTACTTTCCCCAGCATGGTGGTTTATGACCAACAAAATGTGTTGGCGGAAATTCAGGCGGTGGAAGAAGGCTATCCGTTGCGCGGTCAAATTCATATTGACGATGGCACGCAGCATGTCGCGCAAGGCATACCGGTACCCGGCACAATATGGGCGGATAAGCGTTTGCTGCAACGCATGGGCTTGCAGCTGGGTAATGAAGTTATTATTGGCGCGCTGCACTTGCGCGTGGCTGCGCGCATGGTACGCGACGTGGATCAGTCTGTCGGCTTCGCCAGTTTTGCACCGCGCGTGCAGATAAATGCGGCCGATTTGCCAGCTAGCGGCCTAGTTCAACCTGGCAGCCGTATCAGCTATAAAATTCTGTTTGCAGGCGACTCGGAACAGCTTGCCAACTTGCGTGCCTGGCTAAAAAAACAGCTGGTAATGGGTGAAAAGTTGGAGGACGTGCGCGACGCGCGCCCGGAAATTCGAACTGCGTTGGAGCGTGCCGAACATTTTTTAGGGCTGGCAGCGCTTACTGCCGTAGTGCTGGCAGGTGTGGCTATGGCGCTGGCCGCGAGCCATTTCATCATGCGCCATCTCGATACCTGCGCCATGATGCGCTGTTTGGGAGCAACGCAGGGGCAGGTATTGCGTATTTTCATGTACCAGTTTTTGCTGCTGGGCGTATTTGCCGTATTGTTGGGTGATTTACTTGGTTATGCGGCTCAATTTGCGCTGGTGCAGTCCATCGAGAGCATGCGTGAGGCTGCTTTGCCCCAGCCCGGCTGGCTGCCATTGTGGCAGGCTGCGGCCAGCGGCATGGCACTGTTACTTGGCTTTGTCTTTTTGCCGTTGTGGCAGTTGAAAAAAGTGTCTCCGTTGCGTGTTATTCGCCGTGAATTGGGCATGCCCCCGGCGCGTACCGGCTTACTGTATGTGTCAGGTGCTGCGGTGCTGAGCGTGTTATTTCTATGGCAGGCTGGTTCGCTCAAGCTGGGCTTGACCGTGTTGGGGGGCTTGACAGCTGGCATGCTGTTGTTCGGCCTGATGGCCTGGCTTGCCGTGCGTACTTTGACATGGCTACCCCTGCGCGGAAGCTATGCCTTTGCGAATTTGGCCAGGCACGGGCGCACTAATGCGCTGCAAATTGTGGCACTGAGTTTAGGCGGCATGGCCTTGCTGCTGCTTACTTTTGTGCGTGCCGACCTGCTGGAAAGCTGGCGCGGGCGCATGCCGCCGGATGCGCCGAATCGTTTTATTGTCAACATCCAGCCCGATCAGCGTGCCGCGATAAAAAATTTCTTCATACAGCGACAATTACCTGCGCCACAATTATTTCCCATGGTGCGGGGGCGGCTGATCGCAATCAATAATCACGCGATCAGCGGGAACAATTACTCCGAGGCGCGTGCACGTGCGCTAGTGGAACGTGAGTTCAATCTATCCTGGTCAGATCATTTGCCAACTGATAATGCTTTAGTACAGGGTGTATGGTGGAAGCAGGGCGCGTCATCAGTGTTATCGGTGGAAGAGGGTATTGCCAAAACGTTGGGTATCAACATGGGCGACACTCTGACTTACGACGTGGCGGGCAGTCCGTTCAGTGCGCAAGTGGTAAACCTGCGCAAGGTGCAGTGGGATTCCATGCAGGTAAATTTTTACGTAATCACTGCGTCTAATACGCTGATAGATTATCAGGCCAGTTATTTGACCAGCTTCTATTTGCCAGCTGACAAGGCGCAGGCAAGCGATGCGTTGATTAAAGCCTTCCCCAGCCTGCTGCTGATAGATACCGATGCGGTGATCGAACAAGTGCGCCAAATTATGGACCAGATAGCTCAAACCATGAGCGCGGTTTTCTTGTTTACCCTGTTAAGTGGCTTGGCTGTGCTCTATGCTGCACTGCTCGCTACGCAAGATGAACGCATTCAACAGGCCGCCATTCTGCGTACTTTGGGGGCCGACAGTCGTTATTTGCGGCGATTGCACCTGACTGAATTTGCCGTGTTAGGCGCATTGAGTGGCCTATTCGCAGCCGCAGGTGGAACCTTGCTGGGTTGGGTGTTGGCAATTAAAGTTCTGGAAATTCCTTATCATCCCAGCGCGTTAATCTGGTTGGTTGGTGTGGGAGGGGGGATCGTTACGGTGACCTTGGCAGGATGGTTGGCTACGCGGCGTGTGGCGCAGATGTCACCGTTACAGGTGTTGCAATCTGTTTAAGAAAAGATGGGAAAGCGGAGAGCTCATCGGGGGCTGTAAAGGTGCGCTTGATTGCTTACTTATCCAGTATGGGGAAACAGATCCTGTAGCATAAACCAATTCCGTTACACAAAATTCAGGACACACTTACGTGTTGAGTAAGAATTGTGCTTTGGCATGTCCTTGACTAGCCGCTTTTTGAAGCCATTCAATGGCTTTTGCAGCGTCTTTGGGTACGCCTTCACCATCCCGATACATCACGCCTAGAGTGTATTGTGCTTCGGGATGTTGTTGAGCAGCCGATTTCTGGAGCCATTCAATGGCTTTAACAGGATCCTTTGGTACGCCTTCACCATTTCGATACATCACGCCTAGATTGTATTGTGCTTCGGCATGTTGCTGAGCAGCTGCTTTCTGAAACCACTCAAAAGTTTTGGCAGCATCCTTAGTAACCCCTTCGCCATTGGAATACACCCAGCCAAGGTTATATTGCGCTTCAATATGCCCTTGAGCCGCCGCCTTCTGATACCACTCTATTGCTTTCGTAACATCCTTGGTGACGCCTTCGCCATAGGAATATATTATTCCAAGGAAGAATTGCGCTTCAGCATGTCCTTGAGTAGCCGCTTGCTGGAACCACTCAATAGCTTTAGCAGAATCCTTGGGTATTCCTTCCCCTTTTGCATACATCACGCCGAGGAAAAATTGCGCTTCGACGTGCCCCTGAGCAGCTGCTTTCTGAAACCACTCAAAACTCTTGGCAGCATCCTTGGGCACGCCTTCACCCTTGGAATATATCCAACCTAAATTGTATTGCGCCTCAGCAACTCCCTGAGCAGCAGATTTCTGTAACAACAGAAACTCATCTTTTGGCGTTAATTCTTTTTTCTGCACAGAAGGCGTAGCAGCTTTTTTCTTATTGCCAGCCGCCTGCGTTTCAGAATTAGCAAATATTAGCAATAATGTAGCAAGCAAAGGAATCGTGATGACGTTCACTGGATGTTCACCTTGGTAAACCCTGTTTGTTTGTTTAATTTATTGTATTTAATTTTTTAATTAAGTACATATCTGATTAAATCGCTTCTTGGAGATGACAAATACTCAAACTTCAAGATAAATGGGTCAATTGTCCGAGGGTCGGCAATTTTACACAATGATAACGGATGGGTTTGTACTTGCGCTGGAAACCAGCAACCGGCACAAGCGGGGATAACGTACCAATTTTTTATTTTTGATATTGTAGATATGCTTAATGCAACATCAATGATTTCTGCACTGCCACTGCGCATACTGTTATCAATGCGCTGGGCATCATACCCAAGGCCAATATCGCCAGCCCGTTAATGGAAATCAGCAGGCCGTTGTCAGGCTGGATGGAAATCGGGAGATGAGTTTCTGGGGCATCGAAATACATTAATTTGACAATACGCAAATAATAAAATGCGCCTATTAACGAGAACAGCACCGCTATCACAGCAAGAGGAACATACCCGGCGCCCACTACTGCCTGTAGAACAGAAAGTTTGGCGTAGAAGCCTGCCGTTGGGGGTACCCCTGCCATAGAGAACATTAGTATAAGCATCATGAAAGCGAGCCATGGGCTGCGCTGGTTAAGTCCCTTAAAGTCGTTGAGCATGTCCGCCTCGAAACCTTCACGCGATAGCAGCATGATCATACCAAAACCACCAAGGCTCATTAACACATAAATCACTACGTAGAACATGGCGGAACTGTAACCATCAATGCCGCCACTCAATACGCCTAGCAAAAAAAAGCCCATATGCGCGATCGTGGAGTAAGCCAGCATGCGTTTAAGGTTAGTCTGTGCAATAGCGGTAATGTTGCCAATAGCCATAGACAGCACAGCGAGGATAGCCAGCATACCGGACCAGTGCATCACCAGCGGCTGTAAGCCGTCCACTAAAATTCGCATAACGAAAGCGAAGACGGCTAGCTTGGGCGCGGAGCCGATCAGCATGGTTACAGCAGTTGGTGCGCCGTGGTAAACGTCCGGCACCCACATATGAAATGGAACGGCGCCAAGCTTGAAAGCTAGGCCCGCCACAATGAATACCAAGCCGAACACGAGCAGTGCCTTGTTTTCCACACCGTGCGTGATGGCATCGGAGATCGCCGTAACGCCAAGTGTGCCGGTAGCGCCATATAACATGGACATTCCGTACAATAGCAAGCCGGAAGCAAGTGCGCCTAAAATGAAATATTTCATCGCTGCTTCAGTGGCAATGGCGGAGTCGCGTTGCAGCGCAACCATCGCGTACAGGCTGAGCGATAGCAATTCCAGCCCAATGTACAGAGTAAGGAAGTGAGTAGCGGAAATCATCACCATCATGCCGAGCAGGGCGAATAATGTCAGCACCATGAACTCGCCCGTGAATAGTCCACGTAATATCAAATAGCTACGTGAATATACCAGCACCATGGATACAGTAAGATAGCTTAATAGTTTGAGTACATCGGACATTAAGTCGTCCACGAACATATTATTGAAAAGGTGAACCACGCCGGGTTCATGGGTTATCACGGTAATCAGTGCGCAACTTAGAAGGGTCAGTTGCACTAATATGTAGGTCAGCGTTTTATGCGGGTGGGTGACAAACAGATCCACGATCAGGATCGAACTCGCCATCACCAGCAGAAAAATTTCTGCGTAGGCGGAGGATAGGGTGGACAAGTAACTCATAAATTCCTCGGTGGGTGATAGCTTATAACTTGGAGCGGGCAATATGGACCAGCAAGTCGTTTACGGATGCGTGCATGATTTCGGTGAATGGTAATGGATACAGGCCCATGCCCAGCACGGTCAGTGCCAAAATAACGAACATCAGCTTTTCGCGCAAATTAATGTCGGTTAATTGTGCTACGTGCTGGTTGGTCACCGCGCCGAAGATCACTCGTTTTATCATCCACAGCGTGTAGGCTGCGCCGAAAATCAGTATGCTAGCGGCAGCGAAGGCGTACCAGAAATTAACTTTGACCGTACCCATTATCACCATGAATTCACCGACAAAACCGCTGGTGCCGGGTAGTCCGACATTTGCCATGGCAAATAGTATAAAGAATGCGGCGAACACTGGCATTTTGTTGGCCACGCCGCCATAGTCGGCGATATTGCGTGTATGCATGCGGTCATACAACACACCTATACACAGAAATAGCGCACCTGATATAAAGCCATGCGAAATCATCTGTAATAGCGCGCCCTCCATGCCGTAGGCATTAAAAATAAAAAAACCCAACGTAACGAAACCCATATGCGAGATAGAGGAGTACGCCACCAGTTTTTTCATGTCGGTTTGGGTCAATGCAACCAGACTAATATATACCACTGCGATCAGCGACAGCGCGATCATCACGCCAGCAAGGTAGTGGCTGGCATCCGGCACGATAGGCATGGAAAAGCGAATAAAGCCATACGCTCCGACTTTCAGCAGGATCGCCGCCAGCACCACAGAGCCACCGGTAGGCGCTTCTACGTGGGCATCGGGCAACCAAGTATGCACCGGGAACATGGGTACTTTTACCGAGAATGCCATAAAGAAGGCAATAAATATTAGTATCTGCGCAGTCATCGGGATAGCCATCTGGTGATAATCGAGAATCGCGAAGCTACCACCGGACTGGATGTATAGGTATAGCAGTGCAATCAGCATTAGTACCGAACCGAAAAAGGTATACAGAAAAAACTTGACCGCTGCATAAACGCGATTAGAGCCGCCCCATACACCAATAATGATGAACATCGGGATTAGCATGGCTTCCCAGAACACATAGAACAGCACCGCGTCGAGCGAGACAAATACGCCATTGACCAAGCCGGACATGATGAGAAATGCAGCAAGGTATTGTGCTACACGCTTATCGATTACTTTCCAGCCAGCGATTACAACCAGCGGGGTAAAGAAACTGTTAAGCAGGACGAACAGCACCGAAATGCCGTCTACGCCGAGGTGATAGTGGATGTTGAAATGGGTAATCCAGTTATGCAATTCCACGAACTGCATGGCACTGGTCATCTTGTCAAAACCAACATACAGCGGAATAGTAACCAGAAAGCCAAGAATTGAACCAACAAGTGCAATGACACGCGCTAACGGTGCATTGCGATCGTTGCCAGTGGCTAGAACCAGCATACCAAAAATAATGGGCAGCCAGATGGCAACGCTTAATAGGGGAAATCCAAAAATCATGCTTATTCCTTCAGTTTCTCGCTGTGCGTATTATTCGAACCAAGTGCGTATCGTAAGCAGCAGAAACACGCCGATAATCATGGAAAACGCATAGTGGTAAATGTAACCAGTCTGAATGTGACGCAATACGTTGGAGAACATGCCGACCAAACGCGCAGTGCCGTTTACCATTAGGCCATCAATCAGTTTTATATCGCCAAATTTCCATAAGAGGCCACTCGCCTTGCGGGCACCAGAGGCAAAGAACCAATCATTAAAACGGTCAAAATAATACTTGTTGTCCAGCACTGTATAGATGAAACTAAATTTTTGTTTGATCGCTTCAGGAATACTCGGAATTTTCAGGTAAAAAACCCACGCCATCAATACCCCGGCCATTGCCAGCCAAAATGGTAAAGAAGATAGCCCATGTATTGTCATGGCCCAAGCGCTGTGGAACTCGTGTCTCAGTTCTTCCATGGACGGGTGCAACTCGTGGTTGATAAAAATTGCCCCCTTGAAATAGTCGCCAAACAACATCGGCTCGACAGCAAGGTAACCAATGATCACAGAAGGGATCGCGAGTAACACCAAAGGTATCCAGACTACCCATGAGGTTTCGTGTGGCTTCTGGCCTGGAGCTAAACCATGATGATCGTCGTGTGCAACATGGATGTCAGCATGGTCGTCGTGAGACGTATTTTGAGAGCCATGTGCAACAGAATGAGCTTTGCCAAATTGCTCTTCGCCATGAAACACCAAGAAATACAAGCGGAACGAATAGAAGGCAGTCACGAAAACACCGGCCACCACTGCAAAATAGGCAAAACCGGACCCGGGAAGATGCGATAACGCCACCGCTTCGATGATGCTGTCTTTGGAATAGAAACCGGATAGGAACGGCGTGCCAATTAACGCCAAGGAGCCGATCAGAAAGGTGAACCAAGTGATCGGCATATATTTACGCAAGCCCCCCATCTGGCGGATGTCTTGAATATGATGCATGGCGATAATCACCGAACCAGCGGCAAGGAAAAGCAAGGCTTTGAAAAAAGCGTGGGTCATTAGATGAAAAATCGCTACTGAATAAGCAGAGGCACCCAGTGCTACCGTCATGTAGCCTAGTTGAGACAACGTGGAATAGGCCACTACACGCTTAATATCGTTCTGGATAATACCGAGAAAGCCCATGAACAGCGCAGTAATAGCACCGACCACCATAACAAAGGATAACGCTGTGTCGGATAGTTCAAACAGCGGTGACATGCGTGCCACCATAAAGATTCCGGCAGTTACCATCGTCGCAGCGTGGATCAGTGCGGAAATTGGAGTGGGGCCCTCCATCGAGTCCGGTAGCCAGACGTGCAGTGGAAATTGCGCGGATTTACCCATCGCACCAATGAACAGCAGGATACAGATCGCGCTAATTACATTCCACGATACACCAGGGATTGGCGCTATATCGTTGGCGTAAAGGTGTGAGCTGGCAAATACTGAAGCATAATCCAGTGTGCCAAATACCATCAGTACCAAGCCGATGCCGAGTAAAAAACCGAAATCTCCTACACGGTTGACTAAGAAAGCCTTAAGGTTGGCGTAAGTTGCCGTAGGGCGTGTATACCAAAAACCAATTAATAAATAAGAGACTAAACCGACCGCTTCCCAGCCAAAAAATAGCTGGAGAAAGTTATTGGCCATTACCAGCATTAGCATGGAAAAGGTAAATAGCGAAATATAACTAAAGAAGCGTTGATAGCCAGCATCGTCAACCATATAACCTATAGTATAAATATGCACCATCAAAGACACAAAAGTTACCACCAACATCATCATTACGGTCAGGCGGTCAATCAGGAAACCAACCTCGAACCGCGTATCACCCGCAGTCAGCCATTGATAAACTGTGCCGTTGAATGTATGTCCTGCCATGACATCCTGAAAAATTAGCAGTGAGGCACTAAAAGACACAGCCACCAGCAGAATAGTAATGCGATGCGTCCATGTCCGCCCCAGTAGTTTGCCAAACAGTCCGGCGATTATTGCACCAACTAAGGGAGCCAAAGGAACCAGCAAATACAGATTTTCCATAGTACTCATTTGCGCTGTTAGCCTTTCAAGCTGCCGAGATCATCTACGTTGATGGTACGCAGATTACGAAATAACACTATCAGAATCGCTAAGCCGATGGCTGCTTCAGCGGCAGCTACGGTGAGGATAAAGAATACGAATATTTGCCCAGATATGTCATTCAGATAATGTGAGAAGGCGATAAAATTTGTATTTACTGCGAGCAACATCAATTCAATCGACATTAACAGTACGATGATATTTTTCCGATTTAGAAAAATGCCCACCACGCCAATAGCAAACAAGATTGCTCCGAATACTAAATAATGCGACAAACTCAAGTTCAACATATACTTTCCTTATTGAATCTTCATGTAATCATGACAGATGCCGCTACACTGCGATCAGTCATCCAAGGCGATTAATAATTCAACAACACCTTTTGTAAAAAAACACTAGATTCATACCTCTGTAGCAATGATGCAGAGGTATATATCACCCACTACTGCGCGCTGTCCTCTTTACCTTCTGTCACCATCGATACAATACGAAGGCGGTCTGCTTTCTTCACCAACACCTGCTTATTCGGTTCCTGCGATTTAGCATCTTTACGACGGCGCAAGGTGAGTGCGATGGCAGCTACAATCGCTACTAAAAGAAGTACAGCCGCTAGTTCAAATGGGTACACATAATCGGTGTAAATCAAACGTCCAAGTTCTTTGGTGTTACTGTAATTGGCAGCGTGCTTGATCATTTTTGCACCAGTTTCAGCCGTTTGGCGGTTGCCCAGTACCCATATCATCTGAAATACCATGACGACAGCCAGCATTGCACCGAACGGAAACCAGCGCCAGAAACCTTCGCGCAATTGCTCCAGATTGATGTCCAACATCATTACCACAAACAGGAAAAGCACCATCACCGCGCCGACGTACACTAGAACAAGGGTAATAGCTAGGAATTCTGCCTCCAGTAATATCCAGATGCCAGCCGAGCTACAAAAAGCCAACACCAAGAACAACGCAGCATGTACCGGGTTGCGTGCAGTAATTACGCGCAGTGCGGCAAACACGGTAATTGCGGCAAACATATAAAAAACTAATGTATTAAAACTCATCAACATATTCTCAAACCCTTAACTGTGTTTGGAACCATGAAGGTCACCTATATAAATCATTGAAGTGAGCATTCCGTCTATGAAAAGCCAATTCAACGCAGGCTTCAGGAGTATCATTTTAAAATAACGAGCTGGATACATATCTTCATAGGAATGACAGTGATTTTAAAGATGTTCTTAACGGTACTTTGCGTCTAACGCCTTATCCTTGGCAATTTGTTCTTCATGTTTTTCGCCCACTGCCAGTAACATTGGTTTGGTGTAGTACAGGTCGCCGCGTTTCTCACCGTGGTATTCCAGAATGCGAGTTTCTACAATGGCATCCACCGGGCAAGCTTCTTCGCATAGACCGCAAAAAATACACTTGACCAAATCAATGTCATAGCGTGTGGTACGGCGTGTACCATCAGTGCGCTCTTCGGTTTCAATATGGATAGCCAGCGCCGGACATACCGCTTCGCATAATTTGCAGCCGATACAGCGTTCTTCATCATTAGCATAGCGACGTAGCGCATGCAGGCCACGAAAACGAAAACCTTGTGGTGTTTTTTCTTCGGGAAATTGCACTGTGATTTTGCGTGCGAAAAAATGTCGCCCGGTCAAGGCCATGCCTTTCACTAGTTCCAGTAATAGGAAAGTTTTGAAGAAATTTGCGATTTTTTCCATTTATTTTATATCCTTGGCTGTTACCATAGCCAATAGGGAGTTTGCATCCAAGCACCAATGACTACTACCCAGACCAGCGTGAGAGGAATAAATACCTTCCAACCTAAGCGCATCAATTGGTCATAGCGATAGCGTGGGAAGGTGGCACGGAACCATAAAAACAGAAACAGCACAAAGGACGTTTTGGCTAGTAGCCAGAATATTCCCGGTAGTAAATTAAATGGGGCAATGTCAAATGGAGGTAACCAACCGCCCAAGAACATAATCGCGGTGAGTATGGCAATCAAAATCATGTTTGCGTATTCAGCCAGGAAAAATAGCGCAAACGCCATACCGGAATATTCTACGTGGAAGCCGGCTACAATTTCAGATTCTCCTTCGGCCATGTCGAAGGGCGCACGATTAGTCTCTGCTACACCGGAGATAAAGTACACCACGAACATCGGGAACAACGGGATGAAATACCAGCCGAATAACCCCGTGCTGCTTTTTTGACCCAGTACTATGTCACCTAAATTCATGCTCTGCGAGACCATTAGCACACATACCAAGGCAAAACCCATGGGGATTTCGTAGGACACAATTTGTGCGGCCGAGCGTAACGAACCTATGAAGGCATATTTAGAGTTTGATGCCCACCCCGCGATGATTATGCCGTACACGCCAAGTGATGTCATCGCCAGGATATAGAGTAAACCAGCATTGATGTCGGCCAGCACCATGCCATCGGCGAACGGGACAACGGCCCAAGCCGCCAAAGCAGGCGTCAGCGCAAGGACGGGTGCGATTACGAACAGAAATTTATTCGACCCAGACGGGATGATAATTTCTTTGAGCAGCAGTTTAAGGCCGTCGGCGAGCGGTTGTAGCAGTCCAAAATAGCCGACCCGATTAGGACCGATGCGTACCTGCATGTAGCCAATTACCTTGCGTTCTGCCAGAGTCAGATAGGCCACAGTCAGCATGATGGGCACAACGATGACCAGAATTTTGACCACTGTCCAGATCGGAAGCCAAGCGACACCAAGCAGGTTTTGCAAGTACTGCAGCAGTTCTGTCATGCGCGATTCACCATAATATCTCCAAACATTGCGCCCAGTTCTGCCATGACGGCATGGCCCGCGGCCACGCGCACAATACCATGGGGTAAGCTGTCGTCTGCGATTACAGATAGCCGCGCACTGCCATGTCCTTGCGTTAACTTGACCATTTCACCGGATCGCAGGTTGAGCTTTTCCAGTTCCACGCTATGCATTAGCGCATGCGGAGTGGCAGCATCGCGGGTTTTTTGTAGCGAAGCGGCGCGGCGCACAATGGCATCAGTAGCATAGATCGGCACATCGCTGACGCGCTGTAACCCAGCGACATTCCAAGTTGCAGCTTGCGCCGATATACCATGCAAGACGTTGCCAAGTTTGGCAGACAGGTCTGTGCCGCTCAGAACTTCATCGCGGACAGCTTCGCTGTTGTTGTAATCAAAATCAGATAGATTCAGCAGGTTTCCCAAGACGCGGAGAACCTTCCATGCTGGACGCGCCTCGCCTAAGGGCTGGACTGTACCCTTGAAGCTTTGCGCACGCCCTTCGGAACTGACAAAAGTCCCGGAGGTTTCAGTAAATGGAGCAATCGGCAACAACACATCGGCGTACTCGACAGCATGGTGTTTGTAAGCGCTCAACGCCACAACCATGTCTGAGGCACGCATTGCAGCTAATGCCTGTTGGGGGTTCTGCGTATCCAGTTCTACTTCGACATTAAGCAAGATATAAGCCTTGCGCGGCGCGGTTAGCATAGTAGAGGCATTCATGCCTTGTGCAGTACCGGTGAAAGGCACCGCTTGCGCCAAATACCCACCCACACTGTTGGCTGCTTCGCCGAAGAAGCCAAACGTTGCTCCGCAGAGCGCGGCAATGTGCTGTGCCAGCAGTTGCAGTTGTGAGGCTTGGGGATGCTGCTGTGCGAAGTTGCCGAGCAAAATGGCAACACGCTCACCGCTGGCAAGACTATCAGCCATTGCCTGCGCGCTGGCTGACGGCGTTACAGACTGTATGACTTGTTGTAGGCTAGTATCCAGAGTCGCTTGCTTGGCTATGGCTAGCGCCTTTAACACTTGCGCCAATACCGTAGTCATTTCGGTTGGTGGAACTATCTCCTTGTTGGCGAGCGGCATGAGCAGATCGTCATCGGCAGCATGTATCAGATTAACTTGCGCGCCCTTTTTCGTTGCCTGACGCACGCGTGACGCCAGTAGCGGGTGGTCTTTGCGCAAGAAACTGCCTACTAACAGGAAGCGGTCAACATAATTAATATCTGCCACTGCCATACCTAGCCAAGGTGCACCGGCCTGCTTGCCGTCGGCGCTGAAATCAGACTGTCGCAGACGGAAATCCACGTTATTGCTGCCTAAGCCGCGCACCAGTTTCTGCAATAAATAGAGTTCTTCCAGCGTGGAATGTGGCGTAGCTAATGCGCCTATGTATTCTGCACCCGCCTCATGAGCAATTTGACGCAGCCCGTTAGCCACATACTCCAGCGCGACTTGCCACTCTACTTCCAGCCATTTTCCGCCCTGCTTGATCATCGGTTTGGTAAGACGTTCAGCCGAGTTCAACCCTTCGTAGCTAAAGCGATCTTTATCGGACAGCCAGCATTCATTGATATCTTCATTTTCAATTGGCAGTACACGCATCACGTGGTTGTTTTTGACCTGCACCGCCAGGTTAGAACCTAAGCTATCATGCGGACTAATAGATTTACGGCGCGATAGCTCCCAAGTGCGGGCACTATAGCGGAATGGTTTGCTGGTAAGCGCGCCGACCGGGCAGAGGTCTATCATATTACCGGACAGTTCGGAATCTACCGTGTCGGACATGAAAGCCATAATTTCCGCATGTTCACCTCGGAAAGCTTGTCCCAGTTCCATCGCACCACCAATTTCGATGCCGAAACGCACGCAACGGGTACAGTTGATACAGCGACTCATTTCTTCCGCAGCTACCAAGGGTCCAATATCCTTGTGCAACACGACGCGTTTCTCTTCGTTGTAACGCGAGGCGCTGCCACCATAGCCGACTGCTAAATCCTGTAACTCGCATTCCCCGCCCTGATCACATATCGGGCAATCCAATGGGTGATTGATCAGTAAAAATTCCATTACACCTTTTTGCGCTTTCACCGCTTGTTCGGAGGCAGTAAAAACTTTCATGCCTTCGGCCACTGGCGTGGCACAAGCGGGTAGCGGCTTAGGCGCCTTTTCTATTTGCACCAAACACATGCGACAATTAGCCGCGATGGATAATTTCTTGTGGTAGCAAAAGTGGGGAATATAAATACCCAATCGATCTGCTGCATCGATCACAGAGCATCCGTTTTCGACTTCAATGTGCTTGCCGTCAATTTCAATGTTGATCATTGCTCACCTAACCGTCAGTCTTGCACCAAACAACGTTTGTGTTCGATGTGATATTCAAACTCGCTACGGAAATGCTTAAGGAAGCCCTGCACTGGCCAAGCGGCAGCATCGCCAAGCGCGCAAATAGTGCGGCCTGCAATGTTCTCGCACAGGTCAAGCAAAAGATCTAGATCTTCCGGACGTCCTTCCCCTTTTTCGATACGGTTTATGATTCGGTATAACCAGCCAGTGCCTTCACGGCATGGCGTGCATTGACCACATGATTCTTCAAAATAAAAATAGGACAGGCGCTCCAGTGCGCGCACCATACAGGTTGTGTCGTCCATGATGATAATCGCACCTGTGCCTAGCATAGAACCCGCCTTGGCGACGGAATCATAGTCCATGTCGAGATCCATCATAATTTCGCCAGGTAAAACTGGCATGGAAGATCCACCGGGTATACAGGCCTTTAACTTACGGTTGCCACGCATGCCCCCGGCCATTTGCAGCAATGTTTTGAATGGTGTTCCGAGCGGAACCTCAAAATTTCCTGGCTTGTTAACGTGACCGGAAATGGAAAATAATTTAATTCCGCCATTGTTCGGCCTGCCCAGCTCAAGGAATTGTTGTCCGCCGTTAATAATAATGTAAGGAATGCTGGCGAAGGTTTCGGTGTTGTTTATGGTGGTCGGCTTGCCATACAAACCAAAACTTGCCGGGAACGGTGGCTTGAAGCGCGGCTGACCTTTTTTGCCTTCAAGGGATTCGAGCAAAGCCGTTTCTTCGCCACAAATATAAGCACCATAGCCCAGATGATTATGCAGGTCGAAACTGAAATCGCTGCCAAATATATTGTTACCTAGATAGCCCGCCGTACGGGCTTCTTCACCCGCTGCTTCCATGCGTTCATAGGCCTCGAAAATTTCGCCGTGTACATAGTTGTAGCCTACCTTGACTCCCATGGCATAGGCGGCGATAGCCATGCCTTCGATGAGAATGTGCGGGTTGTAGCGCAGAATGTCTCTGTCCTTGAAGGTACCTGGCTCGCCCTCATCAGAATTGCATACCAGATATTTATCGCCCTGGTAGTTGCGCGGCATAAAGCTCCATTTCAGGCCAGTAGGAAAACCAGCCCCTCCACGACCACGCAAGCCGGAACTCTTGACTTCGGCGATGATAGACTCGGGCGTCATCTTTTCCGCCAGTATTTTGCGCAGCGCCTGGTAGCCACCCACTTTGAGGTAATTTTCCAGCGTCCATGGCTGGTCAAAATGCATGGTATTAAGAAGAATGGGGGTGCTCATTCCTTATCCAATTCCGCCAAAATTTGATCGATCTTTTCCTTAGTGAGATGACCGCACGTCTTTTTGTTGTTGATCATAAATAGCGGTGCTTCATCACAGACGTTCTGGCATTCGCCTTCACGCAGACCGAACTTACCGTCAGCTGTCACTTCGCCAACTCCGATTCCGAGCTTGTTCTTAATATAATTTAATGTTTCCGTGGCGCCCACTAATTGGCAGGACAGATTAGTACACACTGTAAGTGTGTGCCGTCCCATGGGCTTCAGGTTATACATGTTATAGAAAGTCGCCACCTCATACACACTCATCTGAGGCATGTCGAGATAGGCCGCAACATCGGCCATGTCGTCGGTGTTTATCCAGCCCTTTTCATCTTGCACGAAACGCAATGCAGACATAACTGCAGACTGCTTCCGGTCGGGCGGATACTTTTTCAGCTCACGATCTGTTTTTGCTCGAACTTGCTCGGATAGCATCAAAGAACCTCTAAAAATACCGTTGTCACAATAAAAGCGAAGATTTGGCTTTTTGATTGAACGTTCACGGAAATGACGAATTCAGAATTATTAAAGGTATTCATCAGCGATCAACTTCTCCAAAAACTATATCTTGCGTACCAATAATCGCTACTACATCGGCAATCATATGACCACGCACCATTTCATCCAGCGCAGCAATATGGGCAAAACCGGGAGCACGAATTTTCAGGCGATAAGGCTTGTTCGCCCCATCGGAAATTATGTATATACCAAACTCACCTTTAGGATGTTCTACTGCCGCATAAGCCTCGCCGGACGGAACATGCATACCCTCAGTAAACAGCTTGAAATGGTGGATCAACTCTTCCATATTCTGCTTCATCGATTCGCGTTTGGGAGGCGCGACTTTGAAATTATTTACTATCACCGGACCGGGATTCTGACGTAACCAGTTAATGCATTGCTTGATAATACGGTTTGACTGGCGCATCTCTTCTACACGCACCAGATAACGGTCATAGCAATCACCTTCGACTCCCACAGGAATATCGAAATCGAGGCGGTTATATACTTCGTAAGGTTGTTTTTTGCGCAAGTCCCAAACAATACCGGAACCGCGTAGCATGGGGCCGCTGAAGCCGAGCGCTAGCGCGCGTTCCGGAGTGACCACACCGATGCCGACGGTACGTTGTTTCCAGATTCGGTTGTCAGTCAGCAAAGTCTCGTATTCATCAACACAGGTGGGAAAACGATTGGTAAAGTCTTCCATAAAATCAAGCAAGGAACCTTCACGGTTCTCGTTCATCTTTTTTACAGCTTTGGCATTGTGAATCTTGGATGCCTGATACATGGGCATTGAATCAGGTAAATCTCGATAAACCCCGCCTGGACGGTAATAGGCTGCATGCAACCGTGCGCCAGATACCGCCTCGTATACGTCCATCAGGTCTTCGCGCTCACGGAAAGCATATAAAAACACGGTCATTGCACCAATATCCAGTGCATGTGCTCCAAGCCACAACAGATGATTCATTACTCGGGTAATTTCGTCGAACATGACCCGAATATACTGTGCCCTCAGTGGCACTTCGAGAGCAAGCAGTTTTTCGATGGCCATGACGTAGGCATGCTCGTTGCACATCATCGACACGTAGTCGAGGCGATCCATATAAGGGAGCGATTGCAGATACGTTTTATGCTCAGCCAGTTTTTCAGTACCGCGGTGAAGCAAGCCAATATGCGGATCCGCCCGTTCAATTACTTCACCGTCCAGTTCCAGAACCAGGCGCAACACGCCGTGTGCGGATGGGTGCTGCGGCCCAAAGTTCATGGTGTAATTTTTTATTTCAGCCATGATAAAAGCCTTCGCCCCTGTTGCCTAAAAAAGAAGAGGGGTACAAAATTTCGAGGGGAGTCGTTATTTGCGTGCCCGTGCCTACGTCGTTCAAGGTTCTGGCTTTCATTTTAAACCCCCGTAATGTTCTTCACGAATGATGCGAGGAACGAGTTCACGGGGTTCAATCGACACCGGTTGATATATTACGCGCTGCTGCTCAGGGTCGTAGCGCATCTCGACATGGCCTGATAATGGGAAATCCTTGCGGAAAGGGTTGCCAACAAAACCGTAATCAGTGAGCAGGCGACGTAAATCAGGATGATCAGTAAACACAATGCCGTACAAATCAAATGCCTCGCGCTCATACCAGTTGGCACACGGCCAAATGTTCACTACGGAACTCAGGATTGGTAGATCATCGTCTTCAGCAAATACGCGCATGCGTAAGCGGATGTTATGGGTTAACGACAACAGATGGTAGACCACTGCAAATCGAGAAGGATAGGCATCAGGAGCAATATCAGATTTTAGATAGGCACCGCCTTCACAAATGTCACTCCCATAAGTACAGTAATCCACCCCGCACAGATCTATCATCTGTTCGAAACGCAGATCGGGATCGTCGCGCAAGCGTGTCAGCACTTCCAGCATGTCAATGTCACTCACGACTAAAGTCAACTCGCCCAGCATATTTTCCAAGCTCACTATTTGATTAGCGAAGATCGTGGTCAAGTTAGTAGTCAGGAGGGTTAAATTAGCAGCCATGTTTTACACCGGTGTCATGTGAATCAATTTTACGATGGCATTTTTTGAGTTCATGAGCAAGTCACGTAGATCAAAGCATGATATGTCCGCGCACTTCAGATGACAGACATCGCTCTCATTTGAACGGAGACCAATAGCATTAAATTTTTTATCATGAATATTGCACATAAATTTAGCGCGCAATTGTATTAGTTCGTTTAATTTTGTTTTGCAATTGAATAATGCCATACAACAGTGCCTCAGCAGTTGGCGGGCAACCTGGCACATACACATCCACTGGCACGATGCGGTCACAACCTCGAACGACTGAATAGGAATAATGGTAGTAGCCGCCGCCATTAGCGCAAGATCCCATCGAGATTACCCAACGTGGTTCAGCCATTTGGTCATATACTTTGCGTAGCGCCGGCGCCATCTTGTTGCACAGTGTGCCAGCTACCACCATCACGTCTGACTGGCGCGGGCTGGGACGAAACGTTATGCCAAAGCGATCGAGATCATAACGTGAAGCGCCTGCCTGCATCATTTCTACTGCGCAGCATGCCAAGCCAAAAGTCATTGGCCATAGCGAACCCGTGCGAGCATAATTAATCAATACGTCCAATGATGTGGTAACGATGCCTTTTTCCAGAGCGCCTTCTATTCCCATTCCAAAGCCCCTCTTTTCCACTCGTAAATAAATCCGACCACGAGGATAGCCAAGAAAATTAACATAGAAATATACCCAAACAAGCCGATTTCCTTCAGTACCACTGCCCAAGGAAATAAGAATGCGATTTCTAGATCGAACAAGATAAATAAGATGGCAACGAGGTAATAACGCACGTCGAATTTCATCCGCGCGTCTTCAAAAGCCCCAAAACCGCACTCATAAGGCGAGAGCTTTGCATTGTCCGGGCGATTAGGCGCAGCCAGCCAGCCTAACAGCAGCGGCGCCACGCCCATCGCCAGTGCAACGAATATGAACAACAAGATCGGAAAATAATTTTCCAACATCTGAGCCTCCCCCTCATCCATTTGGCGCCTTGTAAATCTGACGCACGGAATGCATTTCTAGTTTAATTAACCAGAGCCCAGAAAACTTTGGCTTAAATATTTGGTGCCGATGAGCAGACTCGAACTGCTACAGCTTTCGCCACTAGCCCCTCAAGCTAGCGTGTCTACCAATTTCACCACATCGGCATAGTTTTATTATTTTGGTATTTCTTGCGACTTTGAACCCGTTGCATCGCCAGGTGTTGAAGCGGGTGCCGGTGGTGTCTGCACCGACTTTGATACTTCGTGCTTGTCCATTACACCATGAGATTGCGATGGGTTAGCATAAATATAAGTTAGTGACATACTGGTAATAAAAAATATTCCCGTAGCCACCGCTGTACTACGGCTCAGAAAATTGGCTGAGCCACTTGAGCCAAACACACTTCCAGCTGAACCTGTACCAAAGGCAGCTCCCATATCAGCCCCTTTGCCATGCTGCATCAGCACCAGACCAACCAGTACTATCGCAGTTATTACATGTATAACCCAAACGAAAATTTCCACGTGCTACTCCAAAAGATCGAATTTATTTTTGCCCAGCGTTGCAAATAGCCAAGAAATCTTCAGCAATCAACGATGCACCACCGATCAGCCCACCATTAATGTCCGGCATGACGAACAGTTCGGCTGCGTTGGAGGCATTAACACTACCCCCATAAAGTATACACAAAGCTTGACCAAACTCCTCATCAAAACCGGCGATACGTTTACGTATAAAAGCATGTACCTCTTGTGCCTGTTCTGGTGTAGCAGTCTTGCCAGTACCGATAGCCCAGACCGGCTCATAGGCAATGACCGCTGTACGGAACGACTGTATCCCTCGCAGCTTGATAACTTCGGCCAGCTGTTCTGCTACCACTGCCTCTGTCGTACCGGCTTCACGCTGCTCCAAAGTTTCGCCAACACAAAGGATGGGCAACAACTCTGCCTTCTGAACCGCGGCGAACTTTTCCGCTACCAGCTGACTGCTTTCACCGTACAGGTTGCGCCGTTCGGAATGTCCAACGATCACATAATCGCAGCCAAAATCACGTAACATAGAAACCCCCACCTCGCCAGTGTAGGCTCCCTTATTGGCTTGATGTGCATTCTGCGCCCCCCATTTTATGGGAGTGTTATGCAGCAACGATTGCGTTTGTGCAAGATAGGGAAAAGGCACACACACTGCGCAATCTACCCCCGACATTTGCGCTACGCCATTTGCCACCTCTTTCAACAAAGCTTCATTTTTGGTCAGCGCGCCATTCATCTTCCAATTGCCGACAATGAATTTGCGTTGCATTTTAACTGAGCCTTTCAAAACAACGAAGGCGGCTATGCTACCCGTGAAAATACAAACGGTCAATCTCACCACGACTCTTACAACATAGCGTGAGAGAGATACCTTGTTAATCCTTCAGTTGCAATGGCTATAACCCTAGCGCGCGGTGCTACCCGGGCTTGTAGATAATATATTAATCAGAATGCTACAGAAAATTCTGCTGCTAAGATTTTACCGTCACGTCGCAATTTTGTAGATTTTCAGGCGACAGCCCCAACTCGAACTTGCTGGATAAGTGTGAAATTGTTACTGAACAGGGTGGAGGTATCGTCTCGTGAGTTAAATCGGCGAGTTAAGAATCATACCTAAAAAATAATTTGCAATGATATCTACCAATATGTAGCATTCGCTATATGAGTAACTGGCTCTTATTGATTACCAGCCTTCCTACCGAGAACGCTACGATTCGGATGAGGGCGTGGCGCGCGCTTAAAGCTTCCGGCGCTATAGTGTTGCGTGATGGTGTCTATTTGATGCCGGATCGCACTTCATGTAACAACACACTGGAAGCCATTGCTGCTGACGTGCGAGCTGGTGAAGGAACAGCACTGGTATTGCGTATCGAGGAACCGAATGGTGCAAACTTCGTTCAGCTATTTGATCGTAGCGAGGACTTCGCGGTGTTGCTGACTGATGTTGCAAAGGCGCATGACGCACTCTTTGCTGACGACGCACAGGAGTTACTCAAACAAGCTCGCAAGCTACGCAAAACCTTTACTAGCCTCGCTGAGATTGATTTCTTTCCAGGAGAGGCTCAAAAACAGGCAGATGCCGCGTTGCAGGATCTTGAACTGGATATAGCCAGAGCGCTGGCACCAGACGAACCGCATCCGGTTCAAGGCGCAATTACGCGCTTACAAATGGCCGACTATCAAGGACGCATCTGGGCAACACGTCGTCGCCCCTGGGTTGATCGGTTAGCCAGCGCTTGGCTGATCCGACGTTTTATTGATCCACAAGCTCAACTGCTTTGGCTGGCGTCCCCGGCCGACTGCCCAGGTAATGCTCTGGGCTTCGACTTCGATGGTGCAACATTCAGCCACGTTAATAATCGCGTCACCTTCGAAGTGCTGATGGTGAGTTTTGATCTGGATTGTTCAGCTCTCAAGCGGCTGGGCGCGTTGGTGCATTATCTTGATGTCGGGGGCGTTCAGCCACCCGAGGCTGTCGGTGTGGAGAGTGTGCTTGCCGGTCTGCGTGAGAGCATTCTCGATGATGATCAACTGTTAGTGAGCGTGAGCGGTATTTTCGACGGTCTGCTCACCGCCTTCGGCAAAGGAGTGTCAACCCATGAACCAACCTGATACGCGTGCCATCGAGTGCACCGACGCCCAGCCTCAGCCAGTGAGTTTCCGGCAAGCTTTTGCTTTTTGGTTCAAGCTCGGTTTCATCAGCTTCGGTGGCCCGGCTGGACAAATAGCCCTCATGCATCAGGAACTGGTTGTGAACCGACGTTGGATTTCCGAGCGGCGTTTCTTGCACGCGCTGAACTACTGCATGCTCTTGCCGGGCCCGGAAGCGCAGCAACTCGCTACCTACATCGGTTGGCTGATGCACCGCACTTGGGGTGGTATCGTCGCCGGAGTGCTGTTCGTGTTGCCTTCACTCTTCATTTTGATCGCGCTGTCGTGGATCTATATTGCCTTTGGGAACTTAGCTCTGGTCGCGGGGCTATTTTATGGTGTCAAGCCCGCCGTAACGGCCATCGTGGCACAAGCGGCGCATCGCATCGGCTCGCGAACGCTCAAGAACAATGTGCTTTGGGGAATTGCCGCTGCGTCCTTCATTACGATTTTTGCCCTCAATGTGCCGTTCCCTGCCATCGTGGCAGGGGCCGCCATCATCGGCTACCTCGGAGGCCGCATTGCACCGGACAAGTTCAAGGCAGGTGGCAGCCATGGCAAGGGCGACAAATCCTTTGGGTCAGCGCTAATCGATGATGACACGCCAACGCCTGAGCATGCACGTTTCAGGTGGGGCAAGCTAGTCAAGATGGCCGTCGTGGGCGGCTTGTTGTGGGCTGTGCCGATGGGGCTGCTGAATGCCGTCTACGGCTGGCATCACACGCTCACGCAAATGGGCTGGTTCTTTACCAAGGCTGCATTGCTGACCTTTGGCGGAGCCTATGCGGTGCTGCCTTATGTATATCAGGGAGCGGTCGGGCATTATGGCTGGCTCACGCCTACGCAGATGATCGACGGCTTGGCGCTCGGTGAAACGACACCGGGGCCGCTCATCATGGTGGTGGCCTTCGTTGGCTTTGTCGGCGGTTATGTGAAAGTATTGTTCGGCCCGGACTCCCTGTTCCTCGCCGGTGTGGTGGCGGCCACGCTGGTAACGTGGTTTACCTTCCTACCCTCATTTCTGTTCATCCTGGCGGGTGGCCCGTTGGTCGAATCCACGCATGGCGACCTCAAGTTCACGGCGCCATTAACGGCTATCACTGCTGCCGTGGTGGGCGTAATTCTCAATCTGGCGCTGTTTTTCCTCTACCACGTACTATGGCCGCAGGGATTTACTGGAACCTTCGACTGGATTTCGGCCGTCATCGCGCTGGCAGCAGCCGTCGCTTTGTTCCGCTTCAAGCGGAATGTCATCGAGGTGATCGTCGCTTGCGCAGCGGTCGGTCTGATCCTGCAAACTCTAATTCTGTGAGGTGAATTATGAAATGGATTACCCGTGAACGCCCGAAGATTGACCGTATTGCTTGCCCGTGGTTGATTGCGAAATTTATTGATAAAGAGCCGGAGTTTTTGTATGTACCCGCCGGTGATGTATTGCACGTTGCCAAAGAAACCGGCGCGATCCCCTACGACATACCGGGCGTCGAGTTAACACATGACGGTGAGTTTTGCAGCTTTGACGCCTTTTTGAAGAAGTATAAGCTCGAAAATAATGCTTTGCAGCAATTGGCCGTCATTGTGCGCGGCGCGGACACCTCGCGGCTCGATCTCACGCCACAGTCGTCAGGACTTTATGCCCTGTCGCTTGGTCTGTCGCAAAACTTCAGTGACGACCACGAGATGCTCAAACATGGCATGGTGATGTACGACGCGTTCTATGCTTGGTGCAGGCACTGTCAGAAGGAAACGCATAACTGGCCCCCTGTAATGCGTTAATTTCCCTCGCTTCCCTATATACAAAATACAAGGAGATTCCCATGTTACGTTTCATTTTTTGTAGACGCGCCATCGTTGCGATAGCACTCGCCCTCAATTTGGCTACGGCCTATGCAGCAGATTCAGCGAGCGTTTTGGATACCGCAAAGATTGAGCAGTTGACCGGCCTCAAAGGAAGTTTTTCCAAGGAAGAAAATGTTTTCAAGGTATCTAAGCCACGCAGCGACGTAAAAATCCAGGTTGATAAATGGGCCATGCCGACCTTTATGGGTCTCACGTCATGGGCTGCTTTTACCCCGGCCCATAATGGACAAGTGATGATGATGGGCGATACGGTTGTGTTCGAGGATGAAGTCAATCCGGCCATGAGCACCGCCTTGAATGCCGGTCTTGAAGTTACCGCGCTCCACAATCATTTCTTCTTCGATCAACCCAAGGTCTACTTCATGCACATCAGCGGCATGAGCAGCGTCGATCAGTTGGCAACTGGTATAAAGAAAGTCTATGACAAGATTGCCGAAATTCGTGCTGCTCGTCCTATACCTGTCACAACATTTCCGGGGGTGATCGCCAGTGACAACTGGATCACCCCCGCGCTTTTGGAAGCGGTATTTGGCATGAAAGGACAGACAAGCAACGGGATGTTCAAAGTCGTAATGGGTCGTGAAGCCAAAATGCATGACATCGTTGTGGCCAATCAAATGGGTGTTAACACTTGGGCTGCATTTGCCGGCTCTGATGATGAAGCGGTCGTCGATGGCGATTTTGCAATGCTCGAAGACGAACTACAACCAATCCTAAAGACTATGCGGGCCGAAGATATCAATATTGTGGCGATTCACCAGCATATGACGCAGGAGCAGCCGCACTACATGTTCCTGCATTATTGGGGTAAGGGCAAGGCAGTCGATCTGGCAAAAAGCATTAAAAAAGCGCTGGATGTCCAAGCCGCTTTGCATCGATAAACTCCTGCGATGGGGTGGATGGGGAGCACGCTTTGCATCATTTTTTCGGGTCAGGTTTTACATCGTGTTTGTTTCCCGCTTCGTACCAGCCATGGCTACGCTTGACCAGATATACCACGGACAGCATCACTGGCACCTCTACCAACACGCCGACCACGGTGGCAAGTGCCGCACCGGATTCAAAGCCGAACAGGCTGATGGCGGCAGCGACTGCCAATTCAAAGAAGTTACTCGCACCGATCAGTGCCGACGGACCCGCTACGCAGTGCGCTTCACCGAAGCGACGATTCAGCCAATAAGCCAAGCCGGAATTGAAATAAACCTGAATGATGATGGGCACGGCGAGCATGGCGATAATGAGCGGTTGCTCGACGATGGCTTTGCCTTGAAAGGCGAACAACAATATCAGCGTGAGCAACAGTGCGGAGATGGAGAATGGGTTTAGTTTGGACAGGGCATGCTGCAGCGCTGCCATCCCGCCGCGTGCCAGCAGGTACTTGCGCCAACTCTGTGCCACTAAAACGGGCAGCACGATGTATAACACCACTGACACCAGTAGCGTATCCCAAGGTACGATGATGGATGAGATGCCCAGCAACAGCGCCACCAGCGGCGCAAAGGCGAACACCATGATGGCGTCGTTGAGCGCGACTTGGCTCAAAGTGAATAGCGGCTCACCGTTTACCAGTCGACTCCACACGAACACCATCGCGGTGCAGGGTGCGGCGGCAAGCAGTATGAGGCCGGCAATGTAGCTGTCGAGTTGCTCGGCTGGCAGATACGGTGCGAATAGTTGCCGGATGAACAACCAGCCAAGCAACGCCATGGAAAATGGTTTGACCGCCCAGTTGACAAACAGCGTGACACCGATGCCACGCCAGTGTTTGCGCACTTCGTGCAAGGCCATGAAGTCTATGCGCAACAGCATGGGGATGATCATTATCCAGATCAGCAGTCCAACGGGGATGTTGACCTTGGCAATCTCCAATTTACCTAGCCAGTGAAACGGTGCGGGGATCAATTGCCCTAACACTACCCCGACGATGATGCATAGAAAAACCCAAACTGTCAGGTAGCGTTCAAAAATGCTCATGATGTTAATCCCTTGATGTGTACGATTTAGGCGAGCTTTTCTGTCAAATTGTCAGCACGTAACAGCAGCACGTTTTAATGCTTTCACTCATGAACAGGTTCCTTTGGAAAAGGTATTTATTCAGAAGCCAGTTTCAGTAAACACGTTACACCGACTAGGCTCATCTTTGAGTAAGGGAGTAACCTTTCTAAATAACGATGTTGGCAATCTTGTCCATTTCGATCTTGAGAACGGTCTTGTCATGCTTCAGCACATTCAGATTCAGTGCAAAAAATGCTTCGATGCGGGCACGCAGGATGCGGTAAGCCTTCATGAACGCCGCATCAATTGCTTCATCCGTGCCCGTGGCATGCGCCGGGTCTTCTACGCCCCAGTGGGTGCGCAGCACTGGGCCGAGGTAGGCCGGGCAAGTTTCTCCGGCTGCACTGGCACAAACGGTGATAACTATATCGGGCGCGGTGGGTAGATTCTCCCAGGATTTGCTGTAATAGCCGTCGGTGGAGATGCCCTCACTCGCCAGTAATGTCAGCGAACGCGGGTGCACCTTGCCGGTGGGCTTGCTACCCGCGCTCATGGCACGCCAATCAGCTGGAGCAAGATGGTTGAAGGTCGCTTCACCGAGGATGGAACGGCAGGAATTACCAGTACAGAGAAAGAGCACGTTCATGTTCAGAGTTTTGATTTAGTTGGAGTAATTGGTAGGAGTACGATTGCGGAACCGACTGATGCCGTCTGCAAATCAATACACTGTTGAGGATTGCCGGAACAACATTCTTCGGTCAGGTAAGCAATAAGATCCAGCATCAAGGGGATATTGGCGCGATAACGTTGGTATCGGCCCTCCTGTTGGACTGTTAGCAGGCGTGCTTGCGTCAATGCTTTCAGATGGAAGGAAAGGTTGGTGGGCGGTAGTTCAAGTGTGGTCGCGATTTCGCCCGCCACCATACCGTCCAACCCTTTTTTGACCAACAACCGAAACACGTCCAACCGCACGCCAGAAGAGAGTGATTCGAATACTGAAGTTGCAGTAATTTTATCCATATTATAATAATGCAATTGTATTTGAAATATTGCAATATTGTTTATTTGGATTCGAGATTGGATTGAAATAAGGAAATGATAATGAACCCCAGAATCCAGGGGAACCCTATAAATTCAAACTCCATTGCCATACTGTGTTGATATGGCGCGCCTTGTGTGGCTTAGGATTTTGGATTTATAGAAGCGTCCAAGGATATTGTATGCAGGACTAAGGTGTGTTGACGATACCAATTGATAAAATCTGTGTCAGACAGCGCGCGGCTGTACAGAAAGCCCTGCACTAGGTCGCAGCCGAGATCGCGTAATAGATTGAATGTTTCTTGATCTTCCACCCCTTCAGCTATTGTGGTCAGATTGAAATTTTTGGCCAGATCAATAATGGTACGGACGAGATTTTTGTCCTCGCGTGAATTATGTATGTTCCGAACGAAAAGCATATCGATCTTCAGTTCCTGCACTGGAAAGCGCTTAAGGTACGCCAGCGATGAATAGCCGGTGCCGAAGTCGTCAAGTGACAGACGAATGCCAAGCTCTCTCAGTCTGGATAACATTGTGAGGGAGGATTCATAATTATCGATTACCAAACTTTCCGTGATCTCAAGCGTAAGGTACGCTGCGGGTACACCCCAAATATCGAGTGCTTGCTGGACTATTTGTGGAAGTTCCTGGTCTTCAAGCATTTTGGGCGGAAGATTGACGCTTATACCTACATCAATACCCATCTTTAAGAAATCGGCTGTATGGCGCAGTGCCGTGTTAAGTATCCATAGGGTTAAAGTGTTAATCAGACCGGTTTTCTCTGCAATGTCGATCAATGTGGCCGGATTGATTACACGTTGCCCTGGCGCTGTCCAGCGTATTAGAGCCTCCATGGAGACACAGCGTCCGGTCTGGATATTGATCTGCGGCTGGTAGTGAACATGCAACTCGTTTGCTTTGATGGCTTTGCCAAGTTCAATGTCTAGGCCGCTATAAGTTTCTGTCTTAATGTGATCTTCGGGCTGATAGACGTGGTATCCCTGTTCATTGGTTGCGGCGACGTCTGATGCGATGTCGGCATACATCAATAATTGACCTGCATCACGGCCCAGTTCTGGAAAATTGGCAATGCCGATATGTGGGCGCAGCATTACTGGGCAATCATCAGCAATGAAGGGTTTATGCAATTCAGAAAGAATCTTGATCGCTGCCAGTATGCTTTGAGCATTATTGGCAAGGTTGGGCAAAACAAGACATATCTGGTCATCAGAAAAGTGTGCATAGCGATCTGCGTCACGTAACAGACCATCAAGAAGCTGATTGGTGTAATGGTTGATCGATTGTGTGGATGTGTCGCCCATGATGGCATCCAGCCGTTTGGCTCGCCTCAACTTCATGATTAACACAGCGGTCGCGCTGGTTTCGGCTTTACCGATTTCAAAACGCAGGAAATTGACCAGTTGGTTGTGGGTTAACTGATGTTGTGTCGCTGAGGTATTGGACTGATGCGACGGAGGAGGGTTGTGGCCGATCATGCCAGGTAATATTCTCGGGCATCGAGATTGAAAGCGCCCGTTGGCAAGCCGCGCAGAATATGAACAGCCGTGGTTGTTTCGGACTGATACAGTAAATCTAGCGTAGTTGGTTTCGGTGCCGGGCTTTTGTCTGGACCACTAATAATCAGCACCCGTGGTTTCAGTCGGCGTACTTTGCTCTGGCTGATGACGACTGCGACTTCGCCAGAAGACAGCTCGACCAAGGAGCCAACTGGAAAAATGCCGATGGTTTGGATGAATTGCTCGACCATGGAATCAAGATAATACTCGCCGCTCATCGTGTTTATACTTTTCAATGCGTCATAGGCTGACACGGCTTTGGTATGAAAACGTGCATTGGTCAGTGCGGTAAATGAATTAACGATTGCCGCCATGCGTCCGAATAGGCTGATATTACCTTTAGATAGTCCTGCCGGGTAGCCGCTCCCGTTTTCTCGCTCATGGTGTTGGGCGATACCTTCCAGAATGTCGGTATGCAGATTAGGCGTTTCTTTAAGTATTTCAAGGCCCAGCCTTACGTGGCTTTTGACTATCTCAAATTCTTCCGAATTTAGCCGCTCATTTTTTAGCAACAGATCGCTCGGTAATTTTATATTTCCAATATCAAGTAGCAATCCGGTAATGCCCAAGCGCTCGAGAAAGTCTTTAGGCAAGCCTATATGTCGACCCAGCGCAATCAGATAAACGGCTGTCTGGAGCCCGTACTCATAGCTGACATTGTCTTGTTGACGTAATCGCATGATCAACATTAACGCATTAGGATTCCGCACCATACTGTCCACTACTTCCTGAATCACAGTCTCTACTTCTTCGATCTCGAGGTTTTTGTCAGAGCGTAGGTTTTGAACAAGGCCATGAAGTACTTTTTCTGTGAGCGTATAAGCCTTGCCCGCTGGAGCAAGCTCTTCCTCAACCGGTCTGACATCGTTGTATATGGTTAACTCGACGTTGGCAGGAATAAAGTCAGGTCGCTGGGCAGTCACAATCTGCACTTCCGGTGTCGTAGAAGGTTGCTCGGAATCGAAAGCATTTTTTTGAGCGTAAGATTTATCTTTAAAATCTGATTTTATTTTAAAGAAATCTTTTATTTTGCCGGAAAACGAGGCCAGCAATCCTTTTTTAATCTGCGTTTCCGGAGTCGTGTGTAGGTCTTTATTTGAGTTTTTTGGGATTGCCTCGGTGTGCGTTAAATGGCCTAATTCTGCCAATTCGAACATCGCATCTTTAACATTCAAGGCGTCAGAGGCTTGCAAATCAGCTGGCTTTTCCTTGATTGATTCGGGTGCCGAATGGTTGGCGATAGACGTTTGAATGGTGCTGTCGGGAGCCTCGCTAAGGCTTGTGAAAGATGGTGCGATGGAAGCGCGTTTGTCTGACTCCACTTTTTTCTTAGGGACGGATTTTGCTGTTTGCAGCCCTTGTATTGATCTGTCCCATTCGATTACAACGAATTTACAGTACTCTTGCAATTGCTCGATATGTTCATCATTTTCGATCAGGAAACCTTGAAGCAGAAAGGGCGTGTCAAGCCACGGCCGATCGAGATCAGAGACGAACATGCCGATCTTGAGTTTGCTGGAAGGAATTTCTGTTTTCATGCGGATAAGTGTAACGCACATTCTTTTCGAAAAACACCTCAGTTCTATTCTAATGACGAATGCCCCCTTGGAGAGACTTACCCTGTTAACGCTGCCCGTTAATTGTCAGGATTTATCATCCTATCCATGACTATCCCAGCAACAATATATTAAATTATATGAAGTCGCAGCTGCCACAAAGCGTGATTTCGATCGTCTGATACGGCTTAGTCAAGCAGCCCAAGCTAACGATAAAAGTTTCCGATAAAAAAATTACTGGCGCAACAACTTGGAAGAAGAAGATGGAGACCGGCCAGGTTGGGCTTCAAGCACATCATTAATTCCCAACGCAACATGCTGGAGCAGGCGATAACTCGTATAAGCTGAGGTCAGGATAATTCCAAAAGATATATTTTCTATGAGGCACGACCCGCACCCTGGGACCGGGATTTTTCAACAAACGGTTCAGATCGTGGCTTCGCTTCGCTCGCACAATCTAACCTTATTCGTTATGTGTGCTATCGATTTAAATATTTTTTTAGCTCTTCAATTTTTAGAGCAGGACTGGTTCTGTCTACCATCGCGTGACAATTTGGGCACAATGGTATCAAATCTTTCTCTGGATTTATCTCGTATTTTTTCCTAATTTTATGGAGTGGAACTATATGGTGAACATGGATATATTCTTTCCCCAAATCTCCATATGTTTTTTCAAAATCGAAATCGCAAGCGAAACATTTATAACCATGACAAGCTATGCATGCAGCTCTCGCTTTGGGATTTCGTTCATAAGCATTCACAGAAACTATTTGTGAAGCACCTTCAATATACTTCTCAGGAGGATTAATTTCTTCTGCTATTAATGTTTCAGTATCTTCATCACAGGCGTACCATCCGTCATATAACTCCTGCAAAACTTTCAACTGAAGATCTTCAATGAATCCGTCAATTTTTGCCGGACCTTGACCTAAAGTATCTTTATTTGCATCAGAGTAAATAAGAGGAAACGTTTTGAGTTTATAGCCTTGATATTCTATAAGTCCAATATGTCTAAAAGACTGAGGATAACCATTAGACTTTCTATCGTCAGGCCTTGTTTCCCAATTCTTTCCCAATATCAGACACTTGCTACCTTGTAAATTTGTATCCCATGCGCCAAAGATAATTATCTTGTCTCTGTGATTGACAAACGACCAACTCCAAAACCAGTTATCACAAGTGGCTCCTTGTTCTAGGATATATTGCTTCCGACTTCTTTTGCTCTTTTCCATACTTCACCCGGTTCATCCCCACGGGTGTGGGGAACACATCTTGCTATAAAGTGTGCTCCTACGATCTAGCGGTTCATCCCCACGGGTGTGGGGAACACTTCTGATTACTAAGTTTGCCCTGCTCCCCATTCCGGTTCATCCCCACGGGTGTGGGGAACACATGCGTAGTAAATGGATCCATTTTAGTTAGCCCGGTTCATCCCCACGGGTGTGGGGAACACTAGTACGAATAGAGAATAGTATCTTATAGTATCGGTTCATCCCCACGGGTGTGGGGAACACAGTATATCAAAATCAAAAATTAAATTTACTGGCGGTTCATCCCCACGGGTGTGGGGAACACGGCATCAAGGTCTATCAAGCCTGTTGTTATGCCGGTTCATCCCCACGGGTGTGGGGAACACTTTATAGATGATTCAATTAATAATTTATCGAGCGGTTCATCCCCACGGGTGTGGGGAACACCTGATCGGTAAAAATGTGTTCATAGCCGTCTCCGGTTCATCCCCACGGGTGTGGGGAACACATCTACAGCAGCTTTGTGGGCCTGCACCAAGGCGGTTCATCCCCACGGGTGTGGGGAACACCTAAGACGCGGAAAATATCGTTCTTACCGAACCGGTTCATCCCCACGGGTGTGGGGAACACCCCTGATCACAAACGACGGAAACATGCAGCGCCGGTTCATCCCCACGGGTGTGGGGAACACGCAACTACATCAAAGGCGCGTATGCGTGGATTCGGTTCATCCCCACGGGTGTGGGGAACACGAAGCTGGCGATCATCACTCAGGCAAGGCTGGCGGTTCATCCCCACGGGTGTGGGGAACACTCAAGCCGCTCTTCCCGCTCAGCCCAATATTCCGGTTCATCCCCACGGGTGTGGGGAACACAGTGCAGTCTCCCCTCATACCCGGCAAACGTGCGGTTCATCCCCACGGGTGTGGGGAACACATCCTCCGCCACAACATAAACCATAGAAGCTCCGGTTCATCCCCACGGGTGTGGGGAACACACTAAATATAATAAATTGATTATTAATGTTTATATAGTGATTCAGTTTCCTACCGAATTTTTACATCAATTTAGTTTGTTAAAGAACGGCCATGCTCATACGTCAGACTACTTAGCTGTATTGTCAATAATTGGTAGAAACGAAACCAACTTTGCACCATCCATTTCTGCTGGCATTCGTCGATTTTCACCCAATGTCAAAAAATCAAATCCTGCTTCGTTATTGGTACGCCATGCCATGACGGCATTGCCGTCTTCAACACCTTGTTCAACTTGCTCCCACATATGTTCCCGCAAGCGTCGTGAATAATTGCCGACATATACGCCAGCACGAACTTCCAGCAACCAGATGGCGAGTCGTCCACGTAGACGTGGCGGCGCGTTTTCAAGAACGATGACCAACATCACCAATACTTTCAGGGTTAGGGATGGCAGGGGGAACCGATTCTTCCGACGGCTCTGGTGGCGTCAAACCGCCTTCCGAGAGGACAGTTTCAATGTCTGGAATAATTCGCTCAAGCAATTTACTTTGTCTGAACGCATCGCGGCAGCGAATCCGCACTTCGCGCTCAAGATTCCCGCATGGCTTAGCAGCAACGCTAAAGGCAATCGGTACCACCGTATCAAATTTATATAAATCGGCAATGTCATACACAAATGAGAGCGGCTTACCACTATGGATGAAACCGATGGCAGGCGCGTAACCAGCTGCCAGAATCGCGGCCTCCGTCACGCCATACAAACATGAGGTCGCAGCCGACAGACAACGATTGGGAATATCTGTCGCATCCCAATCTTGCCGGTCATAATTGCGTGCCTTCCAATCGACCTTATATTGCTGGGCGAGCAGTTGATATAGCGCCCGCACCCTTGCGCCTTCGATGCCGCGCAATTGTTCCACGCTGCGCCGCTGCGGCGGCTCTTCACCAAAACGGTACTTGTACATCGCACGCACCACTTTCAAGCGGGCTTCGTCATCCAGCGCCAGCTTAGCCTGATACAACAAGCGATCCGCGCGCGCGCCGCCGGGCTGTCCGGACGAATACACCCGAACGCCGCCTTCGCCGACCCACACCAGCAAAGTTCCGACCCGCGCCGCAAGGGAACAAGCAGCGTGCGATACCCGCACGCCCGGTTCCAGCATCAGACAGGCAACACCACCAATCGGAATATGCATGCGCACGCCATGCATATCCACAGCCACAAACGCGCCATCCAAAACATCGAGCTGACATTTTTCAACAAAAAGAACCGATAGGCGTTCTTTGATGGGGATGGGTTTTAGGGGTGGGAGCATGTGCTATGTCCTGGCCATAGTAAGCAAACCGCAGCCAAAGCTTTTTGCAGCACCAATACCGTTGGCAACCAAGTTACGAAAGACCTCTGGGTTAGTCACCGTCAATATCCCATCAAATGTCACCGTCACCAATTTGCCTGCACTACCTCCGCGCCGAAAAAGCAATGGCGCATTTTTTTGCAACGTGACTTCATCAAGCGTTGCAGCGCCTTCCAATTTCCGTGCCAACCATGCTTGTTGCTCATCTTCCCGTACCAACGGCACGCGCACTCTTTTCTCAGGATTTTTCTGATCGCGAATGGTTTTGATGACGTTGGCCGTCAACCGGAATCGCAACGCTTGGCCTGTAGATAATTTGCTTAAATTAAGCATTTTGGTAGGCGCAATTAAAGATGCATTGGCAATGGATTCCAACGGGGGTATTGCCGATTGCAGCAGCAACACTGCGCCTTTTCCCGCTTGCAGTTGTTCCATGCGAAATAAAAAATCCCGCGCATCATCAGGGCGATTAGGGAATAGCTGCCATAAGGCCCGATGCCATTCATAAGGATTGCGCGATGCGCTCCAATCAAGCTGCACTTTACTCAGGTACATGAGTGCTCCCTTTCGGATAGACAGACACCATTCGGGTAGCAAACTGACGCACACGCGCATGTCGTGGTACATCGCGCAGACGAATCTGCCGATCATTGCGCAATGCGGGTGAATCGGTATAGATCGTCCCCTGATTCGGTTCAAACTGCGCCAACGCGGCCAGTGCATCTACTGCTTCCATAGTGTGAACCAGCAATGGACGGGAAATCGGGCAGGATCGACGACCAAGAACTGGGGTGTAGACCGGTTGTTTCAGTGCACGCTGAATGGTGTCAAACGTGACGCTGGTATGTTCACTCAGTCCAATCGCCACCGTGAATTTAGCATCACAAAGATATTCGCGGCGTGACACAACCGGGTATTCACCCGATTTACGAATATCGACTTTGCGAGCATTCATCACGGTATGAAAATCAGTCAGCTTGATTGTCTTCTCTGAATCTGCACGAATACTAAAGCATAGACTTTTATCCAGTTCGGCCAATCCCGCCACGTCCGAACGCTCAATACCCATGCAAGCGGCAAGCAGCCCGAGCAAACCGGAACGTGTAGGGAAATTAACCGTCGGACGGTAATCCTCGTAAGTGTGGTCACCCCACGCTTGCATCACACCATCCAGTTTCAAGATGAGAAATGAATACATGGCAATCCTTTAGCGTTGACCATCAGCGCGCAACCATTTTTCCAAATCGGACAAGGTTGCGTGAATATGTAAACCTCCTATACTTTCCTGCACAGACAAGGAGAACGCACCCGCTTGTTCATCCAAACCATAACCATGATGAATACGCTGCCAGTAATCTACCAATGTATTAACGGACGGTTGCAACAGCCCACCCTTGCCAATCACTGGCTTTTCAAAGGCATTGGCCAAAGAGACCGGTTGATCAGCAAGGCTCACAAGTGCAAAGTCAGCCATATTATGGGCGGCAAAGGATTGTTGCTTTGCATCTGGCACTACGGTTGCCAGTAAATGCAGCGCATGCGCAGCGATGTCTAGCGCGCGGCTGCGTGAATTTTCCGTTTCTGCCGCTTTCATGTTGGGCAACAATCCCAAATTCACCTGCAACTGTTTCAGATTAAGGCTGGCGTAGCGATAAAACACGCCGGAGGAAAATTCTTGCGTATCCAAATGTCCTGCACCCACTTCGCCAGCATCGCTTATCAAGTCATCGACGGCAGTAAACCAGTCAATATCCGATTCTGCCGTATGGGTGGTGATGGAATGCGCGACAGCTAATGCGCCGTCTACGCTGGTCATCAAGCCACTGGTGGCCATACGGCCCGAAAGAGCAATATCGAGGTTGTCTGCCATTGCCTGTTTGAGAGCAGTCGTTTCGTCGGCTATTTTCTTTTCTAACTTTTTAGCATCTATGCCATCGATTTCAGCTTGTTGCACTAGGTCACACAGCTTGGCAAACTCGGCTAGCGACCAAGGTGCGACGGCATCCGCTTTGGCATCTGTGGCAAATTCTTCTTTACCAGATATCAATCCCAAAGTTTTTTGAATAACGGTATCAGGATATTTGCCTGCCAATGCACTGGTAAGCGCAACTGACAAACGCCCTAATTCCCGCGTCCGAATAGAACGCTCACCCAAGTGCTGATGGTAATAATCGCTAGTACGAAACGACCTTTTCAGGCTTTGGCTGGAGATTCGTACCCGTCGTGCACCACCGAAAGTTGCTGTTTTTTGCATATTCATATCATCACGGTTTAAGCAAGATGGGCTGTGTGAAATGAGAATGTGGAAATTGACAAAATTTTTGTTCATGTAAATGCGCTCCGTTATTTGTTGGGTTTGGCAGATTGATGGATAAAGAAATCTTCAAGTAGCTCGCGTTTGGCTTTCTCATTCCAGAAATAAAGAGTAGTGCCCAGTGCTGACCAATCGACGGGCGGTGCAACGTGTTGCACCAAGCGACGTAACTGAATCAGATCATTGTCGTAGTCCGCGCGGATGACTTGCAGAAGGCGTGCTTCTGAAATTTTAGCCTCTGCTAGTTTCTGTCCTAGCGAAACCGCACCTGGCTGATGGGTGCAAAAGGGCATTAAGAAGATAACTCTCTCCCCCCATTTTGGAGGGCTTTCACCTGGAAATAAACGATAATAGGCAGGTCGATCACGTAGCTCCTCTGGCTTGCCAATCCGCTTGCCTAATTGCGAGCGCAAATTACCATTTTTGCTTAATATTTCGTAATGCTTATAAAGTGCCACAAAATCCGGCAGTGCTTTCTTAGAGGAAGATTGAACGATGTTCATTGTGCGATTAGCTCCTTCAATTTATTCAATTCAAAATTTAGACTCCGTTTGGCTAATGCCACGGTACGAATTAATGCGGGGTTTTGGCAATACGGATCAGTAACTTCTTCAAATATCTTCCGACAGATCTGGCTAAGGTCTGCTGTGAACAGCGCTTTTTCTTCCCTTCTTTCGGTGCGTGTCATTTCCTTTAACCAGGTTTGAATCAAGTTTTCGGTTCGCTGATAAAAAAACGTCTCCCCAAGTTCGTGAATATCAGCACCCAGTGCTTTCAAACCTTTGTCACGGTTGCCTTTCACGACACTGTATAACTTGCCACGCAGGAGTTTTTTGACAGATAGCGCTTGCCCGATAGCCCACTCAATGGTTTGTTGACCATTTTGGCTCTGCCAACCTTCGCCTATACTCAGTGACTCATGGCGGCGCTGCAAAATTGAGGCTTGCTTGTTGCGATAGCCGCCGATAATCAAGCGTAGATTGCTTGCTCCAGACTCTCGCCATTGCGTTACAACAGCAGCCGCATTGCTTCCTTCTTTGGCTTGGCTAGCGCCTAACTGGTCAAATAAAAAATGGCCGCACTGCGTCCAAGCGGGTGCAGTCGTAGTGAAGCCCAAAAAGCGTTCTGTACGCCCTTCTTTTTTTATTTCAAATTCACGTGGGCTATGTGGGTGAGGCCACAAGCCAATGACTTCAAATATAAATTTTTCTTTATTGAATCCGCTATATCCACTTTGTGCTTTACCCTGCAATACATCACAACTTCGCTCAGTGTTGGCTGGAATTAGCTCTACCAAGTTGGGCTGCCAAAACAGGCCACGCAACAGCCCAATTTGATTGGCGTGTATTTTGTCACCTGATTTAATCCGCTCAACCCAGCTAGGTGGCTGATTTTTAGTAACCTCATACCAAGGCATGATTCGCCGCAATATCTCCTCATGTAATACATTGCGCCATATGATCTGCCGCAAGTCATCACCGGTAATCAAAGTAGTCACGGGTGTACCACGTAATCCGCCTTTAAAGCCACCACCGAAACTGGGCGTATTGGATGCCTGATTAAAGAGTGCGATAGCAGCCATTGACGCACCCAAGTGGCTAACTTCACCTGGCATGTTAAAGAAAGTGTGATTATTTCCTTCTGGCAGACCAACCAGCAACTTTTGAATCGGTGTGGCTTCGGCCGATTTCACACCACGCGTTTGCATGAATGGATGCACGGGATGATCTAAATCGAACCAGTCCCGCAAAGGCGCAACGTCTGCGTCAAAGGCCGCTTCATCCAGCAATGAGCGCATTTTTTGCCGCCACGCTATTTCGTCAGTCGGTGTAAAGGCCACCTGTACCAGTGAAATAAGTAATTGCAGACAGGCCAGCTCCATGTCATCGCGCGGTATGGAAATTTGCCAAGCTTCATCTTGACAAAGCAGTCGCTTTAGGCTGATTAACTGAAAGTCTGCATCAGTGCTACGAACGGGAATCCATGCATCGCGGTATAAATTCATGTCTTTATCCCAATTAATAAAATGATAAAACTGGCAAAAATCAGAACAAACAACATTAAGCCGTGAGGTTGTATTTTGTTTGCCTCTCGAACTATGCAACGCAACCAGATCAAAAAATAGCTCATAAAGTCCCCGTATTTAATAAACATACGGGACTGTAATCTGGTTTTTATATTTTTACAAGTTAGGATTTTGATATAACCAGATCTTGTAGAATGCTACTAGATTTAGTAAAGTATTTAGGTTCCTTAATTTTTTAGGGATGTACCGTTAGGATTTTGATTAACTTTTTAATCATTATTGTGTTCCCCGCTTTTGCGGGGACTTTTCTTTTCTCGCTCGAGACCATACATGCGGGTGTAAGCATATTCACAAGCTTTACATTCCCCTCGCCAGACGCCATCCTGCAATTTCATTATTAGCAAAATTTCGTAAGCGTTATTCGGTTCTGGCATTGAATTTGCCCATGTATGAGGTACGCTGACCGAACCCAAAGAAATTTTCTCGGCGCGATCCCATGCATCCGGATGCGGCAATGGATCGGGATCGTAAAGTAGCTTATCGTCGGTATCGAGCAAGACAACAGACAGAGACATCTCACCGTCACGCGTTAATACCCGCACGTTATTGTCGCTGTCGGCCAGTGGATTCATGGTGTCGTTGGAGAGCCTTTTTGCTAGATCGCGCTTGGCATTTTGTACGACATGGAATTTTTCAAAGTCCAACGCAATAGGCTCAGGCTCGCCTTCCCAGCTAGGTCGCTCGTACACTTGCTCTATCCAGTCACGGTATGCCGCTGGAAAATAAATGGATGAGTGCGCTTCAAGCAATTTCTGCGTGCGCCAAAGTACACGGGTATTGCCGTAAATCAGCTTATGCAATCCGTAATTTGCATCTGGCGCAGTCAGTACCGTGCAAGTTGGCTGCTCAAACCCAGCAGGGCGGTTATCACGTTGATGACGATGCAGCCGTCCTAAGCGTTGGAACAGTAAATCTACCGGGCATAGCTGCGTAATGAGCCAATCGAAATCAAGATCAAGACTTTGTTCCACCACTTGCGTGGCGACCAAGATGCGCCCGCCGCTGCGCTCAGCATGTCGGCCATATTGCGCAAGTACCATTTCCTCTTTCGCTTGCCGGTCTGCGAAGCGATAACGCGCATGGAATAGATCGACAGGCGTCGTGGTTTTTTGGCTAAGGTGACGGGCAAGTTGTTGGGCGTTATCCACTAGATTACAAATGATCACGACGCGTGCACCGACTTCTGCGGCATGGATGACGCGATCAAGTAATTCATCGTTTGGCCAGAGATTAGGCTGCTGGATGCATTCGATGGTAACCGTTCTTTCAGGTGGTAATTGTGCAGAATCGGTAATTTGTACCGGGGTGATTTTTCCATCGGCAGCGATGTGCGTTAACAATGGATAAGGCGCATCGGCGGGCAAAGTGCTTGCACTGCACCAAGCCAGCGCCAATTGATTGCGTTGGCTGGCGGGTAATGTTGCTGAGAGTAGCACTGCACTGCCACCCGCCCGACGTTGCTGGCTCAGCACGCTGTGCAGCAAGCCGTACATATAGTGGTCGTAAGCGTGTACTTCATCGACGATTAGTACCGACTTCATTACGCCGAACCCACGTACAAATTTATGGCGCAGCGGCAAAACAGATAACAGCACCTGATCGACAGTACAAACTCCAATCTGCCCGAGGAAAACCCGCTTACGGCTTTCGGCAATCCATTCACCGCATTGCACACGAATATCCTCCGTGGTTTGCGCACTGCGCTGAGAAGCAGCCTCTTTGAGTTGCGCATGACCGTCATGCCAGCGTGCGCGACCGTGCGCCAAGACTAGATTGCTATTCGCACCAAACAAGATATCGGCAAAATGATTGAGCCTTTCCCACATCGCATTTGCCGTGGCTTGCGTAGGGAGGGCAAAAACAATGCTGTCGGCAAGACCTGCATCGAGTAACCGCCAGGCATAAGCCAGGGCAGTTTCCGTTTTACCAGAGCCAGTAGGGGCTTCCACCAATGTGAGGCCAGTTTGTAGCGGCAGTGCATTGATAACCGTTTGGAGCTGACGCGGGAATTCATTCGCATTGAGCAACGCTGCAATGCCGCTATAAGGTGCCGCCTGATGCATCAAACCACAATGTTCAATCAGGCTTTGCTCTTCGACATCGCGGCAACGCTCATCAAAATATTTTTTCAGCTCTACACATTCATCGCCGGTATAGCGAAACCATGTTTCGTTGGAGCCAAGCCAGTCGCAAACGGCACAGAAACCGGCCAGATAGGGCATATCCTCACGATTCAACACGGGAGGTTGATCGTGTAAAGACAAACCCGCAGGCGCCAGAAAAATTGCCGCCAATGCTTCCATCCATGCCTTTCGCACGAAGCTATCTTGTAAAACTAAATAATCCTCTGCATCCGGCGGATGCATGCCATTTTCTTGCCTAACGATGTGGCCATGATGCCCAGCGACTGCACCCAGCCAGGGTCGCCATGCATCTCGTAGATCTTCATACATTGAAGTTTTTTCTAATCCGAGGTAAAAATGCCCTTCCTTTAAAAACCAGTCATAACCTGCTTCTCCGTGAAAGTATTTTTCAGATTCACTGCGGTAAGGTAAGTCGTCTGGGTCATTGATTGTTTGGAGATGGTTGAGCACGCTGGGCGCCTTCATCTGAAATCGCACATCCAATTTACCAAGATCATGCAAGGCAATGAAAAAAAGTACCCATGCTTTTAATATCGGTGACGTCGCATCAAGTTGCACCTGGCTTGCAAGCTGACGCCGTAAGGAAGTGCTCTGTTTCCACCAAGTAGCACCCACTGCCGCCACATCCAGACAATGAAACGGCAACAAGTGAAACGCTGCCTGGCCATCCTCGGATGGTTGTGCTTTGCCCCAATAACGATAATACGATTCCAGTTCGCTCACTCATTCGTCCTTTAAATAAAGCGAATCTCCAAAATTTGCCGTGAATTAACTATTCACCAATCTAGAGTATTCGCCATTGCTAGCAACGTTGCGCTATCTATTCAACACTCCACATTTTCAATACATCAAATTAACAACGGCCAACACAATTCCCCCGGACATGCATCCAAAAAATACCAGCCGGTCTGGGTTAATTTTGATTTCTTTCCACATGGGTTTCTCCTTGTTGAATTAATTTGGATGAACCCATGATAATGGGGGTAGTAGCTCATGGCGTGAGCCACTGAAATAAATTTTAGATTTTATATTGCGCCAAAGCAGATTCAAGCAATTTGCTGACGCTACCTCTCAGTGCCTTAGGTGTTATTACTTCGACTTCAGTACCGTGCTTGAGTATGTCCATCAATAGTTCGCGGTCATCGGAATAGGGGACTTCCAAGCAATAATATCCCTCTTTATCAAAACGAGATTTTTGCTCGGGATGCCATTGTTCAGTGGCGACCCATCGCGCCCGCTCTGGGGTAAACCTGAGTTTTGCCCAAGCTACCTTCGTGCCTGAGAATATGCCGTAGCCCTTTTTGAAATAATCCTGGAGTTCAGGTTGCGGTAATTCAATTGCGGGTGCCTCTACCAATTCCGCATGACGGATGGCATCAATGGAAAAGCTGCGGATGCTTGCTCTCAGATGGCACCATGCGTCGACGTACCAGTTATCCCGATAGAACAGTAGTTGCTGGGGGGAAATAATGCGCGTGTTTTCTTGTCCGTTCTGGCGGTTGAAGTGGGTGATCTGCAATTGCTTGCGTTGCAACGTTGCCGTGGCGATCGTCTCAAAACATTGAAGTGGCAGGGTGCGCCTGGTGGCGTGCTCCAACTTGATACGCATCTCGACTTCTTCAACACTATGGTCAGCACTGCCCAGCAAGGCTTTAAGGCGGGTCTGCAATGGTGCGATATGGCTGCTCAATAAACCATTGCCAAGATTGGTGAGCAGGTGTTGCATCGTCAAAAGGGCATGCACTTCTGAGGCAGTGAACCACAATCCAGGTAAGGTGGAGGATCTGTCATTGGGATTGATTGTTACATACCGATATCCTCTGACGTTTCGATCCCACTCGATGGGCATATTCATTCGGTTACGCAGATATTCCAGATCACGCTTAAATGTAGCCAGCGAAATTCCAAGCACTTCGAGAAAGATGGAAATTGGTACGATCCGACGTGAAATTAGTAGTTGCTCAATTTTGTAAAAACGTTCTGTCCGATTCATAGACTGTTCACATAAAGTGGGCTGTGACGGGATGGTAGTTCATCTATTGTCAATCCTAAGCTGCTTCAGGCGAATACCTGAATTGGGAAATGCTATGCCTATAAGCATAAAAGTCGTGATGATAACAAGGATTAGTATGGTGAAAGCCCAAGTGCTACGCTATACACTGTTATACAAATTTAGGTTCCAACCTCAATAGGGCTGGAATTGAGTACGAAAAATTGAATCAGCTGTTTGTAGACAAATTGTTAGAATTTTTAGAGATATTGATGTGATGAGAAACGATGACGATTTTATGCGCGTCGCTCTGGCGCTGGCGAAGCAAGCCGAGCTATCGGGAGAGGTTCCGGTGGGTGCTATTGTAGTGAAGGATGGCGCTATCATAGGGCGTGGAAGCAATGCGCCGATCAGTCGCCATGATCCTTCCGCGCATGCTGAGTTGCTGGCCTTGCGAGAAGCGGCACAACATCTGGGCAATTATCGGCTGGTTGGCTGTGAATTATTCGTTACGCTGGAACCTTGCGTGATGTGTGTCGGCGCCATATTCCATGCACGCATTGCACGTGTAGTGTTTGGGGCGAGTGATTTTAAGACCGGTGCGTGTGGCAGTGTGCTTAATTTGTTCGCTGAGCAGCGCTTGAATCATCATGCTGAAATAACTGTCGGAGTACTTGCTGAAGAATGCGGGCAAGTATTGAGTAATTTTTTTGCTGCGCGCCGTGCGCAAAAACAAGAAAGTGGTTCGGTGAAGTAACTATTTTTAAAGTGAAAAGGAGTCGATCTTTCAAACTCAATGTTCGCCCCCTCTTTATTTTCCTTCTCAATTTAATCTTTATCGTCTATTTACGTGAAATTAATAAATAAAGTGCGGTACCGCACGGATAATTAATCACGGTTCAACTATTCTGCAATCACTCCCGCTTCTTGCTAGTGAGTGCAGATAATTTCCCCAATAGTTATTTGTAGCTCGAAGTCTCCCCTGACACGCATTAAGCGGAGAGTATTCTTAAATTCCGCTCTCTTCATTGTGATAGATAGCGGATTTTTTTTGCCTTAATAATTTTTTGGAAATACCTGAATTCATTGCTTGTTTTTGGGGCTCAGATCTTTTGGATCTTTTGGATTTTTTGGTTTGGGTAGCTGGAAGCATGAAGCGATAGCCGTAAAATAATTCGCTTACGATTAATGTTATTAATTTTTAATTGGAGCAACCAAAAAATGCTTCTTTTAGATAACGAGCCGCATGAGAAAAATACTGAACCAGAGTCTACATGTGAACATAGGATTAACTAGTTTTTTCCCTGTTATTCGGTTGGCGGATCATCATCTGGATTCCACGGAGAAGGATCTGGATCGTAAGGCGGTGGATCGTTAATGGGGTGGGGTTTCGGGTGTATGTGTGGCTCTGGAGGTATTCTAGGTTCTTGATCGGGGTGAGGACTTGGGAAGTTTTGTGACATTATTTACTCGCTGTAGACAATACCTGATGAGAACAAAGATTCAATCTTTCAACGCATCATTGCGGGAGGAATTATTATTCTTGTTGAATAGGAAATCTGTGCGGTAGGGCACTTATGGAGGTTAAACGTTGATTATTACCGTATAGTTCATCGTAGTTCTAGTTTTTGCTTATGGAACTGTTTTGTGGATTGCGATGTTTGAAAATTACGTTTAAGCATTTTATAAATTTAGTTAATTTGATATTCTTGAAACATCACAAACTGATTCGTTCACAGTCGTGTAAGGTTAGATTATAAAAATTAAAATTCATATCGCCACGCAGACGCTTGAGTTACTTGATGATGCAGGCATGTTGTTGCATCATTATCCGGTTTCTACAGCTGCTAATGGAGTGGGTGAGAAATTTGGCAGCTATTGCACGCCGCGTGGCAAGCACAACATTCGCGCCAAAATTGGCGCAAACCAGCCGCTCAACACTGTGTTTGTCAGGCGCCGTCCCACTGGCGAAATTTATACGCCGGAGCTAGGGGCGCAGTATCCGGGTCGGGATTGGATACTGACGCGTATATTGTGGTTATCTGGGAGTGAAGTTGGTTTCAACCGCTTAGGAGCCTGCGATACCATGCGTCGCTATATTTATATACATGGTACGCCGGATAGTACTAAGCTCAGCGAACCTGGCTCCAAGGGCTGTGTGCGTATGCGCAATGCTGACCTTCTGGAGTTGTTCGACCTCGTTCCGGTCAATACCGAAGTTTATATTGCCAACTGATCTACCGTGTATATCTGGTTGTTTGATGGGGAGCGCATGTTATAAGCAATTTTTTTAGCGTACATCTGCTTTCTTGGGATAACGGCCAACAACCTTTATTGCGCGCGGTACGCGAAGCTGTATTTATGCGTGAACAGGGCGTTTCTTCCGAGATGGAATGGGATGGACTAGATGAAGCCTGCCACCATGTACTGGCATTAAGTGCCACGGGTGATGCGATTGGTTGCGGACGCATTTCCCCTGAGGGCTATATTGGACGTATAGCCGTGTTGTCAGAATGGCGTGGCAAACGGGTTGGCAGTTCACTTCTGGAGTTGTTGCTTGATTATGCGCGCAGCCAGTACTATGCTCAGGTGGAACTAGGTGCTCAGATACAGGCTGTGCCATTCTACTTGCGTTTTAATTTTGCGGAAGTTGGTGAAATTTTTATGGACGCCAACATACCGCACATCAAGATGCAGTTACGCTTAAGGCTACGCTGATAAAGATCCACCGATCTCACAACCGTAGTTTAGCCAAGAACGCCGGTCGCGCATTACCGCGCTGGCATTGTGGGGCTTGTTCAGCGAAGCCCTAATTCATTGCGATATAGTTCACCCTGCCACGCGAACCAGCGCAGCCTTGTTGAGTCACAGATACGAATGTCTGCGGAAATTTCATTTTTGTTCAGGAGGGGGGTTCAGAACTTTTTCTAGCACCCGATCCCGATCCAAGGGATAAAGCATATTCAGAAAAGTGTCGATGCGGCCATCAACTCCGCCTGGTGGAAAACCAAGACGTAACGCCAAGTCTGGCGATTGTTTCACCGTGCGATCGGTGATTTGCCATGAACTTGACCAAAAAGTCATGCTGAGTTTTTTTGATTTAAAAAGTGTAAAAAAAATCGACAAAGCCACCTTGATATCGCAATATCAGCAGGTGGCTTTGTGAACTAACTTGTGAGTAGAACTTAAAGCCGGTGATCAGCTAAGTTTTCTGCGCACACCAACAAGACCGAGCAAGCCAACACCAAGCAACCATAATGCGGTTGGTTCAGGCACATGCGTGGTTGTAGGTGTGTAGTCATAGCTAATATCCGCGCCACAATTTGCTGTTGTATTCTGAATATTCTGAATGTTAGCGCCGCCACCATTAAAGGTAGAGCCTGAAAGGGTTGTACAACCGACGGTGAAATTTCCGGATCCGATAAAGTTAGCGAGCGGGCCAGTTACTACTGCGCTGCCGGAATCGGTGGTTGTTCCAAGATTCAATGTTGCACCCGATCCAAGCGTGACGAATCCCCCCGTTGTTGCCAATGTGGTTGTAAATGCCGGTGCTCCCACTGACACACCATTATCAAAGGTAAAGAAATAATTGAGAATCGACTGAAAGCTAAAAAATTGAGGGTTTGCAGCAGCATTAGTCAGACTGGTTGTACTGCTAGAGTTACCTACTAGCGTCAATGTGACTGAATTCAACGTGCCAAGGCTGATATCGAACAACGGCAGCAAACCACTCTGGTTGATTTCAGTTGTCAGCATAGGATTGAGGAAAGAGCCTGTAATTACATTAGCCTGCGCGCTGCCAGCTGCCGCAAAGCCACTAACGGCCAGTAGCGCAGCAATCATGTTTTTTTTCATAATTATTATTCCTTAGTTATTAATATACAAACTGTTCGTATTTTTATATTTTTTGGCTAGCTAAAAAATATAAAAATATTTATGGTAACTCCACCATCTCTAAAGCATAAATTGTGCCAGAAATTAAAATCAGTGTAAATTATGTTGTATAACATGAGGTTGAATAGTGTAAATGTTAGAAACGGAAATTACAGAATGACGATTACCGGGAAAGTGTAAAAAAAATCGACATGCGTGATTTCGGGCAGTTCAGTATTGGCGATTGCTATGGATGTAATACAGGTGTAGCGCTGGAAACCCAGCGCAAACGCAAGCAGCTTCTTAAAATCAGGGGAGTCTTATGGCGATTGTGTAAGTTAATTTGACTGCTGTAGCGTGTACTGTGAAGCAATCGCAACAGCGCGTTTGGTAATTAATCGGATGGTTATCTTTAGTTCAAGTCGAATATTTTTACATATTGGGTATTACGCAAGTTGTTATTATTGATACGGCACCGTTTATGCAAGAAGTCGTTCGCATTGAGCTTGTCGAAATGTGAATGGCTTCTTATGCTTCGACAAGCTCAGCACGAACGGCAGTCAAATTCAATTCGTGCCGGATCAATAAGCGCAAACGCTTCAAGTATTAGTTGAGGCAAGTCGTGCAGCGTTTTCTTCCCCGTTTTCACCGCAAAGGAGTTCGAATTTAAGCAAACCCATTCGATCCATCAACAACGGCTTCATTCAGATTAATAAATTGGATAAGGCAACCTCATAAACCGAAGCGCTGCGCCTTGTAAAGATTTCCAGTGGACAGTTTGGTCTTTGTGGCTACTAATCTGCACTACCACCAGCATGTCGTAACCACCGTTCGGGGCAGGTGATGCGTTGACTACCATGCCACTGGCCTGACCTTCCATATCTGCGCTATAGAGCTCGTCACCCGCTTGCGGAGGCGTATCGCTTTCGATATGCGCTAAATACATACGGCGCTTGAGTTTACCGAGATATTGCATGCGCGCCACAATTTCCTGGCCTGGGTAACATCCTTTTTTAAAGTTTACGCCTCCGATCAGTTCCAGGTTGGCCATTTGTGGCACAAACTGCTCTTGGGTGGCAGGCATAATAACTGGAATACCATCACGGATTGTGAGCCAGTCCCAGCAGGGTGATCCAACTGGGCGTCCGGTGACGATGAGTTTTTGCCATAGGGCTAATGCGTGCTCGGCAGTTGTGTTAATTTGAAAGCGCTGTTCACCGAGACGAATGACGCCAGTATCATTGTGTTCCGATATCCGATTGCCTACTTCTTCTGCCCCCCAGGGTTCTACCGGAACCGAGCCTAAGTATTCCTTTAGTTGTTCCTCTGAACCTTCTCCGGCCCAACCAAAACTGATCTGTTGATCGGTTACATCCTCAATTTTTACTTTGGAGCGCAGGATGTATTTGGATAGACGTTGCTGGATGTCAGCACACAAACTGAGCGGCAGTTGCAGGAAAAAAGCCTTGTCTGCGTCATCCAGCACTCCTTTGCGCCAGATAAGGAAGCTGGCCAGCATTCGTCCTTTTGGACTGTTCAGGCTGCTGAATTGGGCATGCCATGGCGTGACTTCACGCACATCGCTGCTGAGCAGATTTTGTAGAAAGGTTTCAGCATCCTCACCAGAAACCTTAAGTACGCCTAGCTGGCTTAAATAACACAGTACCATGCCATCTTGTGCAGCAGCCTGTTCGCCTTGCCCGGCACCGAAATACTGCACGATGCCATCTTGTATTTCTGCTCCTTGTTCCCGCAAATAATCTTGCCAAATCGAATTCATCTTGCTGCCCATTCATAAGTTTAAAAGTGATTGTAACTTTACCACGGATAGCGGTATTTCGGATAAACTCTCGCGTCATGAAATACTTACATTACTTACCGCTGCTCCTGATACTTGCGGCCTGTGACGGCGGTTTGTGGAATAATCCCTACCCGGTCAGCGATAAGGGTAAGTCGATTTATTATTCTGCTTTTACCGAACGGCCTAAACATCTCGATCCGGCGTCAGCGTATAGCGAGAATGAATATATATTCCTTGCGCAGATATATCAACCGCCGCTGCAATATCATTTCCTGAAGCGTCCCTATACGCTGGTGCCGCAGGCAGCCAGTGAAATGCCGACAGTGAGTTATCTGGACAAAAATAATCAGCTGTTACCCGATGATGCGCCTGCCGATAAGGTGGCGTTCAGTGTTTATGAAATTCATTTGCGTGCCGGTTTGAACTACCAGCCCCATCCGGCTTTTGCGCGCGATGCCAAAGGTGAACTGGAATATCATGCGCTTACAAGCAATGATTTACGTAATATTCATGCATTGAATGATTTCCCGCATAGCGGTACGCGTGAAGTGAAAGCGGCGGATTATGCCTATCAGATTAAACGGCTAGCTCATCCGACCATTCATTCCCCAATTGCTGGGCTCATGGTGGATTACATCGTCGGCCTTAAAGAGTACATCGCAACTTTACAGCTAGCTAAAAAAAAGAACCCCAATACTTTTCTTGATCTCCACGACTATCCGCTGGAAGGTGTGCAAACGGTGGACGACCGCACTTACCGTATCAAGATTTACGGTAAATATCCGCAGTTTGCTTATTGGTTGGCGATGACATTTTTTTCACCCATGCCAGTGGAAGCCGAGCGCTTTTATGCGCAGGATGGAATGTCTGAACGCAACCTGGTTCTGGATTGGTGGCCGGTAGGGAGTGGGCCCTATTATCTATCGGAAAATAATCCCAACCAGCGTATGGTGTTGACGCGCAACCCGCATTTTTCCGGCGAAGTCTATCCGACGGAAGGCGAGGCGGGGGATAAAGAAGCTGGGCTGCTGGTTGACGCGGGTAAGGCTCTGCCGTTAATCAGCAAGGTGGTGTTTAGCCTGGAGAAGGAAACCATTCCTTACTGGAACAAATTTCTGCAAGGTTATTACGATGCGGCGGGCATCAGCTCTGATAGTTTTGATCAAGCGGTACAGGTGAATGTGGGTGGCGAGACTAACGTTACAGACGAGATGAAAGCACAAGGCATTAAGCTTTCTACTTCGGTAGCCACCTCTACTTCGTATATGGGTTTCAATTGGCTCGATCCGGTTGTGGGAGGGGCGAGTGAACGTGCGACCAAGCTGCGTCGTGCCATTTCTATCGCGGTGGATTTCGAGGAATTTATCTCCATATTTGCTAACGGTCGGGGTATTAGCGCGCAATCGCCTATCCCACCTGGTATTTTTGGTTATCGAGAAGGCAAGGCAGGCATCAACCATTATGTATATGACTGGGTTAATGGTGCACCCCAACGTAAATCAATTGATGAGGCGAAGAAGCTGCTGGCCGAAGCCGGCTACCCCGGTGGTTTGGATGAAAAAACAAAACAGCCGTTGATTATCTATCTGGATACGACCGCCACCGGCGTGGGCAGCAAATCGCGTCTGGACTGGCTACGCAAGCAACTCGACAAACTTAATTTACAACTGGTGGCGCGCAGCACTGACTACAACCGCTTTCAGGATAAGTTACGTAAAGGCGATACGCAGATGTTTTATCTCGGCTGGAATGCTGATTATCCCGACCCGGAGAATTTTTTATTTCTACTACACGGTGCGCAAGGCAAGGTCGTGAAAGGCGGTGAGAACGCCTCGAATTACAATAGCCCTGAATATGACCACCTGTTTGAGAAGATGAAAAACATGGAAAATGGCCCAGCGCGCCAGGAAATAATTGATGGAATGCTGGAAATTTTGCGCCGCGATTCGCCCTGGATATGGGGGCAACATCCTAAAGATTATGTATTGCGCCATGCTTGGCTGCATAACAGCAAGCCCAATAAAATGGCAAATAACAATGTTAAATATTTGCGCATAGACGCAGCACAGCGTGATGAACTGCGTAGTAGCTGGAATCAGCCGAAACTGTGGCCATTGTGGTTGCTTGGTTCTGCGCTCGTCTTATTGGGCTGGTGGTTGTGGCGTGCGTTGCGGCAGCGAGAAGAGGCACGATGATGATATTCTTTGCCGGTACAACAAAACCTCCGGTTTGCCGAAGATAATGTCGGATTAAGTGTTAAAGTGCAAGGCGATTTTATAAGAATGCCCCTGATAAAGTTTTAAGTTTTTTGAGAGTAACATGCAGGTGTGCGGCAACACCTTTTTTGCCGCAATTTTAAAGAAAGGAATAATTTTGAGTCATTTTGGAAAAACAATATTTAGAGTCGTGTCGATAGCAACTTTGGCAATTGTGCCCGTAATTAGTCACGCTTATCCTGCCGACCCTGAGGAATGCAAGGCAGCTGAAGGAGTGTGGATAGATTTTAAAACGACGCCTTCTGATGGCTGGTGCCGCGGTCCGAAAGCAACGCCTGTAGGTCCTATAATGGTCTGTGCCAGAGTTAAAGGAATTGAACAGAAAGTCGGTTCGGAAATGGTATGCATCCCGCGTGATGTAGCAAGGCAAAAATTGTTGTTGGAGCATGACGTTCCAGCTAAAGCTAATTAAGAATAAAGGAAAACGGAAGCTGGGCTGGACGATGCTGAACCAGCGCGCTGCACACTAAACAAGCTGGCAAACCAGGTTGATTGGAACAGAGGCAGACGATCAAGGCGGTAGCCTGTACTTGAAGAAGTTCTTGAAGAAGTACTTGAAAGAAGGTTGGTCAAGCCTCGCGGTCCGTTTAGGATGGTGGGAATGTGAATAACACCTTGCTTGTATTAAAGAAACGGCAAGTTGTTAACTTAAAATTTGTAACTCATTTTCTTTGGCGAACATAGATACGTTTATGTATCGTCTCTCATTCATTATGGTGGGTAAGTGTACCCTACAGCTCTCTCTCAATGATCGCCTATCTTATCCGCCGCATTTTATATGCTATTCCGATTTTAATCGGTGTAAACCTGCTCACCTTTTCTCTTTTTTTCGTAGTGAATACGGCAGACGATATGGCGCGGATGCAATTGGGTATGAAGCGTGTTACGCCTGAAGCGATCGAAAAATGGAAGCAACAGCATGGTTATGACAAACCGCTACTATTTAATGCCCATGCAGAGGGCGTGAGAAAAATCAGCGATACGATTTTTTTCCAGAAGTCAGCCAGAATGTTTGCATTTGATTTTGGTTCATCCAACGACGGGCGTAATGTCGCGCGTGAAATCCAGACCCGCATGATGCCTAGTCTCGCTATCGCGCTACCTACTTTTCTTATTGGCCTGCTCATTTATATTACTTTCGCGCTATTGATGACATTGTTCAGAGCGACTGCCCTGGATATGCTGGGGGTATCACTATGTGTATTGCTGATGTCCATCTCCGGTCTGTTTTACATTATTGGCGGCCAGTTCGTGGCAAGTAAATTGTGGCACTGGGTGCCGATTTCTGGCTATGCGGGTGGGTTGGACAGTATCAAGTTTGTGCTGCTGCCTGTGTTGATTGGTGTAATGGGTAGTGTCGGTGCCAGTAGCCGTTGGTATCGAACGATTTTTTTGGAAGAGATCGGTAAGGACTATGTGCGAACCGCTCGCGCCAAGGGTCTGTCGGAATTGCGCGTGTTATTCCGTCACGTGCTGAAGAATGCAATGATCCCGATTTTAACCGGTGTGGTGGTGGTAATACCGCTGCTGTTCATGGGGAGCTTGTTGACCGAATCATTCTTCGGCATCCCCGGTCTGGGTAGTTACACCATAGACGCAATTAATGCGCAGGACTTTGGTGTAGTGCGTGCCATGGTATTTCTTGGTTCGATGTTGTATATCGCTGGTTTAGTATTGACAGATATCTCGTATACCATCGTTGACCCGCGAGTGAGGCTGCAATGAGCGCCTTTATCAATATATTTCCTGTTCGCAATGAGTCATTAGATAAGTTCAAATCGAGTTTAATGTGTGAAACAAGCTGTCCATGTTTCAATTCCATTCGATGCTCAGAACGAGCGATTTTCAGTACTCAATGTCGGGGTAAGTAATATGCCCGTTATTCTTTGGACAGATGCGATGATCTACCTGCTGCTCGCAACGGTTCTTGTTGCGGCATTGTGGATACGAAAGCGTCCTCATCTTGTTCTGCCTTGGCAACGTGTGGCTAAGGGTAGTGTGGGCATGGTTTCACTGCTGCTGTTGTCGTTATTCGTGCTGGTGGGGTTACTCGACACCATGCACTATCGCGCCGCGTTGCCAGAGAAGAGTAATGGTCAGACAGTGTATTCAGCTGAGGTGCTGAGTGTCTTCGATGCACTTGCCAAAGGCATAAAAAGTCGTACCGAGAAAACCTATTCTGCACCACTGGCGGCCTATCTGTATGCCAAGGAAAGTATGGAAACGCCGGAGGGCAAGATACTTCGAGATTATCCGCGCTTGCGTTACGGTGGAGCCCATCTGGTTGATCCGCAGCGCGAACTTCTGGGCGATGTGCTGAAACGTACCGGGATCGGTGCTTTAGAGGGGTTGCTAATCGGCGTGTTATTGATTGCAGTCAGTAATATATTATTCCATTTTTTCGTCAAATTCAGGACTGTCTGGTCATCGACCAAGCGGGAAATCAGTACAGGTAATTGGATATCCACCTTTACGGGAGCGATGAAAAACAAGCCTTCCAGAGCATTGTTGATAACGGTTTTGTTGATAGCCATGCTGCTTGGCATAACTGTCAATCTGGCCGCAGTTTACCACGTGCTGGGTACTGATAAAGTGGGGCAAGATGTACTGTATCTCGCGCTGAAAAGTATTCGTACCGGGCTTGTGATCGGTACTGTCACCACGCTGGTGATGTTGCCGTTTGCTTTGCTGTTGGGTATAGCGGCAGGATACTTGCGTGGTTGGGTGGATGATGTAATCCAGTATATTTATACCGTATTAAGCTCTATCCCCAGCGTGTTGTTGATTGCGGCCGCCGTGTTAATGATGCAGGTTTATATTGAGATGCATCCCGAATGGTTTGAAACTTCTGCTGCACGCGCAGATTTACGCTTATTATTTTTGTGTTTGATTCTTGGTGTGACCAGTTGGACCGGACTATGTCGCCTGCTACGTGGCGAGACACTTAAGTTGCGAGAATTGGAGTACATCCAGGCAGCGCAGGCATTCGGCGTTTCATCTTCTCGTATCCTTACTCGCCATATCGTGCCGAATGTGATGCACATCGTACTGATTGCGGTGGTTATGGATTTCAGCAGCCTGGTACTGGCCGAGGCGGTGCTATCTTATGTTGGTGTGGGGGTTGATCCTAGTACCATGAGCTTTGGTACATTGATAAACTCCGCGCGCATGGAGATGGGTCGCGAGCCGATGGTGTGGTGGACGCTGGCGGCTGCGTTCGGATTCATGCTGGTGTTGGTGTTGGCCGCCAATCTATTTGCTGATGCGGTACGTGATGCGTTTGATCCGCGCTTGAATCGGACGGAGGCGGTTGCATGAAATCCGCCCTTTCTCTCAATCAACTTCGTCCCCTTCCCGGCGCCCCTTCAGAAATTGGAAGAGGAGAATTTATACTGAAGGTAGAGGGTTTGGTGACGCGCCTGAACAATGGTGCGCGCATTGTGGACGACATATCGTTCAGTATTAAGCAGGGCGAGACCCTTGCGCTGCTTGGTGAATCCGGCTGTGGCAAATCTATGACGGCATTATCACTAATGCGTTTGCTGCCGGATGGAATACGTGTCGCCAGCGGTGATATTAAACTTGACGAAGAAGATATTTTGGCGCTGCCAGAATATGCCATGCGCAATGTGCGCGGTGGTCAGATGGCAATGATTTTTCAGGAACCGGGGTTGAGTTTGAACCCAGTGATGACGGTCGGCGATCAGATTGCCGAGGTATTGACATTGCATCAGCAACTGCGTGGCAAAGAGGTTCGCCCGCGTTGTGTTGAATTGCTGGAACAGGTGGGTATTTCTGATGCCCCTCGCCGTGCGTCTGAATATCCATTCCAGCTTTCCGGTGGCATGAAACAACGCGTGATGATTGCAATGGCAATGGCCGGGCAACCCAAGTTGTTGATCGCAGACGAACCAACTACCGCTCTCGACGTGACCATACAAGCGCAGGTGCTTAAACTATTGCGCGATACGCAGCAGGAAACCGGTATGGCGTTGTTGCTGATAACCCATGATCTGGGCGTCGTCGCTCAAATGGCACATCAGATTGGGGTGATGTATGCCGGACAAATTATTGAGCAGGCGTCGCGTGAGCAATTGTTCGCACGCCCCGCTCATCCTTATACGCAAAAACTATTTGCCGCATTGCCGGATGCGGGACGCAGTGGGCAACCATTAGCGGCCATTCCGGGCAATGTACCCCCATTGGGTGCGCCACTGGCAGCTTGCAGATTTGCTCCGCGTTGCGATAAAGCGTGGGCGCTATGCCACGAGCAGGTGCCGGAGTGGACGCAGCTGGAAAACGGGCAGGGGGTAAGATGCCATCTGTACACATCGCAAACGGGGAGTGAGAAATTAAACTTGAAAACCTCCCTCTTCTCCGGCCCATCTACCGTAAGTGCGGAAGAGATTGGGGAAGAAGGGAGGGGCACTTCACTTTTACAAGTGGAAAACCTGCAAGTCCATTTTCCCATCCGCAAAGGTATATTACAGTGCACAGTCGGTCACGTTAAAGCGGTAGATGGGGTATCAATGAACATTCCAGAGGGGCGTACGCTGGCCCTGGTAGGTGAATCAGGTTGCGGTAAAACCACAGTGGGTAAGGCGCTGCTGCAACTCATTACACCTACCGCTGGCAGCGTGCGTTTTGCGGGCCACGAACTTATTGGCATTAATGCGGGACAATTGCGCAAACATCGTGCCGGGATGCAAATGATATTTCAGGATCCTTATGCATCTTTAAACCCAAAAATGCGCGTAGCGGAGATTTTACAGGAGGGCATGGATGCACTGTCTATTGCTAAAAATAGCGATGAGCGGCAACGCCGCATAGATGAATTGTTGGAACAGGTTGGGTTGGAGAAAGCCTCTAAGTGGCGATATCCGCATGAGTTTTCCGGCGGGCAGCGGCAGCGTATCGCTATTGCCCGGGTGTTGGCAGTTAATCCGAATTTGCTGATTTGCGACGAACCGACTAGCGCGCTGGATGTTTCGGTGCAAGCGCAAATCTTAAATTTGCTGAAATCATTGCAGCAGCAATTAAGATTAAGCTACCTGTTTATTTCGCACAATCTGGCGGTGGTGGAATATCTCGCGCACGAGGTATACGTAATGTATCTGGGACGCATTGTCGAGCGTGGCACGGTAGGGGAAGTATTGCATGCCCCTAAACACCCTTACACGCAGGCCTTGCTGTCTGCAGTGCCGAGAATAGATGGTCAGGGGATGAAAACTATTCGTTTGCCTGGTGAAACGCCCTCTCCCTCCCATCCGCCGCAGGGCTGCCACTTTCATACACGATGCGCACAAGCCATGGCGGAATGTCACGAAGTTTATCCAAGTGAGACCATAATTACCACCACGCACCGCGTGCATTGTTATCTTGCAGCGAAGTAAAAGTTATGTAATTTGCACTATATATGAGCAGAACACCCATACTGAATTGTCAAAAAAATAGAGGTACAGCGTAAAGCAAGAAAAGCCTAAGGATATTGAGCAATGCGTTGCGTCTTGTACATAAACTTCTTCGTCTTTTTGCTGGCCATGCCAAGTTTGCCGCGGTTCTTATCGGCACGAGATAAGCGAGGCGTTTTGTCGAGTTTTACGATGAAGATGTGTTGACCGGGATTGAGTGTTTTTATGTTGTTATTCCACTCTTGCAGCTTTTCCACACTTACCTTGTAGAGGCGAGAAATAGCGCTCAAAGTGTCGCCTTTGCGCACCGTGTATCTAATAGCATTTTTAAGCAATTGGTTGGCAAGGACAGGGTGTGTATTAAACGCCTCGAATTCATTGTCTGTATTTTTGCCATTAAGGGGTACCAGTAGCATCTGCCCGGTACTCACCTTGGTTTGCGTTGACAGGCTGTTGATAGATCGAAGTGTTTCTGGAGACAGTCCGAAGCGTGTCGCAAGTCCGTTTAAGTGTTCACCTTTCTTGCTCTTATAAGCCTGCCAGGATACGAGTGGCAAGTTGTTGTTTGCCAGATTGGCGCGAAAAGTTTCCACCTTATCCACGGGCAGCAATAGCACCTCAGAATTTTCTTGCAGGATAACCGGGCGGTTATGGGCGGGATTCAGCGCGCGAAATTCATCCAGCGTAACGTCTGCTAATCCTGCGGCAAGCTCCATGTCAATATTGTTTGATGTACTGACAGCAACGAAATACGGTTGATTCGGAACAGGATGTAGAGCCAGGCCGAAGTTGGCTGGATCACTGATAATATTTTTTATTGCTTGCAGCTTGGGTACATAGTTGCGCGTTTCGGATGGCATTTTCAGGCTGGCGTAATTTTCCGGCAGACCGAGTTTGCGGTTATGTGCGAGTGCTCGCTGTACTGCGCCTTCGCCCCAGTTGTAAGCGGCAAGTGCCAATTCCCAATCGCCGAACATGCCATGCAGCTTTTGCAGGTAGTCGAGCGCGCCGAGAGTCGCGCTGATGATATTGCGCCGCCCGTCATACCACCAATTCTGCTGCATGCCAAAATGCTTACCAGTAGAGGGGATGAACTGCCAGATGCCAGAGGCGCTAGCGGTGGAATAGCCTCTTGGATTAAACGCGCTTTCGATCATGGGTAGCAGTGCGATTTCCGATGGCATTCCGCGCCGCTCCACTTCTTCCACAATAAAGTGGAGATAGCGCTGCCCGCGCTCGGTCATTCGTTGCATATAGTCCGGGCGTTTTGCGTACCATTGCTCGTGGCTCGCCACCAGTGGGCTATCCAATTGGCGCAACGCGTAACCATTACGGATGCGTTGCCATAAGTCGTTTTGAGAAAGGTTAGGATCGACGGTGAGTATCAGATCGGGGTCAGCGGAAGCTGTGGATGGCTCTGGTATGGAATCTGCTTGTAAGGCATCGAGCGCGCTATTCAAAAAAACTTTCTCCTCCGCATGAACCGCAGACATTGCGGAAAGCGCAATGCAAGCAGAAAAAATGAATAAGTAAAGTTTGTTTAACTGCACTGGTAGTGACCTATAGAAATAAAACTATGTTGATGCAGCCGAGCGGGAAAAGGAGATTCAATTATTGGTAGGGCCAGCTTTCCACGGCAGCATCACGGGGCAAAGGAATTTTCGGGATTGCTATTAGCATGAATTGGTTATATTTGAAGTTTGTTCCTTTGCTTTAATAAATGCTTGTTGGGCTAACATTATATCGCGGCTTTTTGGTGTTTCCAGGCTAATGCGTCCAAGTGCTCCGGTGCGGTAATCTTGTAGCAGCATGAGAGCAGCTTTCTCCAGGTCTGGAACACCGCCTTTGAGCAGATAACCGCGTCGCTTTGCGACTGCTGCGATAGTGCCTACACCATCCAGACCTTCAACGGAGAATCCGTAACGGTTTGCAAGCAGGTTGGGGTAGTAGGCTAGAAGAATATCGCCCAGAAAGCTAGCCACTTCTTCGTCTATTATGGCATTTCGTCCTACCGCGTGGCTTGCGGCCAGCATCAGGCCATCGCTGTCATACTCAATCTTGGGCCACATTAGTCCCGGCGTATCGATCAGCGTCATCCGTTCATTCAGGTCAAATCCCTGTTGATTTTTGGTCACTGCCGGCTCGTCGCCTACCGCTGCTACCCGACGCTTTAGCAGCGCATTGATCAGTGTGGATTTGCCTACATTGGGGATGCCCATGATCATCATGCGCAATGGCTTAAGCCTGTTATCACGATGTGGGGCAAGCATCTCGCACAAACCGGGAATTTTTGCGACATCGCCCGGTTTTTTGCAGGATAGCGCTACGGCCTTAATTCCTTTTTGCTCATTGTAGAAGCTGAGCCAAGCTGTAGTAACAGCCGGATCCGCCAGATCGGCTTTATTAAGAATTTTCAGGCAGGGCCTTTGCCGATGCAAGCGCAGCTCTTTAATGACAGGATTGCTGCCTGCTTCCGGCACGCGTGCGTCCAGCACTTCTATTATCATATCGATACGCTCCATGGTTTCGGCTGCTTTTTTGCGTGCCGAGACCATGTGACCGGGAAACCACTGAATGGACATTCGTAATTAACTATCTATCTAAAGGTGTATTTTACTCTTCGTTGACTGATACGTCATGTTGTCGTTACTTTAGGTGTACCAAAGCCGGACGAGTCGGAACAAAAATGGATAAGGCACAGTTAATCTCTAATGGAGGCCGAAATATTGCAGTCTTTAACCAAACGATACAAAGATGAATTGCTAGTTTTTTTATCTGCTTTGGCCATATTGTGATCATTGATACTGAGGTAAGCTGAACGAAAATGGACGTTAATATTTTGTTAAACTTGAGCCGAAGTGTCAAATGAAGCAATGAATACTGAATTAAACCCCGCAAAAGCGGATCAAGAATGAAAGCCGCAGTAATAGAGAAAATGCAAACATTGGAGCAACTACTTGAGGGCGTCAAAAAATTTCCACGATCCTCGCGTAAAATGTGCAGCATGAAAACTTCAAATTTCACTGATCGGATTAATTAATAGTTAAAAATTGAATTAACACGCCACGCATTGTAATGTAGTGTGTTTTCATCGAGTAAAAGCTCAGCAGGATGTTTATTTAGAGGAAATCATAATGAGAACGCATACCAAAGAAACTCAAGCATCTCTTACGCCGGAGATGGCATTTCAAATTCTTAAAGAGGGAAATGAACGTTTTGCACAAAATCGTACTGTCAACCGCGATCTATTAGGGCAATTAAAAGATGCTTCAGAAGGGCAGTTCCCTTTTGCAGTGGTTCTGAGTTGCATCGATTCCCGGACATCGGCTGAACTTATTTTTGATCAAGGTTTAGGGGATCTTTTCAGCATTCGGATAGCAGGAAATATCGTTAACGAAGATATTCTTGGCAGCATGGAGTTTGCGTGCAAAGTCGCCGGAGCGAAAATAATCGTTGTATTAGGGCATAGCGGTTGCGGCGCGATTATGGCTGCATGCGACGATATCAAGTTTGGTAGCTTTACCGCTTTAGTTAACAAACTTAAGCTAGCAGTAGCACGTGTTCGCGAGCCAACAACCGATCGCAATTCTAAAAACTCAGAATTTGTAGAGAAGGTTGCCATGACTAATATATTCCTGACAATTGCCAACATTAAACATCGAAGTGAAGTTTTACGAGAGATGCTGGAAAAATATCAGATAGCAATTGTGGGCGGCATGTATGACACTCACACAGGAAAAATTGAGTTTTATCAATAGTCACATATAGCCATTCAAAATGGATATTACATATTTACATCAATAATTATCACAAGTGATTCTTGTTGATGAATATAAACCTTCATGATTTTTATGAGTCAATCCTGGCCAGAAGCCATATATATTAAGAATAATTATTCATGAGGTTATTGCATAACACAGAGCGAAAATCGAAAGTAATCAATCCACGTATTAAAAGCGTACATACTAGATGAGTAAAGGCTTATGACCGAACGAAAAAATCTTCCAGCCAAGGTATTCACTCAGGAAGTTGTGGTGCATATGGAGCAACGCGGCGGTCTTGTTGCGCGAGGGATGGCGGCAGTTATGAGTAGTAAAGATCCCTCACTGGCAGAAGACCTCGACGCGTTTTATCGCCAAGCACGGGATGTCTATAACCATATTACTGAGTTGGGCGATAAATCAGGCTTTGGTATCGTCTGGACACGCAGTGACCTCGACAATTTGAAAGATGCCTTGGATGCCTTCAAGCAATTGGCGGATAAGCAATATGGCAAAGCCTATTTCCCCTTATCGCTTCTCCACAATGGTGGGCGGAGCTTTCCTGTACACAAGGAACACGCCCAGCATTACGCAAGGCTGGCTTTCGACTGGTGTATAGCCAACCAAAAACAAGATGACCCTGAAATATGGAATGACTTGGGAAGGCTATATTGGCTCGGCGAAGTGGTCAGTACAGACTACGGGCAGGCGCTCTATTGGTATCAGAAGGCGGCAGAAGGGAAACTGGAGCAGGCGCAATATAATCTGGGGGCAATGTATTACAACGGGCAGGGGGTTAGTCAGGATTATCAGCAGGCAAGACTATGGTATCGCAAGGCTGCAGAACAAAGACATACGCGAGCACAATATGCTCTAGGTACGATGTACTACAACGGACAAGGGGTTGTACAGGATTATGAGCAGGCTATGTTTTGGTACCGTATGGGTGCAGAGCAAGGAAATGCATGGGCGCAACAATCTCTCGGATATATGTACGAGAAAGGTCAAGGTATCACACAGAACTACGAACTTGCTTTGCCCTGGTATCGCAAAGCCGCCGAGCAGGGATTTGCGCGAGCGCAATTCAATTTGGCAGCGATGTACAACAGCGGTCAATTGGCCGAGCAAGATCACGAACAGGCCAAATTTTGGTATATGAAGGCGGCAGAGCAGGGACATGCGCGTGCGCAATACGAACTAAGCACTATGTACAGCAAAGGTCAAGGCGTTATACAGGATTATCAGCAGGCCGCGTTTTGGTGCCTCAAGGCCGCTAAGCAGGGGCATGTGCGAGCCCAATATGCAATGGGAGCCACGTTCAGTAAAGGGCGGGGCGTGCTTCAGGATTATCAACAGGCTGCATTCTGGTATGACAAAGCCGCAGAACAGGGGCATGCGGAGGCACAATTTAATCTAGGATTCTTGTATGAGAAAGGTCAAGGCGTTACACAGGATTATCAACAGGCCGCATTCTGGTATGGGAAAGCCGCAGAACAAAAGCATGTTATGGCTCAATTAAATCTGGGTTTCTTGTACAACAATGGGTTGGGGGTTACCCAAGACGATCAGCAGGCGGTATTTTGGTTTCTAAAGGCTGCAGAGCAGGGAGATATGTGCGCGCAATACACGCTAGCAATTATGTACGGCAATGGCCAGGGCGTTATACAGGATGATCAGCAGGCGGTATTGTGGTACGGCAAAGCTGCAGAGCAAGGGCACGCAGAAGCGCAATTCAATCTGGGATTAATGTACAGCAAAGGCCAGGGTGTTACACGGGATGAACAGCAGGCTGCGTCTTGGTATCGCAAGGCCGGGCAGCAAGGTGAAACTAGAGCGTTGGAGCAATTGAAAGAATTAGGGATCGGTACTAGAGAGAAAATCGATCTCGCCGCGTGGGAGCAACTTAACGAATTTACTCTCAGTTGGAAAACACCTGAATGAAGCCCACTTTAGATCAGGAGCTTACCCGTTTGGTGAGCGATCAGGCTAAGCTTGCGGAGCAAGTTATTTCGGCTGAATTGGAACTGGAAACAGCCAAAACAGAAACAGCACAGTTCCAGCGCCGTTATTATGAAATGGTTGGAAGATTCTACGCTCAGTTAGATGAACTGGACGCGCAAATTGCTAATGCACAGGCCGGTTTATCTCCGGATGATGCAGTTGCTCAAGTCCATGCACAAGCAGCGCAAGAGCAGGCTAGAAAGTCAGCCGAAGAAGCGGGTTTGATAGAGGCTCAACCTCCTCCGCCACTGGTTATTACGCCGCAACTTAAGCAGGCATTCCGGCGCGCCGCCATGATGATGCACCCCGACCGCGCCACCACGGAACCCGAGCGCTTGCGTCGACATGGATTGATGATCAAGGTGAACCTTGCCTATGAGCGTGGTGACCAGCAGGCCATTGAAAAACTGGTGCTGGAATTCATTCAGGATCCTGCGATACAGGAAGAAATTGAGGATCCCGAGTTAATTGCTGATCAGGGCGTGGAATTAAGAATCTTGAAAATCATTCGTCGTACAGGACAATTACGCCGTCGCATGGATGAAATTCAGCAAGAATTGCAAGAAAAAAGACAATCGGATATTTATAAATTTAAAGCCACAATTGAAAGAGCTGAATTGAGAGGTGGCGATCCGATGGGCGACTTGGCGGAACAGTTATTACAGGAATTGTCCGAACGAAGAATTCGGCTGGAAGAAATTGCCAGGCATGAATAGTTCATGTGGATATTGTAGAGTTATGTGATAAGTACAAAATAAACAACAAGAATAATTTTTTATACTCATAAATTCTTATGTAATATTGGTGGCTGTTCCAGAACACATGTATGTGGATGTACTACATATTTCCAGTTAGCATTGAATATATGTGTGCCAGCGAACAGACCGAAATTAATAAATGTAAGATACTTAACCTCGGCTTTTTTGTCATAAATTTCATCACTAATAAACTATCAAGGAGTTAGCTATGCAGAATACAATTTCAAATAAAGTAGAAGGTGCAGTGGCAGCCGCAGAAAATATGGCTCAACGGACTGGAACGGCTGTAGGCAATGTTGTGGACGCTACGAAATCCGCTGGAAAGCAAGTAGGGGCAGCCGCCAGTAGCGAAATGTCCAATCTGCGGGCCGATTTAGATGATTTGATTTCTCGTATACCTAGCTTATCTGATCTTGATGTAGAAGAGGCTAAGGAAAAGTTGATGACAAAAATGGCATCTGCAAAGGAAGTTGCGAAAATTGTGGCCGCCGATGCGCGCAAGCATTTTAATGATGGAGTCGATTGCTCCAGAGGATATGTAAAAGAAAACCCTCTGCAAGCAGTGGGATATGCAGCTGCAATTGGTTTTTTACTTGGCCTGTTAATTTCAAGGCGCTAATTTCAAGGCGCTAATTTGATTCCCTGCAGAGCACTTAAATTCTTAAGTCGAGATAAATGTCATGTTTGAAAAAATCAAAAAAGCTAAACAACTTGGCATAATTGCGCGTCATCGTATGGGCGATTATATGGAATTGGTGCCGATCTTAATGAAGATCCAATGGCATTACTTTAGCGCCCAGATAATTAGTTATGTTGTGTTGTTTTTGTTGGCATTGTTAAGCCTGATTTTTTTAGGTGTGGCTATTATCGTTAGTTACTGGGAGACCCCATACCGTGTGGCATCCGCATGGAGTGTTGTGGCTTTATATGCATTCTCAGCCTGTGGGGTTTTTCTGGTAAGCCAGAATAGAACACGTCCGATATCTCCATTTGAAACGTTACGCACCGAATTAGAGAAAGATGCACAGCTGGTAAAGGATACGATATGACAATGTCATTGCCTCTCGAAGAACAAAAAAAAATTCTCTTGGATCGGATGGAGGAAAATCGGCGCAACTATCGAAATAATTTTATTCAGCAATTTTCTACTACTGAAACTTCAACGGCTTTATCTGGTAATTCGGGAGCATTTCCACGGAGCCATACTTTTAAACTTTTAACGCAGCATCCCTATCTTATTGGCATAGTATTAATTGCAGCCCTGGCAGGATCGCGAGGGTCATTGAGAAATATATTAAAGAAGAATCTTGCCTTCAGCACAGATATGTTAAAAAGCAAGGTAAAAATGTTGGTTGTGCCCGTAATAATTCGTTTATTCCGGTCATATATTCGCTACTAATAGCATGAAGGTTTACTGATCCTAAAGCTAATTTCTGTGGAAAATTTCGGACACTATTTTTTCGTCAAGCGGGAAGACTAGCCGTGGCGATGTTGTCACATCCAACCTTTGTTTCATTCGCAAGATAACCTGATAACAATTGAGGAATCCGATCATATCGAGCGCCCGTCCTAAGCAGTGTTGCCCCCGCGAGGGTAGACCATACCTGTATGGTCGGCACAATGCCCGACTAATCAGGAAGTAGATATCAATTCATTACAACAGACACACTCGCGGTTATGCGGACTCCAAGTCCAAATCGAATGCTTTATGAAGCACACGCACAGCTAGCTCCAAGTATTTTTCATCAATAACAACAGAGATTTTAATTTCCGAAGTGGAAATCATCTGAATATTAATTCCCTCTTCCGCTAAAGTACGAAACATTTTGCTGGCGATACCGACGTGTGAACGCATTCCAACTCCAACTACCGATACTTTGGCAGTTTTATTGTCACCCACTACATTTCGTGCACCAATGTGATTTTGTACTTTGTTTTTTAGAATATCCATCGCCTTATCGAATTCATTGCGATGCACGGTAAAGGAAAAATCGGTGGAATCATCCACACCGACGTTCTGAATGATCATGTCCACGTCAACATTGGCCTCACTTATGGGCCCTAGTATCTGGTAAGCAATGCCCGGTTTATCCGGTACACCCCGAACGGTGATTTTGGCTTCGTCACGGTTGAAGGCTATACCTGAAATAATCGCCTGTTCCATCTTATCGTCTTCCTCAAAAGTAATTAACGTACCATCGCCTTCTTCCTCGAAGCTTGAAAGCACGCGCAACTTAACCTTGTATTTCCCGGCAAATTCTACCGCGCGAATCTGCAATACCTTGGAGCCGAGGCTGGCCATTTCTAGCATCTCCTCGAAGGTAATGGTCTTGAGGCGGCGTGCTTCCGGCACCACGCGAGGATCGGTCGTGTATACGCCATCAACATCGGTATAAATTTGGCATTCGTCGGCGTGAAGTGCTGCGGCAATAGCCACTCCAGTAGTATCGGAGCCGCCCCGTCCCAAGGTGGTAATGTTCCCCTCTTTGTCTACGCCTTGAAATCCAGCCACTACAACCACGTACCCGTTAGCTAAATCGGCGCGAATGTTTTGCTCGTCTATACTAAGAATACGTGCTTTGGTGAATGCGCTGTCGGTGATAATCTTGACTTGCGCCCCCGTATAGCTTCTAGCCTTCAGTCCTTCTTGAATCAGCCCCATCGACAATAATCCAACGGTCACCTGCTCGCCGGTAGAAACCACCATATCAAGCTCACGTGGGTCAGGCTGAGCTTGCATTTCTTTCGCCAACCCGATAAGTCGATTGGTCTCACCACTCATAGCGGAAACCACAACGACCAATTGATGTCCGAGTGCTTTGTATTTTGCTACGCGACGCACTACATTTTTAATGCGTTCCGGACTGCCCACCGAAGTCCCACCATATTTCTGAACAATTAATGCCACGGATTCCTATACCTAGATTACAAAATGGAATGAATTCTAACCTAAAACAAGAACACAACCCAAGCTCCAAATGCTTCTGGCATGACAATAAGCCATGAAATGCTGTGTCATGATATCTGCTTCATTCAGAAAAATTGAAGAGGATTTTCACCTCAAGTAAGTGCGCCCTGCCGGGTGCATAAAAAAAGCGGCTTGCGCCGCCTTTTTCGAGTTAAGGTCATTGGCTTTAATCACGTTCACCAGTAAAGGCCATCAGCAGACTTAGCAGGTTGACGAAAATATTATAAATATTTAAGTACAGCGACATGGTTGCCATTACATAGTTAGTTTCACCGCCATGTATGATCTGGCTAATATCGTAAAGAATGTAAGCCGAGAAGAGCATCACGGCAATAGCCGAGATGGTTAGCGATAAAGCTGGAATGGCAAAAAAGATATTGGCCAGTGAAGCGACTACCAGCAAAACTAAGCCAATGAACAGAAATTTCCCCATAAAGCTGAAATCTTTTTTGGTAACAGAAGCGATGGTCGCCAAGCTAAAGAAAATCAGTCCAGTTCCACCAGCAGCCATGCCTACAAGTTGCGTGCCATTTCGCAGATGCAGGGCATGTTGCAGAATTGGCCCAAGGAAAACACCTGCAACAAAAGTGAAGCCCAGCAGCATGGCAATGCCCCATACGCTGTTGCGCAACGCAGAGACAGCGAATAGCATACCTATCATTACGGCGAACATCAGCAGCGGAGCCATGATGGGATTCTGCGCCATGAACGAGAAGTTAGTAGATGCGCCGATAAAGGCTCCCATGATAGTAGGCGCCATGGTGAGAGCCAGCATCATGTAAGTGTTGCGCAGGACTTTGTTTTGTTCCAGCCCTAGCGTGCCTGGTTGCGAAATGGTTTGGTATTGCATGGTATTTTCTCCAGAAGATGTATTAACAACATACGTAAGAGTATCGAAGCAGGAGAAAAGTTGCAATGTTTGTATTGATTAATGTGTAATAGTTGAAAAGTGACTTTAAATTAGTAAAGGATTTCAGGTATCATGCGCCCACTTGTAGGTGTGCGTAACTTCAACATGCGTTGTTTAGTTAGGCTGTAGCACAATCGCATGCTTGGTTAGTATTCAAATTTGGAAGCTTGGGTGAGTGGTTTAAACCAGCAGTCTTGAAAACTGCCGAACAGCAATGTTCCGTGAGTTCGAATCTCACAGCTTCCGCCAGAACTCGTTATCATCCCGTCTTACATAATCTCTAAAATCCGCATGGCATATGGCTTTTGCGGGTTTTTTTACGCTCAGGCTGTAGCAGCCAATCTCACGCAAGCTTGCATTGTTTGTTGGTAAAAAATACTCTTTTACCAACACGATAATTTATTTACCAACATGCAGGAGTGGAGATCATGGCACTAACAGAGCTTGAGGTTAAAAAAGAGAAGGCAACGGATAAGCAGCAAAAGCTATCTGACGGCAGCGGCCTGTATTTGCTGATACACCCTAATGGCGGCAAGTATTGGCAAATGGCCTATCGCTTTGGTGGCAAGCAAAAAACCTTGTCGTTAGGCGTATATCCAGAGGTGAGCCTAGTGGATGCACGGGATCGGCGCGAGCAGGCACGCAAGCTACTAGCGAACGATGCTGATCCTAGCGCAATCAAGCAGGCGACAAAGCAGGAAAAACGAAAAGCATTGCAGGTTTCCGCTAATAGCTTTTCAATTCTAGCCGCTGAATTTCACAAGATTAAATCCCCGATGTGGACAGAGGGACACGCGAAACAGTGGCTAGGCAATTTGGAGAAGTACGCATTGCCCGTTATAGGTGATCGCCCTATTACCGATATTGAGCCGATGGAATTAGTTGGCATCATGCGGGCAGTAGAGGCGAACGGTACATTCGAGACAAGGGATCGCTTGCTTCAAACCATTGGCGCAGTATTCAAGTATGCAATCGCCATAGGGCGGGCTAAATACAACCCGGCGGAAATTCGCATGGCATTGGCAGACCGCCCTAAGGTGGAACATTTCGCCTGCATACCAACTGCTGAATTACCTGAGTTTCTGCGTGCAGTCACCGCTTATCGGGACTTGGACAAAGTTTCACCGATTGCCATAGCCGCATTGCGCCTGCTGATGTTGACCACCACCCGTATCAGTGAAGTGCGCTTTTCCAAGTGGGCGGACTTTGACCTTGATGCAGGATGCTGGGTAATTCCAGAAGAACAAACAGGTCGCAAGGGTAAAAAGGCAAGCGCAATCCCCATGTAGTGCCGCTATGCGCACAAGCCGTGGCAATCCTGCGTGAACTGTATCCAATTACGGGGCAAGGAGAATTTGTATTCCCAAATCAAAACAGTGCCGGGCGGGTTATCAGCGAAAATACCGTGTTGAAGATCATCGAAACCATTGGCTACAAAGGCAAGATGACCGGACACGGTTTTAGAGGTCTTGCTCGCTCAATACTGGGTGATATGGGGCATCGCTGGGAAGTATTGGAGGCGATGCTATCTCACGCGCTTGTGAATCAGACTGTGGCGGCATACGTCCGCACCACTTACTTTGAAGAGCGGCGCGGCATCATGCAGCAGTGGGCGGACTATCTCGACAAGATCGAAGTAGGAGCAGCTGTCAACGCTAAATAGAAATGTCCGGTTTTGTGCAAAGTAGAAATGTCCGGTTTTCCTGTTTTTTCTTTGCTACGTCGTAGCGCGTTGCCCGTTGTGGGCGGACTTGCCGACGGGCCTGTTTCTCCAGGGATGATTCGGTGCGGGTTTGTGTCCCGTGTTGCGTCGCGCCACTGCTTAGCCATTTGTGCATTGACCGATTTTCCGTCTGCTACGGGTGACTGTTGCTGCGGTTTGTCCATCACGCCATAGGTCAGTTTGCGCTTCTTCCAGAGCAGTTCTTGGCTTCCGTCAAAGTACTCGTGTATCGTACCCTTGTGCTCCCTGCAATCCCAGCCCTGTCCCGGTGGTGGCGACTTGTAGCAGCTGGTTTTCATGCGGGCAAGATAGGTTTTTCGAAAGCGTTTTTGCCACATGAACTGACAGGGTGCGCAGCAAGGAGGCCCGTGTGCCTGGATAGGCCAAATGCGCGTCAAACGTGTCTTTGGATACGACTGCAAAACGCCTGTTGAAGTCCTTGATGTAGCCTGGCAACCAAGTGTTTGCGCTGTCCATGTCGTTGATGCCCGCCAGTCGCATTTCCTTGATCAGCCTGTCTTGTAAAGTCTGATTAACGCGCTCCACACGCCCTTTGGCTTGCGGGCTGTGAGCGTGAATACATTCCGTGCCGCCCGCGAAAATTGTGTTTCGGCCTCAGGATCGGCCTCTTTGGCGTTGATGCGGAAGATGCTGTGTTTGTCGCTGTAGAGCGCCACAGGCAGTCCGTGCGCCAGAATGTGGTCGTGCAGCACATGCATATAGCCCAGCGTGGTTTCGGTCGGCGCAAAGCGCAACTGTGTTAATCGTCCGGTGGCATCGTCAATGAATACCAGCAACGTGCAATCTGCGCCACCTTTCTTGGGGCGCCAATAGCCCGCTTGGATCATCATCTGGCGCGTACTCTCGACAGAGAGCTTAATGCCATGCAACTCGGCAAGTTTTTCGCAAGCCAGTGTCGGCACGACATCCCGGTAGTGCGTGCCCCGATGAGATCAATGACTTGAGCGCGAATGGCTTCATCCAGCCGCCGGTTTGAGGCTCTACCACGCTTCTTGCTGACCAAGCCCGCCGTCTGATAACGTTTGGTCAGGCGGCGCACTTGGCGGGTAGTGATACCCAGTCGCTTCGACGCCTCTTGTTGGCTGATTTTATCCTCTTTCAACAGCTCCAATACCTGTGCTTGTTTCACTTCTCGTTGGCTCATGAGTTTGTCCATTTTCAATATATCCGTCACTGTTATTAATTCCGTTTCTCAATCAATAATAAAATATTGAATGGTGTATTGCATCTGCTAATAGCAACGGAGCATAGAATGCACTACATAGTTATTGCCGCTTTGAAAGATAAACCTGATTAGTTACATGCCTCAGCCGCCCGAATGGCAGCTTCAGGGCATGGGGTTGTACTCGCCGCAGCGCGAACGAGGCGCTTGAGGATGGTGCCAAGATCGAAGCGGCGGTTAAAACAGTACTGAACCTCGGCCAGGTAACGGTCTGCGTATTGACGGAAGTCAAAAGCATGGTAGGTTCCACTGATAGCTGTTTTCAGGTTGCCCAGCACGGTATTCACGGCGCGGAATGCCGGGTGTTGTGCCGCTTCCCGACCCGTGCCCCCGTTCATAATAATGGCGGAGTGCGTAGCGCCGCTGGCAGCGACACCCCGAAAACATCCCAATCCGTCGGACAGCACTTGAGCGGAAGGCGCCAGCACCTTCTGGGTCCAAGCTTCGATGGCTTTCCTGGTGAACGGAATGTGGACGAAGCAGGCTACGACCGGCTTGCCGTCCTCTGTAGTCTGCACAGCCGCAACGAAGGAGGCTTTGTTTTCGGAACCTCGACCGCGCTTACCCGGGCGCTCGCCGCCCAGGTAGGAGTCGTCAATTTCGACTCGCCCTTCGAGGACGCGGGAGGATTCACGCTCAGTCATGACTTGCAGCAGCTTGAGTTTCATCAGCCAGGCGGTCTTGTAGCTCACACCCAGATGGCGCATGAGTTCCAGCGCGGCAACATTGTTTTTCGCTTGGGTCAGCAAGTGCATCGCCAGAAACCAGAGCGTCAGCGGCAGCTTAGTCGCTTGGAAGATCGTACCGGCAGTGACCATCGTCTGGTAGCGGCACGCTTGGCACTGCCAGTGCTGCCTGCCGTCGTGGATGAAGGTGCTGTGATGGGTTTCTCCGCAATGCGGGCAGACAAAGCCCTCTGGCCAGCGCGACGCCAACAGCGCCGCGTGACATTGCTCTATCCTCCCGTACTGCTTCAGAAACTCAGACATCGACAGACCCTTTGAAACTGAACTCGGTTCATTGCCATGACGCATCTCCTTCGGTAGATGCGCCTATTATTCGCCCACCAGTGGCTCACCACATGAGCCTGTACGTAAAAAATTACACCCAACTGAGGCACGTAACTAATCAGGTTTCTATTTGGGAGAAAGCGGACATTACTACTTTGCGCTAACAGGGGAAATACCAAAGGTTGCTGATTCGCCATCTTGTGTTAATAAAGGAATGAAAGTAACCCACGCATGAGGATTGGCGGCTTCAATGCGTCTGGCTATTTCCAGTGGAGGGATTGCCTGTCCCCGACTTTGCACCTCGGTGAGGTGTGGATTCAGTAACTCGTCAAGTTCATGATCCCAGGAGATGATTGCGCCAGTAATGCCGGAAATGAATAAAAAACCAGCAATGATCAGGCCGAGCCAGCGATGTAAATGAACGAAGACTGAGCGCATTAGGACATCCTTAAATATTCAAAGATCAAATAAAAAGTTTCTGAACAGATTATGAAACTCTTTATTCTTTCCTTTCGAGAACGGATCTGATTTACCACCGATATTTCACGCTAGCTATCACAGCTCTCTGTGTGCCCAGAAAATGGGTAAAGGTATTTCTCGTAGAGGTGTATTCTTTGTTGAACAGGTTCGCGGCATTCAGGGCATAGCGCCAATGGCCTGATTCGTAGCGAACTCCCGCATCAAACAAAGTAAACGAAGGTAAGGACGAGGTATTGGTAGGGTCGTTAAAGCGGCTATCGGTATATCGAACGCCGCTACCGAAACAAAATCCCTGCCAAGCGGGTCCAGACGGCTTATAGTCCAGCCAGAGTGAGGCCGTTGTTTTAGGTACCCGCGGTGGAACTTTACCTAAATCAACATCGTTGCTTTTGGTTACTTCAACATCGTTGTAAGTGAAGGCTCCAATAGCGTTCAGGTTACGGGTAAGTTCGGTCCGCGCTTCCAGTTCCAGTCCGCGCGATCGAATTGTCCCCGTCTGAATGCTGGCAAAAGGATTAAGCACCAGGTGTTCAGGATTCAGATCTGGCGTTGCAACATTCGTTTTGGTCAGGTCAAATATTGCAGCTGTATATAGACTATTACTGTTTTTCGGTTGATATTTAATTCCAATTTCATATTGCCGGCCGCGACTTGGATCAAGAAGTCTACCGTCAAATGTTGAAGAGACTTGGGGTACGAAAGATTCTGCGTAGCTTATGTAAGGTGCCAAGCCATTGGACGCGAGGTAGGTTAACCCCGTACGGCCGCTAAACGCATTTTGTTTCGATGTTTCTGCGATGCCCTGCGGGACATCGTTATGAACAGTTTTTACCCTGTCCTGACGTCCACCCAACGTAAGAATCCAGCGCTGATTAAATTTAACCTGATCCTGAAGGTAGAAACCAAGCTGCTGAACCCTTTGTTTTCTATTCGCGGCCAATATGTCAGGATCGGGTATCGTCTGATTGTATGTAGGGGAAAATACGTTCAGTGTAGGGGTTATATCACTGGTGAGTGCGTTGAGAGTCAGATCGGCGCGGTTGGCGCCGACCCCGAACAGCATAGTGTGTTCCGCTGTTCCGGTACGTAACTTAGCCTGTAACTGGGTATCAATAAGTGTCTGTTTAACTCGTTCTTTAGTTGATGTTGCGGAGCGGAGTAGTATCTGGCCGTCCTCAAGGAAATCGACTGCATTAACCTCCTTCACCTTGACACTAGTTTGCGCATGACGAAAATTTTGCCGGATCGTCCAGGTATCATTGAAATGGTGTTCGACTTTGTAGCCAATAGAACCCTGATTCTGTTTATATTTCACAAAACTAGGATCAGCGGCCATCGTGCGGGTTAATACTCCATTTGGGGCAACCAGATAAAAGGGAGAGGCTCCGGTCGTGTTTTTTAGCATATCCGCAAGTAGCGTAATTGATGTGTCGGCTGAGGGGTGCCATGTCAAGGAAGGTGCCAGATATTGTCGTTCAATGGAAGGGCGCTCTCCATTAGCGTATTTGATTTGCGTGTCTGTATCCAGCCCGAGGCCGACAATGCGATAAAGCAGTATCCCGTCCTTATTGAGTGTTCCACCCAGGTCAGCATTGATTTGCTTGTGGTTAAAGTTGCCGACTCGCACTTCGATCTCGCGCATGGCGTCCCGGCTGGGAAGCTTGCTGACACGATTCACAACCACCCCTGCATCGCCTTTGCTAAACATAATAGAACTTGGGCCGCGCATCACCTCAATTCGTTCAATTCCATAGGGTTCGCTAAGATAAAGACGAGTAGAACAGCCCTTCTGTTAGCTGGTGTAGGCTGTCCCGGAAATTGGCTGAATTGGTTCTATTGAAGCCACGCATAAGGAGATACTCGAAGCCTCTGGGTTCGTATCCAAAATTGTCGACGACTACGCCAGGGATATATCGTAATGCTTCCGTCATCCCTTGAACGCCGCGGTCGTCAAGTTCGTCACGGGTAATCACGGAGATTGATTGCGGTATTTCGATAATCGGGGTGTCGGTCTTGGTTGCCGTAGCGCTACGCTTGGCAACATAACCCGTTAATGGGCCATAGGCAGTTTCTTTATTGTTCATTGCCGCCGACACCCTAACTTCGGGTAATGTCGTTGCATTGAGCTCAGCTCTCCGCTGCATCGGAACAACGGGTAAGGTTTTTAGGGTGTACCGGCCACCTGAAATCGCAACTGCTTCAACATCTGAACCAGCCAATAATCTTGCAAATGCATCTGGAAGCGCATAGTCACCTGATATTCCATTGGTACGCTTGCCTTCAGTGAGTGCCGGATCGAGCGACAAGAGCACACCCGCTGTTCGGGCGAGGTCATTTAAGCGGGTAGCAAGCGGTCCGGCAGGAACGTCATAGTGTTTGAGTGCTGGCTGGATCTGCGCAGTATCCGCTGCATAGGCGAATGGTGTTGCCATTGTCATGCTGGCTAATGTGGCTAAGCCATAAAACATGGTATGAATAGCGCGTAAACGCTGTGTGAGCGTCAATACTGATATGTTCCTGACATTGTTGTATTGCTTGCCTCGATTTTTCCGGATTCCCGTTGTTGCCTCTTTCCAAGTTTTGTAAGTGTTACTAACGTGTGCACTGCTGTTAGCAGTGGCTTATTTGGTAGGCCACTTGAAACTGAAAAAAGGACAGTAATTATTTAAAATAATTTTTTATGAGGGAGATTTGTTACTTGTGTACCACAGTCACCCAAAATCTGGTTCGATAATGAATACTGACTGGCAGCGAATCAGTGAGCGATGCCAAGACGCTGTCCGTATTTTTCAATGGAAAAACGCCGGAAACGAGCAGATTCGCAGCTGCTGGATCGCAGATCAGGTATCCATTTCGATAACGGCGCAGGCTGTCGATAAAGTCGCCCAAGCGTATTTTTTCGGCGACGATCATGCCTTCGGTCCAGGCGATAGAATTTTCATCAGCCGATAAAAAGGTATCTCTGGTTTGACGGGTAAAGCTAAGTGCTTGTCCGGCTGGCACGACGATCTTTTGATCGCTGGCATCGAAAGGTGCAATTTCAACCGCGCCTTCATAGACGGCCACATGGCTACGGCCGTCTTCTTGTCGTACAACGAAACGTGTGCCGAGTGCACGCACTGTGCCTTCTGCGGTTTCAACAACGAAGGGTCGCATCAATGTTGCTGCTGGCTTATCTCGAGCTGTGGTAATAAACATTTCACCAGTGCGCAGCTGTATTAATCTTATCGTGTCGCTGTAATCCACATCAATGGCGCTAATGGTATTGAGCACAATGAGCGTGCCGTCTACCAACGTAAGTTTACGCTGCTCACCGGTGCCGGTTCGATAGTCGGCAGTCCATTCACGCCAAGGTGTTGTCTGTCGGACGAGCAAGCCCGTTCCACTAGCCATGAGCAATACAGTTAGTGCCTTAATTAAGCGACGGCGACCTTGCAGAACATTGGGAGCCAATGTTTTGAAGACAATATCAGTTGGTATGCACTGAAGGCGCTGGTTGATATTTTCAATGTGGCGCCAAGCACGACCATGCTCTGGGTCAGCGTTGCGCCACTTCTCCCATGCATGGCGATCTTTATCTGTGGCAGTACCGGAAATTAGCAAGACTAGCCATTCTGATGCTTGCTGGGCAATACGGGGGTTAAATGGTAATCCACCCTCCGCAAAAGTAGTCGCTTGTTTAGGCATAGCAGCAGAACCAATAGGATTCTTGGTGGCCATAGTTCAGAACGAGAGTGAAAAATAACATTGCTGTGTAGCACGCAGCATATATTGTTTAATCATGCTGACGGACACACCCAATTGCTGAGCAATTTCCGCATAAGTCAAACCTTCGAGTTGCGCCAGCAAGAACGCTCGGCGTGCTTTCAGGGGCAAATTGTCGAGCAATTGATCAATCTCGATTAATGTTTCCAACAGAATAGCGCTGTATTCTGGAGAAGGAGTTTCCGGTTCTGGCAAGCTGGTCAGTGCATCAAGATAGGCTGTTTCAATGGCACGCCGACGATAATGATGTGCGACTAATCCGCCTGCAACCGTGGCGAGGTAAGCGCGCGGTTCGCGGATACAAAATAGGTCGCGTGACGTAAGAATACGCAGGAAAGTGTCGTGTGCAAAATCAACCGCGTCACAGTGTGCCTCCAATTTTTTGCGCAACCACCCACACAGCCAACCATGATGATTACTGTAGAGTGATTCAATTTCCTGAGAAATGGTATCTGCCGTTGCCATGAATGCTAGTTTGCTTCATCTTTATGTATGGAATATTTGGACTAGATATGCTGATTAATCTATGTGATGGTCTGCTCTAGACGTTGTCTCAAGCTTTGATTAAATTGACCGATAATTTTTTAAGGAAGCTACGATAGATCAAATGCGCAAGAAATACGGTCGGTATGAATAGGCAAAATTTAAACGGATGGCGTTCGTGTGATTTGTAGCGGTCCCCTTAATTGGTTGTTTGTCTATACTTGTTGACAGTGCTTAATGATTGGCAAATGCTGGACAGATTGAGTGTGTGGTGAATGAGCTTAGTAAAGTGCAATGTTCTGCAAATATGCAATATAGTCTTGGTGTTATGTGTAACAACATCGTGAGCGGGTTCTATCTCGAGATTAATGAGGAAATAATCATTCTATTAAAAACGATGCATTAGACTATCGAGTGTTTTACTTCGAAATTGAATCTACAGTGTGAAATTCGTAAACATGACAAATCTGAACCCTCACAAAGCTTCCGGGTTACGCCGGCTGGTGAATGCCCTGAGCTATTCCCTGTCTGGACTACTACTTGCATGGCAAGATGAGGCCGCTTTTCGTCAGGAAGTTATTCTCGCCATCGTTCTTGTGCCCGTGGCCTTCATGGTGCCGGTGGACGTGACCCAGCGGGTGTTGTTGGTGGCCAGCGTTATGCTGGTATTGGTAGTGGAAATGATTAACTCGGCCATTGAAGCCAATGTAGATCGGGTATCACTGGATATCCATCCATTGGCCAAGAGGGCAAAGGACATGGGCAGCGCTGCCGTTTTGTTGGCACTAATGAATGCCATTTTGATTTGGGCCATGATTTTGTGGTCTCTTAGGTAATGATAAATATGCTCGGGCGATTTGTGTCTTCGATCATGCGCTTATTGCGTAAAGACAATACTCTGAGGGAAGCCACGATCAATCAGACCCATCTGGGAGTGCTTGGTCTACCTGCTGATGTGGGCCTTTGCGGCGCCGGCCTGGCAAGTGTTTTGCTGGTGCGGGACGAGGCGCTAGGACAGTGTTGTGCACTTTCGTCAGCACGCAATTTCAGACAGGCAGGGCCGTTGGCCATATTGGCATCGGGAGAGTCTGGCCAGAAATTTATGGATCAGTTTGCCCGCAGTCTTGATACCTCCGATAAAGGCAATCCTGGAGTACTTATTTTTTTCCGTGTGACCGATGATTGTGCCGAGATCATCGGACGACAGGGTGCTAATCGCTTCTTTGATGAGATTGGTGTTTGTGGCGTGACAGCGCAGCACACTTTGCTGGTTCAGGAGGGTCAGGCGATTTTTGATTGGCAGAACCAAGATCTATTTATCAAACAGTGGCAAGCCTGGAAAGCTTGGGCAGCGGATCATCATGCGCCTATTCTGCTAATAATTAAAGATATTAAAGGAGCTCACGGTTTTTTGCCATTGCTGCGAGCCTTGCCGGAGCTTGTGCCCAATCTCGCCGTATTGGATGCGGATTGCGGTGGTGGTTTGTTAACTGTTGAACGGTGGGCGGGGCAGGGTAAGAGTGTGCATCGGCAATTTGGCTTGAAATTGTCTGCACAGGATAAGTCTCTGAGTTTAGATGGCTCTGAAATGGATGCTAGAGAACAGGTGGTTTTTTATGCGCCTGACCAGGGGCGAGTCATAGCGACAGCAGCTACCGTGGCGGGTGTCAAAGGTGTGCCCGCAGAATGGACAGTGGTAAGTAATCTGTCTGATATGGAAGCGGTTTGTGATAATGCGGTCGCCGCTACTATCCTGTTGCATGCGGATGGTGACCAGGAGTTTGAAGTGCTATCGCGATTTGTTCATCGTATGCGCTCGTCCCACCCCCGTTCCCTGAAAATTGTTGTGCGAGAGACTACCAATAAGCTTCGTTACAACAACGAGTTGATGCTCCTGCATTTGGGGACCAACTTGATGGTGTACAAGGAAATTCCATTCTCTCGCGTAGTGCAGGTTATAAATGGCATGTCTGACCAGATATTCAGCCGCCCGGTTGAGAATGAATATCTTCTTGCCGTGCAGGCCGCTGAGCCGAACCGGATTGCCGGCTACCTATCGCCGTCCACCTTTTGTCGCGAAGTGGCGGCAATGCTCAAGCGTTCAGAACGTATTGATCTGGGCCATAGCCTGGTACGCCTTCCCATTCTTTCCAGGGTGGCACAACTGGATGCTCTTCAGGCTTGCCAGGCAAGAAGACTTGGCGATATTTTTACTGCTGATCAGAATAGTATTTATCTGTTTTTGTTTGCTTGTCGAGAGTCGGATGTGGATTCGACTCTCGATCGTTTTTTTTCCGTGCCCGTGACGGAGCTGTTTTCTTCCCATATTATTGAGCCGACACCAGAGTTGATCTGGGAGTCCATCGGTCAGTTGCGGCGAGACAACGAAAACTCGCCTATGTACGATTATTCATCAGTACTGCAATTTGATTTGCCGATTCGGGAAGACAAAATCAAGCGCTCGATCGCAACAACTGGCCTCCAGAAGCAGGTGAGGCAGATTTCACCGTCTTCATTGGTTGAAACCACTGAGCACCCAGTGGGCAAGCACCGTACCATGCGACCTTTTCCCCTGCCGCGGCGTGCAACGACGGACATGCTTTCTACTTTGTCTGAACAAATTCTTTAGATAATGCTTAAAAATTTTATTTTATCTCTCCTTTCAGGCGTACTGTTAGCTGTAGTTGCCTATTATGTACTGAAGTACCGGCTGCTACGGCGCCTGTTCTTGCGTCGGCATTTGCGTTGCATAGTGCCCTATAAGCCAAGTCACACCCAACGGGTGCCTGCTGTGAGGGACTGATTCATGTTCAAGATTGCCATTGTTTCAGCTGCAGGCGGGGTAGGTCGATCCACCCTGACGGCCAGCCTGGCCACCTTACTTGCCCAGCGCGAAATTGCGGCCCTGGCTTTGGACTTTGATCCCCAAAATTTATTATCCACTCTACTCGGTAGTGATGAAGCTAGTCTAAGCGGGCTGCTGCCAGATTTTTTAACAAGGAAAGAGTTTGGCAAGAGTGCGCTTGTCAATGCAAATGAAGTGGCTTGTTTGCCATTTGGCCGAGCTAATGAAGCTAGCCTGGTCACTTTTGAGCAACATCTGCGTGCAGAACCCGAATGGCTCAAGAAATGTATCGCTCAGGTTGATTATCCGTCAGGAGCTTTTCTATTAATGGATACGCCCCGCCTGCCGTCTCTCTATGCACGCCAGGCTGTAGTTGCAGCGGATCTGGTGCTTGCTGTGCTGGCGCCAGATGTTCGCTCCCTGGCTTTGTTACCAGTGGTGGAAAATACGCTATCCCGGTGCGCTCCAGGGAGTCAGCTCATCTATGTGGTAAATAGTTTGGATAGCACTCGGGCGCTGCAAAGTGATCTATTGGCACGATTTCGGTCGACTTTACAAATGCGACTATCTCCTTATCCCGTACATCGGGATGAAGCGATTCCACGTGCTGTCGCAAATCGAACGAACTTACAAAGCTTAAGTCCGGATTCTCTGGTCGCTCATGATTTGAACGGCCTGCTCAACTGGCTACTTGCTGGGCCCGCAAGCAGCCTCGACGGAAGGGCGCAAGTTTGATACGTCCTGTTGTCCTCTGGGTTGCTCGTCATTTAGGTGTGTCTCAACCAGACCAACCAAGCCTATGGCTGAAGCGACTGTTCTGGTTGCCGCATGCTGATGAGTTGACTGAATTGGCTCATTCGGAGATTAGATCGCGCCTTGATCCGCTGGACTGGCTAGCTGAGAAACTGGGTGTGGTTGACAAGCGTAGTGTCTGGCAGTGGTTGCTGTATTTATTTGTTTTTCCTTCGGGCCACGCCGCGCGTACTGAAACCTCTTTCTGGCGTACCTTTCTAACCTTGTCGGTTGACACTATCGGCCTGTTGTTTTTAACAGTGGAGTGGATTGTACTGGCAGGCGTGCGAGCCCTGAGCTGGCTTTGGCAGCGGCTACTTTCTTTTCTGCCGGCAGTGAACCACGAGGCAGTTGGTCGCCGCTTGGAGGGCTGGCTGGAGACACCGTCTTTTCGAAAACCTTGGCTACTGTGGTTACTGGTTCTGTTTTCAACATTCTTTTTCTGGCTGGTAGTCACCACTCCCTTTACCTGGTTTGGACAGTTTTTATTCCTTGTTTGCTTGTGGGGAGCTGCACTGTTTGTACGGCGTATTCCCGGTAATCTGCCCGCTCTGATACTGATCGCCCTTTCAGTGCTCGCTTCATGTCGTTACGGCTGGTGGCGATTGACCCAGACCATTCCGTTGGATTCCGGCTGGGAGACTTTTCTTGCCATCGGTTTGCTCCTTGCGGAGATATACACTTGGCTGGTTCTTCTGCTCGGCTATATTCAGAATGCCTGGCCGCTCAAGCGGCACACCTTGAGCCTGCCATTGGATACTTCCTTGTGGCCCAGTGTTGATGTCTTCATTCCCACCTACAACGAACCGCTCAAGGTGTTGGAACCGACGGTTCTTGCAGCTAAGGGGATAGACTGGCCCAGTGATAAGCTCAATATTTATATTCTTGACGATGGGCGGCGGGATGAATTTCGCCGCTTTGCCAAGGAAGCTGGCGTGGGCTACATCATTCGACCCGACAACGCCCATTCTAAGGCGGGTAATCTGAACCATGCACTAAAATTGACCCACGGTGAATACGTGGCTATTTTTGACTGCGACCATCTACCTACTAATTCCTTTCTGCGGTCTACAATGGGCTGGTTTTTCAAGGATAAGCGTTGCGCCATGCTGCAAACGCCCCATCACTTTTTTTCTCCTGACACCTTTGAGCGTAATCTCGGCACTTTCCGTCGTGTCCCCAACGAAGGCGCCTTGTTCTATGGCTTGATCCAGGACGGCAATGATTTCTGGAATGCCACCTTTTTTTGTGGCTCTTGTGCGGTGTTGCGTAGAGGGCCACTCGAAGAGGTGGGAGGGGTTGCCGTGGAAACGGTGACCGAAGATGCTCACACCGCCCTGAAACTTCACCGGCTTGGTTACACCACCGCCTATATTAATATTCCCCTGGCAGCAGGGCTGGCTACCGAAAGCCTCTCTAGCCACATCGGGCAGCGTATTCGCTGGGCACGGGGTATGGCGCAGATTTTCAGAATCGACAATCCATTCCTGGGTAAGGGGCTGAGCTTCTTTCAACGCATCTGCTACAGCAACGCGATGCTGCATTTTTTCTACGGCATTCCGCGTCTTATTTTTCTGACGGCCCCTCTGACCTATCTTTATTTTGAAGTTCATATAATCAGCGCGGCGGCCGCTATGCTCGCTCTTTATGTGTTGCCCCATATGTTGCAGGCCAATCTGGCTAATGCACATATCCAGGGATCACATCGGCACTCGTTCTGGGCTGAGGTATATGAATCAGTTTTGGCTTGGTACATCATCCTGCCCACAGCTGTCGCCATCTTCAATCCGAAAGCCGGAAAATTCAATGTCACAGCTAAAGGAGGCTTGATCGAGCACTCTTTCTTCGACTGGGCTATTTCCAAGCCGTATATTGTGCTAGCTGTCCTTAATATTGTCGGGTTGACCATCGGTCTGGGACGGCTTTTTTTCTGGAACACTTTTGAAATGGGCACGGTGTTGCTCAACCTGACCTGGACAATTTACAACCTCCTGATATTGGGTGCAGCTATTGGCGTCGCCACTGAAGCCAGACAGGTGCGAGTATCCCACCGAGTATCTGCCAATTTGCTGGTGGCACTGCATTTTACGGATGGGAGTACCAAAATGTGTCGCACCGAAGACTATTCCATGACTGGCCTTGGTCTATTGCTTGATCGCGAATTAGCATTGCCGGTGAAAGAACGGGTTTGGGTTTCACTTTGGCATGGCGAGGTGGAATTCGCCTTTCCAGCAAGGGTAATTGCCAGTCATGGCAAAAAGCTTGGTGTTCAGTTCGACAATTTGAGCATAGAGCAGGAAGCAAATCTGGTTCGGTGTACTTTTGCTCGAGCCGATGCCTGGAGCAATTGGTCGGACGAGCAGGGCGCGGATCGCCCACTACAGAGCTTCAAAGAAATCGCCATCTTCGGATTTAAAGGTTACCGTAGTCTGTGGCGAAACCTGGGCAAAGGTTTGGCAAGGCAGCGTCAGTCAGTTCAGGGTTGGCTTGGGAGACAAATGATTTAATGGTTGCAGGTCGTATAAATTTTGGGAGTCTATAGCACTCATGGGTTACTGGAGTATTTACTTTATTGCCAAGCTAGGCTTGTTTTACAGTGGATTTATTGGCTTTCACTGGCTTCCTAATCTGGCCTTCGCCATTGTACTCGTGCTGCCCCTGGCGTCTACTCGGCATCGCCTGATTCGTGCGATGCTGGCCATTCCAGTGGGGCTGGCGTTGCTGTACCATGATTCCTGGTTGCCACCGATTTCGCGCGTGCTGTCCCAGAAGCAAGCTTTAACAGGGTTTGGTAGCGATTATTTGCTTGAACTCCTGGGCCGCTTTGTGAATATCTGGGTGATTGCTGTTCTGGGTCTCCTGCTAGTAGTTTATTTGCTGTTGCGTCGCCGTCTACGTTTTGCCACTCTGGCTTTTCTTGGCATCCTGAGCGCGCCCTTTGCTAGTCTGCAGGGTGGCAATGCTGTCTCGGTCGTTGCTCCTCACCCGACGTTAGTGAATGGAAGCGCTACGGTTTTGCCTAAGCAGGAGCCGACCGCCCAGTTGGAAACTTTTTACGCCGTCGAACAGGGCAAACGGGTGAGCTTTCCAGCTATTGCAGATTCTGCTGCGCCCTTTGATGTGGTGTTCCTGCATGTCTGTTCTCTTTCATGGGACGATATGGATTATGTGGGCGAAAACAACTCGACCCTGTTAAATCATTTTGACGTAGTGTTTCGTCGTTTTAATACTGCCGCCAGCTATAGTGGCCCAGGTGCTTTACGTTTGTTTCACAGTAATTGCGGTCAGCTTCCGCACCGCAAGCTGTATGAAGTGGATGCGTCCCAATGCAATCTTTTCCGTAATTTTGAGGCTGCCGGCTTTGAAGTGCGGGGCTTGCTTAACCATGATGGACACTTCGACCAATTTGCAGGTATGGTACAAGAGCCATCCGGTATCGGGGTAAAACTGGATGACAATCGCTTCGCACCCGTAGTGATGCACAGTTTTGACGATACTCCTATTTATGAGGATTTCCCGCTACTCTCGGAGTGGTGGACACGCCAGCCGCCATCAGTTCGGCCTCGAGTCTTGTATTACAACACTATTGCCTTGCATGATGGAAACCGTGTTTCTGGGGTTAAGTCACGCTCTAGTCTTGAAACTTTCAAACCGCGACTGGATAAATTAATGTCAGATTTTGATCGTTTCATTACTTTCCTGGAGGGCAAAGGAAGGCCGGTGGTGGTGATTTTAGTGCCGGAACATGGTGCTGCTTTGCGGGGAGACAAGGTGCAGATATCCGGTATGCGTGAAATTCCCAATCCCAAGATCACACTGGTGCCCGCCGCCATCAAACTGGTAGGCTTCAAGGGCAAATCCGGGGATGCACCACATCAACCCTTGCAGGTGGATAAGTCAGTAAGTTACTTTGCGATTAGCACACTTCTTGCCGACTTTATCGCGGACAGTCCTTTTGCCGGAACGGGCGGCAAACCGCTGGCGGAGCGGGTACAAAATCTGCCGGGTACACCTTTCGTGAGCGAAAACGAGGATATCGTTGTTATTGGGCGTGACAACGGTTACCTGATGCGCTCTGAGGGCACATGGATCGATTATCAGCCTGGGCTGTGAATCAGAAGCGGGAGTAAGGCCTGGCCGTTATCGGCGGGAAGCGTACTGGTTCTGAATGAGCCTTAAACAGGTAGCGCAGATAGACGAAAGTTAAGTTTGGAGTATAGAAAGCTGTGCGATCCATGTTGTGGTATCCACCAATAGCCAGGTGAGGCGTAATCTGGTATTCGGTTGCCAGCCGCAGGGAATAGCCTTTCCCACCGCCGTCACCTCCGGGGTAAAACCCAGCGTCAATGTTATTGCCAATATTAATAGCATCGCTTTGCAACGCGCTGTTTGTTGGGTAATAAGGCATACGTTTCTCATTGGTCCAGGCGAAGGAGGTTGAACCTCGCACCAAATAAGAAAGCTTCCCGCTACGGCCTGCCCACTCTACTGGCAGGTTCACTGAAGTGTAGCTTTGCGGGCTGTAGTAACCGCCATGACCAAAAGTGTAGAAGGATTCGTTTTCTTTGTAGCGCCAGTGGGTCAGGGTTAGTCCCAGATTGACCCACTTATCTTCCTGGCGCAGCACGTCTTTGTCTATACCGATGCGCAGGGCGAGACGATTGTTATCGAGTACATTCTTGCCCCGCAATAGGCCATATTCGGCGCTGGCGAAAGTATTAAATTGACCAAAAGTGTGAGCCACCCGACCGCCAACCCCGGTATAGGCGATACCCCCCCAGATTTCACCTGTAGCGGGGTCGCGCGTGCCGGCATAGGAAAGCAGGCTGTTAGTTTGGGGGCGCCTGAAAATTTCAAGGGCGTAGTCCACTTTGTTTACTTCCCAGCCTTTGCGAATGCCCCCGACCATATTCTGAACTGGAAAACCGATACCGATCATGCCCAAATCCCAGCGTAATGCCTCACCCTCATAACCCACACCGACCGAGGTGCCATCTGCTTTTTGCGCAAATGGAGGGGGGAGAGAAGAAGGCCTTACACCCAGCTTGCCGAAGAGAGGAGCATCGTCTTGGGTGAGCTGGCCTGCATTGACACTGACCCGATCCACGTGGACAAAACCGTGTCCATTATAGCCCACCGGCCACCACCCGACTATTGGAGTCTCCGTTCCGTGATAGGTGGATGTGCCGTTTGAAGAGTTCCTGCTGAGCTTTTCGAACCCTATTTCAATGCGGGGATCTCGCCTGGCCTCAATACGGGTAATTTCCTCCTCTGCTCTGGTGGGAGGGCGAATTAAAGCTATTTTCCCTAGCTCTGGTGTAGATTTTTGGTTGTCAGCGATGTCTGTATTCTTAACTGCATTGGGATACCCTATGGCGTAACCAGGTTGTGGTGCTAGGCCGATCATTGGATGCTTGGGATCCAGCTCGAGTAGAGGCACTGATTCGACGGTTGTTACCGCGCCTGGAGTGCGCCTTTCCAGGATCAGTGCTTGGCGGAAATAAGCCAAGGCAGCAGAGTACCGTCGGTCACTGCGTTCGATACGACCTGCCTGAATCAAAACATCTGGATTATCGGGGTTGCTGGTGAGGAGTTTCGTCACTATCTTTCTAGCTCGATCCATATTTCCAAGGCGAGTTTCCAGTCGGGTAATGGACAATTTGGTGTCCACATCATTCTCACGCAAACGAGGCAGCAGTTGATCGATCACCTCTTGAGCAGCCTGCTTTTTTCCTGCCTGGGCGTGAGCTTGTGCGAGATTTAGACGTGACTCCAAGTCGTCCGGATGTTTGTCCAGTATCGCCTGCAAGATCAGCAGGGCGGCTTTCCAGTCGTTAGCCTCCAGTAACAGGCGAGCCTGGGCTTTCAGCGTCGAAATGTCGCCTGCTCGCCCTGCAACGACTGCCCGGGCAGCGAGAGTTTGAGCTTGAGCTATTTGGCCACGCTGTAGCAGCTGCTCGATTTGCCGGGCAGTAAGGTCAGTTTCAATTGCCAGCATAGTCTCCCGTTGCTTGTCATTCCAGTCGGGACGTTGCTGTAGTTCTGGCAGGAAAATGTTCAGTGTGTCATCTTGTTTTGCTCGATTGAGCAACGAGGCATAATAAAGCTGGCTGTCCATCGTTGCTGATCTCGCGTTAATCAGGTGTCGTTTCATCAGGGTAAGGCCGCGAGCCGGTTGTTCTAGGCTAAACCAGCCTTCTGACACTTGTTCGATTGCACTCGGATTGTTGTCTGCGGCATGTTGTTCGGCAAGGAGCAGCATTCGGATCGCTTCGTCTTTCCTGCCGCCAGCTTGGAGCTTAGTGGCCTGACGGATGCGCAACTTGATCCAGGCACGCGTTTCCAGTTCATTCATGGCGCTGGAACGTGCTGACGGGGGAATACGGGCCAAGCGCTGCAGTGCTTCTATTTCCCGCTCCTGGGCAGTCAGTACCAAAGCATAGGCATAGTTCATGGCGGAGTCGTTCGGAACCAGCGCAATACCCTCTGCCATTACACGACGACTGAGGGTCTGCAAGCCCAAACTCTCATATAGATTTGCCAGGTCATGGCGAATCCAGGCATCACGAGGGGCGAGTTGTACAGCGGTTTCCAGTGCCAGCAGGGCGTGGCTGGGGCGGTGAGCGCTGATGAATGTCTCGGCTTCATCACGTAGCAAGCTGGCTTGGCTTTCGTTGAATCGATTGGCTTCCTTGGGGTTATTCTGGCGAAATTGGGCGATTAACGCTTGGGCTTCATCGCGACGTTCGCTACGGGAGAGCAGCGCAAGTAGGCCGCGCATAGCTGAAGTATTGCTCGCATCTCGTTTGAGTGCCTCACGGTAGAGTGATTCGGCACCGGCCAGATTCTGGCCCCGGGCGAGAATATTGCCCAGTAGAGCAAGTCCATCAGCATTGTTTGGCTCGATATTCAGTGCTTGTCGTACAAATTGTTGTGCTTCAGCCAGCTTTCCGGCTTCGAGTAGTTCATCGGCCCGTTTCATTTGCCCCCAGAAATTTGCAGTGCGGATCAGACCAAACCATTTGTTGCTGCCCGGTTCAGCCTTGGCTGCACGCTGAAACCAGCTTTTAGCCTCTTCGTGATGTCCCTGGCGCAAGCGAAGCAAGCCCATGCTACCCAGTACTTGGGGATCCTTGGGGCGCTTTGATAGCGACTTTTGCAACTCCCGCTGGGCGTCTTCCAGTTGTTCGTGTTCCAGAAAAGCGATCCCACTCTGGCGGGCACGTACCGCAGGGTCGTTGGCGATGCGCAACGCTTTCTCATGCAATTGTTGTAATTCTGCCAGATATTCGATGGCATTCTGGTCATTCGGAAATTCTTTCAGATAGCGGCGGACCCAGGGTAATGCTGCTGGTGCTGCTGTGAGACGCTTTATGGCAGCCCACCAGTTTTCGCGTAATTTTTGTCGGTTAACGTCGGGCGCAGCGGCCAAGGATTCATAACCCTGCAGGATTTCCTGTTTGCTGCGCTGATTACTCTGCAGCTTAAGCCAGGCAAGGCGGTAGCGTGCTTCTCCTGTTTCCCGGTAAAGCTTGTTGAGAGCAGACTTTGCTGCTTGCTGATCTGCGGCAGTGCTACTCACGAGTTGGTAATATTCGAGTCCGAGCTCACCTGGAGGAGGGGCTTCCGGAAATAACCGGCGCATAATTTTGGCAGCTTCTTTGGTATTGCCGGCTCTGGCCATTAGACGTGCGTTTGCCAGAGTCTGTTTTTCAGTGGTGTTAACCCGATATAGGCTGCGCAGGCCCAGAATCTTGGGGTGCTGAGGATAACGCTGTTCCAGGCGACGCAAATATTCACCGGCAAGTTTTATATTTCCTGATCGTAGCTCAATGCTTCCCAGCATAAATAGTACTTCTGGATTGGATTCGATGGTCAGTAATTTTTCCAGCATAACACGTGCCAAATCCGGGCGATCTTTGGCTTCCCACATGTGAGCGCTGCGCAGCAGGTCGGCACTAGCGCTATTTTCTGAACGGGCAAGGGTTGGAATACTTAGCAACCCAGCCAGAGTCAGTGCGAAGGTAAGCGGGAGGAGGCGGAGCTGCATGGTTTTTGCCAAGAGAGCAGCAGGCTGCCATTTGTTGTGAAGTGGTAGCGCCCGTCCATCCAGCCATGGGCAAAGAGGGAAAGCGCCTGTTCATAGTAGGCGTCTGGCCGCGGTGGGCGAGCCGTCAGACGATCGCGTTGTGCCTGCAGGGCAGCGCTATCTTCCCGGGCGGCCAGGAAAGGTAGCAGTGCGGCGGAAAAGCCTGATGGCCCTGGGCCATTGGCTTCACCCGTGATTATATTGACAGACTCTGGCGGGTAGCCGTGGCGCGTGATAAAGCTGGCCATGGGGGAAAAAGCAGCAAGAAGTCGTGGTCGGGCAGAAGCGTCGGGCGCAAGCATACCGGCCCACAGATAAACCCGGATGGCGTTATAGCCGCCTGTGCCTTTCTCTTTTCCTGCACTATCTATTCGGAATCCTTTGCTGTCCTGATAGACTGTCCAGTCAGGTGAAAATCCATTCGGGGCCGATTCTAAAAGGATCCGCTGGGAGGATTCCGAGATTCGCCGCCAAGTGGAATCAGGACTCCGGCTACTTAGCCAGTCCATTAGCTGTATGGGCAGGTAGCTGGGATTGAGGCGCCAAGTTTTCACTCCGGTCTGGAAGCCGCGCGGGGCAGGCAGCAGAGTGGGGCCTAAACCAGGTAGGTCTGCGGTTTCTTCGCGCAAGATACGGCTGGCCAACAGTGATGAAAGTGCAACGAAGCGGCGTTCGCCCCAGAGCCGGCCAGCTTCGCCCAATGCATAGACTATCCACAGATCGGCATCAGATGCCGGATTGCTGTCCAGCACACCCCAACTGCCATCATCTCTGCGACCCCATAGCCACGCGGGCAGATGGCTGGTGAGATCGCCATTTGCCAAGTTGTTTTCGGTCCATTGCAGGATCTTGTCGAAGGTTTTGCGATCGTTGGCTACTAAGGCGAAAAACAGCGCATAGGCCTGCCCTTCTGACACGGTCTGTTTACGGGGGGTGCTGCCATCCACTACCCGTCCGCCCTCGTTGATGAATTCTGACTTGAAGTTTTGCCAAGCAGGCCAGTCTGCCTGGCAAGTGGGTTCGGTTGTTACTGCCTGCGCAGTTCCCCAGCAGAAGCAGAGCGTAGCGAGAATTTGGTATCCCCGGTACAGCAAAATGCTCGCCTTGCGCCCGGTATCCACGAATAAGTATTCCATTACCAGGTGCTTATTTCTTGTGTTGACCGAGTCGTTTGGTAGCCAGATTACGTAGGGCACCAAAGGCAAGTAGGGCAACAAAAAGGCCGATTGCGACGCCGATAGCAGTCAGGAGCAGTGGGTGGTGATTCAAGTGGAACCATATCCAGCGCCACCACGGTAATTCGCCTATGTAATACACATTATTAACGCGAAAGCTCTCGACACTTTCGCCACGCATTAAAGCGAGGTCACCGCGGATGTATTGAACTTTCCCGCCATCATTCAGGGCATCAAGAGCCGAGGTCAAAGCTGTGGGGGTATTGGAAGTAAGGGCGATGACACTACGTGACGGGCTGAGCGGTGATTCAAAGCCGATGAGGGCAGCCAAAGGTCCGGAGCCAAGAAGTATGGTGCCTTCTCCAGATTTGGATGTTTTGTTATCACTCAGTCCGAACCATTCATAAGCCATATCCATGGCTTTGCCCAAAGGCGCAAAGGTGCGGCTTCCTGCTTCCAGAAGGGCAGGAAGGGATTTGCCCCAACTCGCGAGAAGATCTTTGTTGGCACCGCTGGCAATCACCAGCAGATCTAAATTTTTTGCGTCTTGTACGGATTTTGTCTGTAGGAGTTTGAAGTGTAGAGCGGGAACTCCGGTGGAACGGCCCATATGGCCTAGTAAAGCGAACATAGCTTCCATGTCAAAGGTGTTAGGCTGATCGGGGATGACGATCGCGGTCTCGGCGAGGTCGGCGTACTTGGTGAACGGAAATCCACTATTAGCGAAAAATGCCAAGTTTGGCATCGCTGCATAGTGGTATAAATGGCTTAAATCTAAAGTTGAATCTGGATCGATTGCCGCGCGCATGTTTCCTTGAGGTGAAGATTTGCAGCGACCGTTATCACTGAAAGGAATGGAAAATGAAAACTGTAGTTGGTTATTGCTGCCCAGGTGGAAAGCGGGGATTACCACTCCGCTTTGCTCCCGCAAGGAACCATCATCCAGAAGAGGCAGTATCAGGCGGTTCTGTTCTCGGGTTCCTGCGCCGGACAGCAGCGGTATTGCTTCGATAAATTGGTCGTTTATTTCAATTCTCAGATTGGCATCGCCTTGTTCTGCCGGTGGCGTGTAACGGTATTTGAGGTCAATCGGTACTCCCTTCACTTCCCAGGTAAACAGATCGGCTGGCAAGCGGGCGTTGATGAGAATTGGTTCGAGAGGCTGCCCCTGGCGCTGTAGGTCGGCCGGGCTATTGACGAGTTGTCCCAATGGTATGGGACGGCCTGATTGCAGCCAGTTAGGCGCATCGTAAGCGACACGACGCGGTGGATATTCCAGTGTCTTGACGGTAATTGAAGTGCCAGTCATGACAGCTTTGCCCAGAACCAAGGCATCTGCAGCTAGCTGCAGGTCGGCAGCATTACGACCAAGGATGAGGAGTAGCTTGCCTGTAGGATTTTCCGGATGTTGCATCAGAGAGATGGTTGGTGCGTCCACTTTGGGATATTTAGCAAGAAATTCTGGTCGTTCGTCATTGGTCACGAAAACCACGCCATAGCGTTCTGGCAGACGATTCAAATAGGCTGGAAAGCGGGCACCGCGATAGCTCGCCAAAGCACCAAACCAGGAGGCGATACCGCCCGCTGCTCGCAATGAACTTAGAGAGGGTTGGGTGGCAAATACGAAAGGCAGGTTAAGTAAGCGATTGTCTCGTTGATCGAAGAAGGGAGCTGGCAGCAGAGCAAGATCGTTGCGTAGAGCGATTGATTGCAAATTTATTTCCAGCGTGCTCATGTTGCTAATGTTGGCCCACAAGCTGGAGTGGAGAGGAAATTCGCAATCATTGGTGTAATGACCGATGAATTGCAAGTGCAGTTTGTTAAAGTCAGTAAAGAAACGGGGATCAAGATCAACATCAAGTTTTTGTGGGCCAGTCGGATTTTCTTTGGTCACTGGTAACGTAGCTAACACTTCATCGTTCAGATATACCTTGAGATGAGAGATATTTGGTAGCAGTGCGGGAGATAGTGTGTAGTTTAGATGCAGTTTGGCCTTGGTGACGACCTCATCCAGCCGCACACCCAAAGAAAGATAGGCACTACTGTTCACGCCTTTCAATTCGATTGGGCGGGAAGCGCCGATGTCCTTCATGGTTAATACTGACTGGCGGCTGGGAATTGTTGGGGTTTCTGTCTTTGGCACGAGGACAGGTGGATCTATTTGTGCGGCCCATGAAAGAGACGAGAAGCTTAAACAAAGAGTTGTGAGCAGCACTAAAGATTGGTTGAGGTTGGCAATCACAGAAACTTTCATTTTTGATTTTTAGGTTTTGTCTAACTTCAATTGACAGGAGGTTTAATTTTATTTTTACTAATTAGTTTAGTAACATGTTTTTTACCATTACAATTTATTGTTTCTAAGTTGAATTATCAGTGAAATTCAAGCGGGATGATAAGTAGAATAAGGTGGAAAACTTCCTCTAGCTTGGCATTTAGTAATGCGCGAGTTCGTAGTGAAGTCCTTGTTGCATTGCGGTTGATATAGAACAAAGCTGTAACTATTTATAACTTTCTAAAATATGGATCCAATAATTGTGTTGTTCTTAAGATAATGTAATCACTTATCCATAATGACGGTGAAATAGTTAGGATTCATAAGTATGATAACTCACTTCATTATCGCTCGGTAGTTATCTATTTCGTGTTATGGGTCAGTTTATTTTTTGCTATTTGCTGTGAAATTAAACGTTGTCCAGCATGAATTTATTGTCGGCTAATAGTTCAAGAAGTTTAGGCAAGTACTGTGTTTTATCGTTACAAAATTCGTGCCGAGGCTGTCAGGCAATTACTGAATATATCTTTAAATATTAAAAACGACAACGTATGCAGGCTCGGCTGAGCTATCTATCAATCGTTGCATTTATAACGTTAATTCAACGAATAAAAATTGAGTATAATTAGAAGTGCAAACGGGGTAGCGGTATTCTGCGGTATTGATTAATTACTCTCTTAAAATTCGACTCATTAATTGTCTTGACTAATTGACTCACTGTAGATTAGTGTCATAAAAAAGGATTTACATTTACTCTAGAGGTTAAAATGAACCCACGAAAGATAGTCATTGCTATGCCAACCGAAGAAGAGTTTATGCCCAGTATTTCAAGGTGGGGACATGAGTATGGCTGGACCAAAAGAGAAGCTTACTTCGTTCATATTATCAAGAAAGATATTAGTGTTAGTGAGATGGGTTTCGAGGAAATTCCTGACAAAGCAACAGTTGAAAATATGAAACAACAAATGTTAGATTTCATTAAGAATAAAGCAAGAGAAATGATGCCTGTGCTTGCATTCAAAAAAGCTCATTTTGAAGTTTTATTTGCGCAGTCTCCAGCAGATCGGCTGGCTGAGTATGCTAAAGAAATTAATGCGGGTGTGATCGTAGTAGCGACAAGAAATAAAAGAGGTTTTGCTGGGCTTTTTCTTAGTTCCTTTGCGGATCGCCTTTTAAAACTATCACCCTGTGATGTATTGGTTTTAAGACCAAATTAAAAATTAATCTACGGTAGATTCAAGAACCGACCGCAACTGTTAATGTTTATTCGTCAGATGTGGCAAGTTTTATATTAAGTAAAACTTGTAAACCACTACCGATGATGGAAACCCAATTGATTTTCTCAGACCTGTTAGGATCCAAGTAATTGTATTTAACAGTTCAGCTGTTCTTGCGTGTAAATCGGCAAGTCTGCCTTCGGGAACATACTGGCGCAGCAGCTCGTTAATATTCGTTCAAACCGCGTTGTCACGGGCTGTGCGAGTAGTAAGTATCCTGGTTCGTTTAGTCAGTCAGTGTTTTTGCTCATCTTGCGCCCTTGGTCGTAGATGGAGGTCTTGCGTAGCTCTGACGGAATTGAACGGGGCGCTTTGCTGAATTTGCTCAAGGTCGCTTGCGTCTGTCTATCACGCTCATTCTCGAGCTAAGAAGGCTTAGCATTTAGTTATATTTAAAAATATTTGTAATTTTTTGTGAGAAATTTGATGACCCCCGATATCCGCGACATTCAATTATTGCTTACGCCGGAAATGGCATTAAAAGCTCTCAAAGATGGTAATGCACGTTTCGTGAATAACCTTAAAATCAGCCGCAATGTGTTACAACAATTGAACGAAACTTCAGATAGGCAATATCCATTCGCCGTTGTTTTGAGTTGCATTGATTCACGCGCATCAGCTGAACTTATTTTCGATCAAGGCTTAGGCGATCTTGTCAGTATTCGAATTGCGGGAAATATTATTAATGAAGACATTCTGGGTAGTATGGAATTCGCTTGCAAAATCGGCGGTGCAAAAATTGTCGTTGTATTAGGTCATAGCCGTTGCGGCGCCATCAAAGGCGCGTGTGATGATGTCAGGTTGGGTAATCTTACCACTCTAATCGCCAAACTAAAGCCAGCAGTGGCAAGTGTTCGCGAGCCAACAACAGATCGGAATTCTAAAAATTCAGAGTTTGTGGAAAAAGTTGCCGTGGCCAATGTACGCTTGATGATTGCTAACATTAAACACCGGAGTGAAATTTTGCGTGAAATGCAGGATAACAACGAGATAGCTATTGTGGGTGGTATGTATGAAATACAGACTGGAAGTATTGAGTTTTATCAATAAATAAATATAGTGAGCCAGGCGTAGCTCTTACCTACGTGTTTATTTATGGCCCAAATAATTCCGATTGATAGATAAATTTTTCATAAATTATCACCATAACCTCATACTATTGTTAAACATACCGTAATATAATGCTATCAACATAAAATTGTGGAGGCGGAAAAAATGACCCAGCAGCCCATGCAGTACTATTTTAGACATCTAAAAGATGATTTGCCTGCGGGTATCGTAGTTTTTTTAGTGGCTTTACCGTTATGTCTGGGTATCGCCTTGGCATCTGGCGCGCCTTTGTTCGCAGGATTAATAGCAGGAATGGTTGGTGGTTTGGTTGTTGCTTGGTTAAGCGGCTCACAACTTAGTGTCTCCGGGCCAGCGGCCGGATTAACAGTGATTGTTTATAATGCTATCGAAACATTAGGTAGTTTTCAGGGATTTTTAGTTGCAGTGATCATTGCAGGTATTATGCAATTGGTAGCTGGCTTTCTCAAAGCGGGAGTCATCGGAGCTTTTTTTCCTTCAGCTGTCATCAAAGGAATGTTGGCTGCTATTGGCTTGATTCTTATAATTAAACAGATTCCTCATGCTACTGGTTACAATGAACATTTTGGAGGGCCTGAAGCTTATACACATGAAGATGTACATGAGTTTTTCTTCCCGATATTAGATGCATTTAGCTCTATTTCACAGGGCGTCGTGCTTATATGCATGGTTGCTCTGCTTATACTAATAATTTGGGAAAGACCATGGTTTAAAAACCAGAAATTTTTTAAACTAATTCCTGGCCCGTTGATCGCCGTAATATGGGGAGTTCTCTACAATTTAGGTGCTGAACGATGGGCACCGGATTGGTCGGTCAGTGCAATTCACTTAGTGAAGGTGCCTGTCTCAAATAATATCGGCGAATTCTTGAATAATTTTATATTTCCAGACTACAGTTACTGGGCTAATCCTCAGGTTTATCTTATTGCAGCAACGCTAGCTATCATAGCTAGTCTCGAAACATTATTAAGTCTTGAGGCAGTAGATAAGCTGGATCCTTTAAAACGTACTGCACCTACTAACAGGGAACTGAAAGCACAAGGAGTTGGCAATATTATTAGCGGATTAATCGGAGGGCTTCCGATTACTGCGGTTATTGTGCGTAGTTCAGGCAATATTAACGCGGGTGGAAAAACTCCTCTATCCTGTTTTATTCACGGTTTATGTATATTGCTGAGTGTAATGTTCTTTGCGAAATACATAAATTATGTTCCGCTCGGTTGTTTGGCCGCTATTTTGTTGCACACAGGGTTTAAATTGGCCAAGCCAGCCTTGTTTATGGATTTTTATCGCAAAGGGTGGAGTCAATTAGTGCCTTTTGTTATTACAATAACAGCGATTTTAACAACCGATTTATTAATAGGAATGTCAATCGGTGTGGTAGTTGGTTTATTTTTTGTTATTAAGGCTAATTACCGTGCTGCCATTACCTTGACTCAAGATAAATCGTTTTATATATTAACGCTTAACAAAGATGTTGTGTTTTTGAATAAATCTTTATTGAGAAAGCTTCTTTCTCATATCAAGCCAAACAGCACGCTCACAATTGATGCCAGTAAATCTCAGTTTATTGATCACGACATTATCGAAACGATTGATGACTTTTTAGTAACCGCTCCAAATCATAATATTTCAGTTGAAATTTATGATCTTTATGAGAAAGCGAGTTTAAAGAGACATGAAGATTTTGTCATATTGAAAGACCATTATGATAAAAGCCCATCTGGTAATAACATGATTATCGATAATAAGATAATGGGATTGTAAAATAAATTATGAATTCCATGGTGATTCAACTCTGAAAAGTACTTTTTATAAATAATTTGCATCATACTTGTTGAGTTAAAAATAATTTATGATTTATGAGTTATTCGATCTGTAGATGGCTATATCGTTTTTATTACCTCATTGTTTCCCGCCGCTACATTCGTTCTCATTAACTGCGCCCTGAGTGAGCGGCGCGCCGCATCCTGTCATTGATTGCAACCCACTCTTGCGTTGCGGGCGGTGTTTCAGCTAAAAGATGATCGAAGCTGGCGTGATCAATACGATGCAGTGTCGCATAAAGGTCGTGTCCATACTCATCAGCCAGTAGCGGCATCTGAAAGCATGTGATTCCACCACTGTTTATGCACTTGTTTTCATCACTTAGTTTAAGAACTGCTACTTTATAGCCCAGCTTAGCCAGTTGATGTGCTCGACGCCATAATTCGTCTGCCGGGTGGATTTCAATTGGAGTTGTGGGGGCATAGTGTGAGTCCAGCATGCCAGAAGCTCGAACATTATGGGCAGCTGCTTGAGTCAGCAAGATTTTCTTATTAAGTGTGTTCTCAAGAGCTTCGATAGAAAGTCCACCGGGCCGCAATACCACAGTTTCTTCATGCGTTAAGCTAACGATGGTGGATTCCACACCGATACGGCATGGACCTCCATCTAGAATCATACCCACCTTAGATCCCAGCTTGTCATGTACGTGTTGCGCTGTGGTTGGACTTATCTGCCCAAAACGATTGGCTGATGGTGCTGCAATTCCGCCGCCGAATGCATGCAACAGGGCGGTCGCGATAGGATGGTCTGGTACACGCAGGCCTACGGTATCTTGCCATCCGGTAACCTCATTCGGCACTCGATTGGAGCGTTGTAGGATCAAAGTCAGTGGCCCCGGCCAGAATGCAGCTGCCAGTCGCCATGCGTCGTCGGGGATATTTCGCGCCCAAGCTGGCAGTTGGGAGGTCGTGGCAATATGAACGATTAGCGGATGGTCGACTGGTCGACCCTTGATCTCAAAGATCTTTTGCACGGCAAGTGGATTGGAGGCATCCGCCCCCAATCCGTAGACAGTCTCCGTAGGGAAAGCCACTGTTTCACCTGACCGCAGTAATAATGCGGCAGCTTGTATCTGGTCATTTGGGATAATATGGAGATTCACTGACAGTGTCTGTTTTCAATCCTGTGTTCGGTCGACTTGTCGTGGTTCCGTCGACGATTCATCGCCCGAATAGGGATAACGTACATGGCCGAAGCGAATCAGAAATACTGCTAGCGTTAGCATCAGGATAGAACCAGTTACCGCGAGCATACGCCAGTCATCCATGGCTTTCATGTCCAAGATCAGGTAGCGCGCAAGTGCCACCATGCCGATATAAAGCGGGAAGCGCACTGGCAGCTTGCCTGAGTTGTAATATAACCCAACCATGGCCAGTACTTCTAGATAAAGGAAGAGCAGCAACAGGTCGGTTAGTGTCACTTGTTCTGCTCGTACCATAATCATGGTCTCGCTTGCCATGGCGAACACTGTGGCGATGGCGATGACTAGTAAGCCGATATGTTCGACCAGAGAAAGAAGCCGTTGGTTGAATATTTTAATGGCTGTTTTTTTCAATCCGTTCGCACCTCAATAATATAAACGTACATTTAAAATATGGGGGATTTTGTTTTAAAAAATTGACCCTGCAGGTCTACTGTCAATGGTCTGACCTTTATGATGGATGTATTGTAGTACTCGCAGAGTAATTACGATAACCAAAGGTAGTAACAGCTGGCAAGAAAAACCGTTCTGTTAATGTTAATTAAATACATGGTAGAGAGCGATAATTACTCTTCTGAATACTAGGAATGCAGTAGTAGAAAGTGAGCCTACCGTTTTTGTTACCCTCAATTGAATGACTAATCGCTATTAATATAACTCGCATAGAAAATATTAATTATTTTGATTAGCGTAGGTATAAATATAGGGATGCTATCACTGCATAATGATGTAATCCACGCCAGAGATTGCGTTCATCAAACTTTAGCGCTGTACAAATGTCAATTGCTGAAGGACTGTGTTACACGTCCATCAACAGTCGCCCGGCTTCGTGATATTTTTCTGCAGTCTTTTCGATTACGTCGGCAGGAACTTTCGGCGCTGGGAATTGTTTATTCCAGCCAGAGCCCTCCAACCAGTCACGTACAAACTGTTTATCAAAGCTAGGTGGGTTGCTACCCACTTTGTATTGATCAGTTGGCCAGAACCGCGAAGAATCGGGTGTCAGTGCTTCATCAATTAAATACATTTTACCTGATGAATCCACACCAAATTCAAATTTTGTATCAGCAATGATGATTCCTCGGGTAGCCGCATATTCCGCTGCCTGGGTATACAGCGACAAGGCTGCATGACGCACTGCATTAGCACGTGGTACACCCAGCAATTTTGCGGCTTGGTCGAAGGAGATATTTTCATCGTGTTCACCTGCTGGTGCTTTGGTTGAAGGTGTGAATAATGGTTGTGACAATTTTTGCGCTTCCTGTAAATCGGCAGGTAATTTAATACCGCACACCATACCAGTCTTTTGATATTCCTTCCAAGCGGAACCAGCCAGGTAGCCGCGCACGATGGCCTCAATGGGTACGGGTCTCAAGCGTTTTACTACGAAGGCCCGGCCAGCCAGTTGCGCGCGTTCTTCATCAGTTTTAACTAAGGATTCTGGCTTGATACCGGTAAGGTGATTAGGCAGAACGTGATTAAGCTTGCTAAACCAGAAATTGGACAGGGTAGTGAGTACTTGACCTTTTCCTGGCACTGGAGTCGGTAAAATCACATCAAAGGCAGACAAGCGATCAGTTTGCACAATGAGTAGGCGATCATCATCCACTTCATAAATGTCACGCACTTTGCCCCGATGTAATAATGGCAAGCTGGTTAAGTTGGATTCAAGTAATACGGAGGACATAGGATTTCCCTTTTAGCTTAGTGATGGCAGCTTGATCGTAGCAATTGCTTCGGCCTGCTGTTTGCGGAATGCGCTGAGGCGCTTGGCTAACTCTGTATCGTTAAGTGCCAGCATGGCTATCGCGAACAGGCCAGCATTCGCCGCACCTGCTTCGCCGATAGCAAATGTGGCCACCGGAATACCCTTGGGCATTTGTACGATGGACAGTAGTGAATCGATTCCTTTGAGGTATTTGGATGGAATGGGTACGCCCAGTACTGGCAGAGTAGTTTGTCCAGCAATTACACCAGCCAAATGCGCCGCACCACCTGCACCAGCAATAAAACACTGTACGCCCTGATCACTCATTTCCTGAACATAGGTTAATAACAGTTCCGGTGAACGGTGTGCAGAGATCACGCGCGCATCGTAGGCTACGCCGAAATCATGCAGAGGGCGCGCGGCCTGCTGCATGATTTCCCAATCATTTGAACTGCCCATCAAGATGGAAATTAGTGGTTTGTTCATGTATTTCCTTTTTAATATGGTTATTTTAACTTGTTAATAATAATCAATGTATTATGTATATGGAAATAGAAAATTGGGTGGTCTGCTAGCAACACTTAAAAAGACTCGTATCAGTTCTTCACAATCCCGTTATTTTCTTCCGCTTAATTTATCTTAGCCCAGACTAACTTGACTATCCAAAAACATGCGGCTGGCATAGATTTCTTTGGTTTTGATAGCCTTTAAAATAAATCTTGGTGAGATTTTTAATTCGGTATCTAGGCCAATCGGAGTGTCGATATGAGATTTATTGAGATTCGTTCATTTAGCCTAGAAAATCAGTCACCAGTTAAGGCTTTGGATTGCAATTCCGCATATTACGAGTGAGGAGCATCTACATCAGATATTAAGCAATGGAATACTCAAAAGTACATTAGTACGGTAAGTAACGTAAGAATCATGGCCAAACTTAACAAAAATGATTAGTACAATATAGTAATAAAATTGTAGAGCAGTTCAAATGGATTGAATTAATTTTGTTTTGATTGGAAGCGCATACATTTCGACCAAAATTATACCGTAGTTTCAATTTAAGTGAACGATCCCTATTGTTTCTTAGAAAGCATCTTGCTCAAGAAATATACAGTCGTGCATATACCTGATTTGGGTGCAGTCCAGATTTTAACCGCGTCTAAACTTCATAATTATTTTTTAAATCCAATAAGATAGATGCCGATAATTTTACCCACTTTATCTTTTATAGGGTCATAACAAGTATAGAAAGAATTACCTAAAATATCGATATCACCACAATATACTTCACCCTTCATCACTGCGTCATAAGCCTTGTTATGAGCAAGTTTAGTTCCAATCCCACGAACTCCTTTAGGCGTTAGTACATTTGTACTCACGCGAATAAATTCCACGCCATCTTTAACAAAGACAGTAGCGTAAGCACCAGACGTCTTTTTAATTTCATCAACAACATCAAAAGTATTGTTTATTTTTTGTTTACCGAAATAAATGACTGGAGCCATTATGTTTCCAGACTTTTCTACTCCTTCAATTCTAGGTTCGCCCATTTTTATAAATTTCGTTTTGAGTTCATCCACTGTTTTTCTGGCGTTATCTGCACTCGCAGTGGTCATAAATAGTAATGTTGCTAGAAACAGAATTGTTTTTTTCATAAAAAATATCCTTTTGTTTTAAATAAATCGATTCAAATAAATGTGTTTATGGGTATTGAATTTTAAGTATTCATGATGCAATTGTACATATTTAATAAATATTAATATCCATAATAATGTACAAATATTGATATTTTTAACTTTAATCTCTACGGGTTCAATTCTCCGCTCATTGGAGCGAAGGCTGGTTGCAAGCCAGCGGATTGAAAAGCGTAGTTAATACCCGTAGCTTGCTGCGGGGTGTTTTATTTTTAAATCGCTCTATCTATCAATTTATAAACGGGATATTGGCATTATCTCTTGTAACTAGAGATGCATTTGTATTTTTTCTGGAATAATTGAAAATTATATAGCACCAGCTTGATGTGCCTGTTCATCAGCATGGTAGCTGCTGCGTACCATCGGCCCGCAGGCTGCATGTGAAAATCCCATTTCCAGCGCGGACTGTTCGAATATTTTAAAGGTGTCAGGGTGGACATAACGTAACACTGGCAGATGACTGTTGGAGGGTTGTAAATATTGTCCTAGCGTGAGCATTTGTACATCGTGCGCGCGCATGTCTCTCATTACTTGTAGTACCTCTTCGTCAGTTTCGCCTAGTCCCAACATCAAGCCAGATTTTGTTATCACTTGTGGAAAGCGTGCTTTGAAATCTTTTAATAATTTGAGCGAATGAGTGTAGTCTGCGCCGGGACGTGCCAGTTTGTAGAGGCGCGGTACGGTTTCCATATTGTGATTAAGTACGTCAGGCAGGCTATTCGCCAGAATGTCCAATGCGGTTTCCAGGCGGCCACGAAAATCCGGAACCAGTGTTTCCAGTTTGGTATGGGGTGAAGTAGCGCGAATGGCGGTCAGACAATCGACGAAATGCTGCGCGCCACCATCTCGCAGATCGTCGCGATCCACGCTGGTGATAACCACATATTTAAGCTTAAGTATCGCAATGGATTGAGCCAAATGTGCCGGTTCGTTAGCATCGGGTGCCAGCGGTTTGCCGTGCCCTACATCGCAGAAGGGACAACGTCGTGTGCAGAGATCACCTAGAATCATGAAAGTGGCCGTGCCCTTGCTGAAACATTCGCCAATGTTGGGGCATGATGCTTCTTCGCACACAGTATGTAATTTGTGTTCACGTAGCAGGCGTTTGACGTCGTGATAACCTTGCCCGCTGCCGGATTTAACGCGTATCCATTCTGGTTTACGTAGGCGTTGCTCTAACTGAACAATTTTGATTGGATTACGTGTTGTTTTAGCTGCGCCAGTTTGCTTTTCTGTGATAGTCATTATGGTTTTTCCTTTTAGCTAGTTTGCTTGTAATGCGAGCTCTGACATAAGCCGTTGTTTATTTGGTTTTAGGAGCGTGTCTGGTGTGAAATCTTAATAATTCACAGGAGCCTGCTTCTGCAAAGATACATTTTCAAATATACCTTGGGGCCGACTTCTCTGATTTATGTTGCTGTAATAATTTGATTAAATGTTGTGCAAGTTGCAGTTCCAGTTCAGACCGCGGAACACCTATACCTAAGTCTTTTGCTTGGATAACACGCAATCCGGCAAAGCCACATGGATTAATGTACGCGAACGGGGTAAGATCCATGTCTACGTTGAACGCCAATCCGTGATAGCAGCATCCATTGCGAATTTTTAATCCAAGTGCGGCAATTTTTGCGTTATCTATATACACGCCCGGTGCTTCCTCACGCCCCTGTGCTATTACGCCGAATGATGCAAGCAAATCTATCACGGCCTGTTCCATTAGCCGTACCAGCCCGCGCACGTTAAGTTTCCAGTGGCGTAAATCCAGCATAAGGTAGACGACGATCTGGCCGGGGCCGTGGTAGGTAATCTGGCCGCCGCGGTCGATTTTGACCACCGGTATGTTACTGGTATGTAGAAGATGTTCCGGTTTTCCTGCTAAGCCTTGGGTATAGACTGGCAAATGTTGTAGTAGCCAGATTTCGTCTCGCGTGTCGGCGTTACGCGCAGCGGTAAACTGTTTCATTGCTTGCCAGGTTTGCTGGTATTCGACCAGACCTAGATGTTTGATCAGCGGTACCATCTCACTAAAGTACCATCACTACTTGTGGGTGGTCGCACAATTCTTGATACAGTGCATTGAGTTGTTCGCGTGAGGTGGCATGCACGGTGCAGGTCAGTCCGATATAGCGTGCGCCGCTACTGGGACGCATTTCCATAGTGGCAGCGTTAAAGTTGGGATCGTAACGCATAACCACTTCCGTTACTGTTTGAGCGAAGCCCTGATGCGACAGCCCTAACACCTTTATTGGGAAGTCGCATGGGTATTCGATAAGACTGTCAGTAAGTGCCATGGATAACTGGGTAAGTTTAAGATTTCTAACCCCACGAAGGTAGGGGATTGCAGTTCGATCAAAATTATTAACCCCTGATATCTGCCAAGTTGTTAGCTGACTACAGGGGAATATCAGGCTTTCTTACGTCTTGCGCATCACGTCGCGCTTGTAGTCCTGATAATGTTTATGTAGTTTGGCAAACATCACTCCGGGTTTGCCATCGCCTACCGCTTTATTATCCAAGGTAGTGATAGCAAGTACTTCTTTGGTGGAAGAGGTGAGTAACAGCTCGTCAGTGTTGAATAATTCGTCCTTGGCAATCTTGCGAACTTCATGAGGTATGTTGTGGGCGGCGGCGATTTCCAGCAAGACGTCGTAGGTGATTCCAGGCAGCATAAGATTATCTTTAGGCGGGGCGAGCAGGACGCCATTTTTTACTAAGAAAATATTGCTGGCTGCGCCTTCGGTCATGAAATCATCATCACGTATCAAAATGGTTTCGGCACAGCCAGCGTCTATTGCCATTTGCCGTAGCAGCACATTAGGTAAAAGCGAAATAGCCTTGATGTCGCAACGCAGCCAGCGGTTATCCGGCGCACTTACTGCTCCCACGCCGCTGGTAAGTAATGCGGCGGGTGGAGTGAGAAGTGGGTTGCTCATCATAAATACGGTCGGCTGGACCGAAGGGTTAGGGAAAGCATGGTCACGTTTAGCCACGCCGCGTGTGATATGCAGATATAAATATTGATCTTCTGCGGTATTGCGCTCGATCAGATCCGTGATGAGCTTAGTCCATTCCTGGTCACTGTGCGGGTTTGTCAGGCGTATGCCGTCCAAGCTGAATTGCAGGCGCTTGAGATGTTCGGCCAGACGGAATGCAGAGCGTGAATACACGGGGATAACTTCATATACGCCATCGCCGAAAATGAAGCCACGGTCCAGCACGGGAATGTGTGCTTCTTCAATGGGCATGAATTGCCCGTTCAAATAGACTGTCATTGTATGATTTCCTAAAGAAGAAGCCTTTATTTGAAAAGTAAGCGGATACTGTCCCAGCCGCGCGAAAATACATTGGCCAGCGGCACAGGCTCCAGCGCCACCAGCTTGTATTCGGCATAGGGTTTGCCGCCCAGAGTAATTTTTATCATACCGATTTTTTGCCCACCGGCAATCGGTGCCACAAGAGGCTGCTGTGTTTCCATGGTTGCCTTCAATTGTGCAAGTTGCCCTGTTGGGATGGACAGGAATAGATCGCTGCGGAATCCCACTTTGACTTTGCTCTCGGTACCTTTCCATAAACGTAAGTTGGCAACCGGTTCGTTCTTCTGATACAGGCGCACGGATTCAAAATTTTGGAAGCCGTAATTTAGTAGTTTCTGGCTTTCGGTAGCTCGCAAGTTGTCGGATGCTGTGCCCAGCACCACTGATATTAGCCGCCGCTGGTCGCGCTTTGCCGAAGCCACTAAACAGAATCCTGCACTTTCTGTATGTCCCGTTTTCATTCCATCCACATAGGGATCCATCCACAATAAGCGGTTGCGGTTGGCTTGATTGATATGATTGTATTGATATTCACGCAAGCTATAAATCGGATAGTGCTCGGGAAAGTCGCGCACTATAGCAGCGGCAAGTAGCGCTGTGTCATATGCACTGGAATAGTGCTGTGGGTGTGGCAACCCGGTGGCGTTGATGTAATGCGTATTGTTCATGCTCAGTCGTTGTGCTTCCTGGTTCATTAGTTTGGCGAAGTTTTCTTCGCTGCCAGCTAGGGTGATTGCCAACACACGCGCGGCATCGTTACCAGACTGTACGATGAGGCCACGCAGTAATTCTGCAATCGTCACGGGTTTATTTTTGTCTAGAAACATGCGTGACTCCACGCCTTGGGTGCGCAGTGCTGCTTCTGAAGGGACTACTGTCTGGTTCAGCGATAATTTGTTCAGCCTGAGGGAGTTGAAGGTCAGGTAGGCAGTCATCAATTTGGTAATGGATGCTGGTTCGGTGCGTTCATTGCCGTTTTGGTCGACCAGAATCTGATTACTGGTAAAGTCGTATAGCAGATAGGATTTGGCTGCCAGCACTGGAGCAGGCGGCAGGCTGGTTAGCTGTGCCTGGGCAAACAATGGAAATAACAGAGCGATAAGAAACGACAGCGCAAACTTCATATTGAGACCAGTAATCAAAACCGCAATTATAGACTGGTGGGATTGGTTGGGATATGGGGTGAATTTGATTAGGCTGGTTAAATGAGTTGGAAAATCGTGTCTCTTAATCAATATACTGCTGCCGCCTGTTCCGCTTGCTCAGCTACTTGTACACTGATTTCCTCTGCCTTACTTGGATCGATGCCCAAAACTTCCCAATCCTCGTCGCTGATGTGGGTATCGACGTGTTCATTAATACCAAAGGAAGCCAGCAATTTTTCTGCCAGGCTGATCATGTGTACTATTGGTTGTCCCGCTGCCGCTTCGGCTACATCCGATGTATGGTGGTAGCGCAACACGGCAATAATTTCATCCGGCAAATTCCAGTGGCGCGCTAGCTCCGCACCCAATTCGTCGTGGCATATTTCCAGCATTTCCCGTTCTATACTCAGTACAGGACGATCAGATTTTGCTGACAAGAGGGCATGCAGGTCATCGCTCCGTTTTGGATCCAGAAAAGCGAGTGCAAGATAGCCTATGTCGTGCAGTATGCCAGCCAAAAAAACTTGATCATCCTTAGGGCGGATTTTTGCGGGCATGGCACGGGCGATGCCGAGCATGGCAAACGCAATACCAAAGCTATGCAACCAAAGATCCTGTGCCTTAAATTTACCCGTGGATACTTTGGTCGACAAGGACATGATGGCGATGCCAGTTGCAATCGATTTGACACGGTTCATGCCTAATAATATCGCAGCCTCTTTTACTGAGGTTGTTTTTCGTGCGGAGCCAAGCATTGCTGAATTGGATAGCCCGATAATTTTTGCTGAGATCTGCGGGTCTTGCTCGATTAGCATTAACATTTTCCGTTCGTTTTCGTCACTGTTGATCTGTAGCGCCAGCAGTTTTTGCGCAATGACCGGCATGGCGGGCAGTACATTAATATTCTTGACAGCCTGTCGTAGATCAATATTTTGGTTGCTGGGAACTACATATATGCTGTTGGTCGACATGTTCATTCCTCGAATTGGTGCTGTTTATTATTGTTGAGTGCTAACTGCTTACGGTTAACATTTTAGCCAAATTGCAGACGGAAAAATGTTTATATTTCGCTAAATTTATGTAGACACTCGTTTTTCTGGTTTCTATTTCAGGGCGGAAGGCATGATTGCCTATTGCCGTGCAATTCATGTATCTTACGGTACATTTTTATAAATAGAGGAGACTCGGATGCGTTACGCAATTGCAATCGTCATGCTGTTTTGTGCGGTACAAGCATGGGCAGAAAATGTGGTAGTGAGCGATGCCTCGGCGCGCGCCACGGCCCCGGGACAAGAAAGCGCCACAGTACGGTTTTCCATCACCAGCAAGAAAGAAGCAAGGCTGGTGGCGATTGTCAGCCCGATTGCGGGTGCAGTCGAGATTCATAGCATGACGCATGATAACGGTGTAATGAAAATGCGTGCCATTGAATTTCTGCAGCTACCTGCAGGAAAGATGGTTAAGTTGGGAGCGAGTGGTAATCATGTAATGCTGCTTAACCTCAAGAATTCGCTTAAAGCGGGTGACAATGTGCCACTTACCATTACCGTGGAATTCGCTGATAAGCGTAAGGAAAAGATTAATGTGAATGCCGAAGTTAAATCACTCAGCCCAAGCCACAATAAGCACGAGCAACATACCCATTAGTATTTTGATGATGCCTCATTGAATAAACGCGTGGCTTGGTGCTGCCCAGTTGTTTCGTGCTGCAATGATGGTGGACTTCTGAGGTAAAATGCGCGCCTGTTTAGCGAAGGAAAACAACATGTCACTTACCTCTGCCACCGCCTTCCAGAAAGCTCATACGCTGTCTGAGGCGTTGCCATACATCAAACGGTTTTTTGATAAAACTATCGTAATCAAATATGGCGGCAATGCCATGACCGACCCTAAGCTGCAGGAAAGTTTTGCGCGCGATGTGGTATTGCTCAAGCTGGTCGGCATGAACCCGGTAGTGGTTCATGGTGGTGGGCCGCAGATCAACGACCTGCTTCAGCGCATTGGTAAGCAAGGGGAATTCGTCCAAGGCATGCGCGTCACGGATGAGGAGACCATGGATGTGGTCGAAATGGCGCTGGGCAAGGTCAACAAAGACATCGTCAATTTGATTAATCGGCATGGGGGCAAGGCGGTGGGGCTGACCGGGCAGGATTCCTCGTTTATCCGTGCGGACAAGATGCTGCTGGAGAGCCACGATGAGCCGGGCAAGTTGCTGGACATCGGTCTGGTAGGAGAGATTAATTTGATTGATCCATCGATTATAAATTTTCTCGATTCTGGTGATTTTATTCCGGTCATTGCCCCGATTGCTGTCGGGCCGGATGGTGAGACACTGAACATTAATGCCGACGTAGTGGCGGGCAAATTGGCGGAAGTGCTGAAAGCAGAAAAACTGGTATTGTTAACTAACACGCCCGGCGTGCTGGACAAGAGCGGCAAGCTGCTTACTGGTCTGACACCGAAACAGATTGATGAACTGGTGGTGGACGGTACGCTGTCCGGCGGCATGTTACCCAAGATCAGTTCGGCGCTGGACGCCGCACGCGGGGGAGTGAGGTCGGTACACATCATTGATGGCCGCGTGGAACATGCGCTGTTGCTGGAAATTCTGACTGATGAAGGTGTGGGTACGCTGATTAAAAGTAAATGAGTCGACTCGTCTGGATTTTTGATCTGGACAACACTTTGCACAACGCTGTGCCGCACATTTTTCCGCACATTAACCGCAGTATGAACGCTTACCTGCAACAGCATCTGAAGCTGGATGAACAGACAGCGAACGAATTGAGAATGCATTACTGGCAACGTTACGGTGCGACCCTAAGTGGCATGATGCGGCACCATGCCACCGACCCCGATCATTTTCTGTGGCATACACACCAGTTTCCGCAGCTACCGCAGATGGTATTGTGTGAAGCACGCTTGCGTCATGTGTTGAAAAGATTGCCGGGCAAGAAATTGGTATTTTCCAACGCACCGCAGCATTATGCACAGGCCGTGCTGCAATTGTTGTGCATAGACGATTTGTTCGATGATGTGTTCGCCATTGAGCATACGTGTTACCAACCCAAACCACAGTTAGCAGGTTTCATACGATTGCTACGCAAGCATCGTTTGAATCCGGCGCGTTGCGTGATGGTGGAAGATAGTGCGGAAAACCTGCAGACTGCCAAACGTCTGGGGATGCTTACCGTGTGGGTGAATGCTACGTCCCGATTGCCGGCATATGTGGATGTAAAGATTCGTGATGTGATGAAGTTGCCGCGTATTTTATCGCGGCTGAATTCAAGTGGAACGACCTAAACACCAAACCGAACGAGCAATCGTTGCGTATAGGCAGTCAGGGTTCTGTCATCGGACGCTGGCAGTAGTTCGGCAAAAGCGGCTTACGTGAGATTCAATGGCACAGTAGTTGCAGCAATAGACCATACTTTCTGGAAAATGATTGGCTTGCAAATAACAGGAGCTTCACCATGATATTGATTCTTTCTTCCAATACAGATCAACAAAGTGCGGACTACCAGCAACTAATTGGGTATCTCGCCAGATTGTCGGATATCCAGATGCGCGTGCATGTTGAGCGCGGTGCAGAGCAGGTATTAACCGAGATTTATCTAATCGGTAACACCAAGCCGTTAGACATCAAGGACATGCAAAGTTTGCCCTGTGTCGAACGTGTGGTGCGCGTGTCGGAGGAATATCGTATCCTGGGGCAGCATAAAGACGACCCGCGTCCAACGTATTTCGACTATAACGGCGTGCGCTTTGGCCAGGACACGCTCAACGTGTTCGCCGGACTTTGTGCGGTGGACAACGCCGAACATGTCGAGATCATGTTAAAAGCATTGCGCGATAATGGCCAGGTTTGCACGCGTATGGGTGCATACAAGCCGCGCACCAGTCCCTATGCTTTTCAGGGGCATGGCAAGAATTGTTTGCCTTTTGTTTTCGATTTGGCGGGAAAGTACGGCATCAAGGTGATTGCGATGGAAATTACGCATGAGTCGCATCTCAATGAAATCCGCGCCGCATTGCAGCAGACCGGCAACCCTACTGGCGTGATGCTACAGATCGGCACACGCAATACACAGAATTTCGAGCTGCTGAAAATCGTTGGGCGTCAGCAGGAATTTCCGGTGCTGCTTAAACGCGGTTTCGGCATCACGTTGGACGAATCACTCAACGCCGCTGAATATCTGGCGTCTGAAGGCAATCGCAATGTGGTGTTCGGTTTGCGTGGTATGAAGACTAACATGGGCGATCCGCACCGTAACTTGGTGGATTTTGCGCATGTGCCGGTAGTCAAGCGTCTGACCCGGATGCCTGTGTGCATTGATCCATCGCATTCAGTTGGCACGCGTAGTGCTGCGCCCGATGGCATTCTCGATTTGATGCATATCACCGCGCAGGGGGTCATGGCTGGCGCCAATATGGTGCTGGTGGATTTCCATCCCGTTCCCTTAAAGGCTCTGGTGGATGGGCCACAGGCATTATTGCTGAAAGAATTGCCTCATTTTCTTGAGGACGTACAAATCACACGTGATGCGTATCTCAAGCGTGTGGCATTGGCGCAACGTTTTGCGCAGTGAGCGGAGGCCTTTCACTTCAGTCTGATTCGCGCCATTCGCTTTATTATTCGCACTTGCTGGAGATGAGTGCGAAAAGCGAGGATGAAAGTAATTTTATTGTTGTAAAGCATGCCATTTTTTTCTGCTTACTGCTGTTTTGTGTAACTTCGCAGGCCGCGACACCATTTACTGTCACCGATGCCAGTGGCACGCAAATAGTATTCGCCACACCGCCACAGCGCATCATCTCTCTAGCTCCCAACCTTACCGAACTCGCTTATGCCGCAGGCATGGGCAGTCATATGGTGGCGGTTACGGTGTACAGTGACTATCCACAACAAGCCAAACAACTGCCGCAAATAGGTGATGCATTTCGTCTCGACTGGGAGCGTTTGGTCGCGTTAAAACCCGATCTGGTGCTTGCATGGGGCAGCAGCTTGTCATCGCGTGACCGCGCCATATTTGAAAAGCTGAAGTTGAAAGTGCTGGTACTGGAACCCCGCCGTCTTGATGATATTCCCAAAGTATTACGCTTGCTGGGGCGCATCGCCGGCACTGAGCCAGCAGCCGAAGCTGCTGCGCACGCCTTCGTACAGCAGCTTGATACCTTACGCCGGCAATATGCTGGGCGCACTAAGGTGCGCGCCTATTTTCAAATAGCTGCAGCGCCGCTGCTTACGGTAAATGACGCACATATCATCAGTGATGTGCTGCGTTTGTGTGGTGCACAGAACGTATTTGCTGCTGTACCCTTGCTGACTCCTGCCATTTCGAATGAGGCATTGGTAAAAGAAAATCCGCAGGTGATGCTGGCTGTCGCCGCCACGTATGAACAGGAAGAAGAGACGAAAAGAATATGGCGCGAGTTGCCGTTGATTGCGGTCCGGCAAGGCCGTACGGCTTTCATCCACCCCGATCTGATCAGCCGCTCCACGCCGCGCATTTTGCTTGGTGCAAAACGGATATGTGAACAGATAGAGTCAGTTCGGTATTAAGGGTTTTAAGCGCATTGCGTAGCGAATGCGTCGCATGCTTTGAATTATCATTGAAGGAACTACCCTCTCAATCATGTCAATTTTTGGCGGGTAGCCATGATCCTCGGGAAATTGACAGCTTCCTGGAATAGCACCATCACATAAAACAAAAGCATGGGTACCATATGCAATAAAGCGCGATTGATCGTAGTGTAGTCTTCGGCCCATGCTTGAGCATGGGTAAAAAAGAAAACTACCGCGAGAAACGAAGCAGAGGAGAGCAGCAAAGCAGTCATGCCTCGAAAAGAAGGGGCAAGAAGCCGTGGAAACGACAAAACAAGCGCTGCTACTACCAGATACCAGAACAGGTGCCAGTTGTCCATTACCATCATATTTTGCCAAAATGGATGCCAATCCGCCGCGAAGCGCAGATGCACGTGATAACCAAATAAATGAAAATCTTTTTCACCAAGAACAAAAAAAGTTGCTACCCCCGTTACTGCCAGCACGGAAATTCCCACTAGCCCAGCACGCGGCATGAACACAGTTAACAACGCGGGAAGAAAAGTCAACGTCCATGCAATGCCAGGTTGCTTGATCAAGATGCATCCTAACCCAAACAGCAATGCCATGGCCCCCTGCCAGAAATCACGCTTTCTGGTCCAGTGAAAAAAAGCCATTGCTGCCAAGCCGTAAAACGCTCCCATAAATAAATCCGCATATCCCGCCAAAGCCACATGAACATCCAGAATGGGGAGTGAAAGCAGAAAATAGGTAAACATCAGAGCAAACAAGGGCGATGTTTGCCATTGCCTGGCCTGACCATAAAATGCCAGGCCCAAGGCGACCGCGCATAGTAGCCAAGGCAAGTTCATCAGAGTGTCGTTCCATCTGCCTAAGCTGTAGCTCATCCATACTTGTATTAGCGGTATGGCAGGGGGGTAGTAGGGGGCTGCATCAGTGTAAGCACCGGCCACTTCGCCGCTAAGCCAAATGTCAGCGGGCACGAATGTCGCCAAGTGTCCAAGCTCATACCAAACCCGAGCTTTGGTTGCCCACTGCGACCAGGCATCCCAAGGAAATAGCGGGCGCCACATAATTTCCAGTCCCAGTCCTGCCAGCCGAATTACGATAGCGGCCAACACGATGGCATACACGATTTTTCGCCACCCGGCCAAGCTGTGCCAATTTGCTCCGGGCCGCCTGATTCGCCAAGGTTCCTTACGGCCAAGCCAGGCACCAGCCAGTGTCAATAATAAAAGTGCAAGTCCAATACTGAAAAAACTAAGGTGGATTCCCAGCGCATCCAGCAAACGCATCACAAGCGTGGTTAATAATATTCCGCCCAGATACCCATACCCCAAGAGCGTCGGCCATGTGATATCGGTGGCCCTGAGCCAATGTGTACGCAACCACACTACCCCCAACAGCCAAGGCAAACACAAGCCAGTTACTAACGTAAATAATTCCATTTAATGCACCTTGAACAAGGCATTGCCTTCAGCCAAGAACAGTAAATCGACTTTTATGGATTGTTCATCACTCCACATTAGTAATTGATGTGAACGATCATATTTCACGCCCTTTTTTGCGAACAGGGCAATATAGTCCCCGGTTTTGATTTGCGATGTTGGCGGCAGGTTATTACGAGCTAGAACGTTATGAGGATATAAATGGTAAGCGCCCTTTCCCCGCGAGTAGGCGTCATCGGAAAAATAAAGAATACGGCTATTTGCAGCAGGCAATTTTGCCTTCACTTTTTTCATGAAGTCGAACAAGGTGCCGTCTTCGGCAGCAAGATGCTTGTCTTCCCAGCTTTTACCGGCAAATTGCTGGTGTGTCAGCTCCAGCTGTTGAAACAAGTTTGCTTGCCAACGAACATCCAGTATGAACCAGCCGAGTAATACTATGCCCCACACCATGGCAATATTCAGGGGCATAATTTTTGCTATGGCCAAGATTAAACTCAAGGCTAATGCCAACAATATAATTACGGCGACGGCTAAAACAGGAGGGGCATTTTTGTCGATGGCATCTCCGTCTACAAAGTTGATCGAAGTTCCCTGCCATCGGTCAAGCGCAAACCATTTCTTCACCATATGGGGTAGCGCTCCTGGCAAAGACGCAGACTCAAGTGAAATACCATTTACCAAAATCGGCGCAGCCAGTGTTCCCTTAACAATAATAGCCAAGTCTATAATTTGCCCGCGCCAATTTTCATCTTTCACTATCTCCAATGGTTCCAGAGTATTAGCTCTCCAAACAAGCGGATGGACAAAAACACGATTATCCGCAGTGCGCCACAAAAACTCCATTTCAACGCTTGGTGTGGCGCCTGAAACAGACCAGACAATGGTCGAATAATCCTTTGCCTGAAAAGCGGGCGGGGATAGTGAAGCAACAGCAATATTTTGATCTGCTAGCCCCTTGATTACCAGTTTGCCTTGGTCGCTATAACCTTGGCCCTTGTTCATGGTTAGTGCTGCCCCATTCCAGCTTAAAGGCTTGACGTTGCTTATCCATTTTCCTGACCAATTGTATTGAAGATAGACCAGCGACAAAATCAAAGCGCTCGCAAAAAATAGCAGAGGTGCAGCTAGCCACTCCTGGCGCAGGATCTTTTTAGAGGGTACAGAGTGGGGTTCAAGTTGAATGGGCATACCATAATATTTTCATTAAAAAAATGACATAGCTGATTTAGAATACACGCAGAACTTAAGGGCGCCTCTAAAAATTCAAGTTTCTAGGCAAGACAAGGCACGAGTAAAAAATTTGAGCGCGGCATATGAGTTGATATGTGAGCGATAATTTTTTTCGAGTAACGCCGTATTGTGACGAAAATTGGATTTTTAGAGGTGCCCTTATTACTTAATGCGCATTTCTGCCTGTGATCATCATAAAAACCGTCATAAAAATAATTCGCAGGTCGAACCATAAAGACCAGTTGTTAATATAATACAAATCGTACTTTACTCGCATTTCCATTTTTTCGATTTCTCCCGTTTCGCCTCTCCAGCCATTTACCTGCGCCCAACCAGTAATGCCCGGCTTGACGTGATGCCGCAGCATGTAGGCATCAATTTGCTGCTGGTAAAATTCGTCATGCGCTATCGCATGTGGGCGCGGTCCCACAATCGACATATCGCCCTTTAACACATTAAGAAACTGAGGTAATTCGTCCAGGCTTGTGCGTCGTAGAAAAGATCCAAAGGCTGTAATGCGGTGATCGCCGGGTATCGCTTGAGGTACTTTTTCAGACGGTTCGGCATGATGCTTCATTGTGCGGAATTTCCAAACCCAGATGCGTTCCCCATGTAACCCACCACGTAGTTGTCTGAAGAAAATGGGCCCTGGAGAACTTAGTTTGATTCCGACTATGATAAGCAACATGAGGGGACTAGCAATCAACAAAATTAATACCGCCAGGATTTTGTCCTCGACCGCTTTAACGATGCCCTGTACGCCAGATAAAGGTGATTCCATTAGATGGATGACCGGGAAACCGGCCACCTCGCCAATGGAATGGTTGAGCAAATGAACCCCGTAAATGTCTGGAATGAAGGTGACTTGCACCGGCAAGCGACTTAAATGCGCCACCAGTGATTTAACTTGCTTATCGTGTTGCAACGGCAGGGCGATCCATACTTGATCAATACCCAGTTCAACGACTTCTTGGGGAAGACGATGCAGGCCACCACGAACCGGAACGCCCTCGAACACTTGTCGCTGCATCCGCAGATCATCATCATAAAAACCTACCACTTTCAATCCCGTCCATGGTGAAGCGGCGAGGCGATGCGCCACGTCAAGTCCCAACTTCCCAGCGCCGGCGATGACGATAAACCGGAGATTGAAACCACGGCGACGGAAAAAACGCAGTCCGATTCGCAACACTACTCTGAAGGCGACCAAAGAGACAAACCCTGCCACTGCCCATTGGCCAATCCATACACGGGAAAAATAGGTGCTGGATTTGGTTGCAAACAGTACGATGATTAATCCAGTGCAAACTACTGTCCAAGCGCTTGCCAATATCTGTATTTCTGCCCACAGACTTGCGCCCCGATGGGGGCGATATACATCGAAAAATGGAAATACTGCGAGGCAAAACAGAAACACACCGATTAGTACAAAATCATAATTTCTCGGAAAATCCCAAGACCCGAACTTGATCGCGAAAAGTATCATTCCAGTGGCTACCACCACAAAAGGATCCAGGAAACGCTGGGCTAATTCAAGAATGCCCGCGTTTTCCTTGAGCAGGCTGCGCGAGGTCATGGCAACCACATTTTGTTCGAGGTGGTCGTCATCAGCGATTGTTGGAATCGATGCCACTCATTTTCTACACACGCTATGAATTCTGCACGAAATCTCTCAGGCGCAAAACGGCAGGCATTATTACGACAGGATACTGGCAAAATTCGAGCGGCTTCCTGTTCAAAAGAAGTTACTGCTGCTTTGATGGCTTGAATGGATTGCTCCGCAAAAAACACCCCGGTCGGTTGTTTATCATCCAAGCCGCGAATTGTTTCCAGCACACCGCCTTTGCCATACGCAATGACTGGCGTACCACAAGCCTGAGCTTCTAATGGGGTAATGCCGAAATCTTCTTCTGCGGCAAATACAAATGCTTTGGCGCGCTGCATGTAATTGCACATGATATCGTCAGTTTGATATCCAAGTACCGTTACATTTGGTCCGGCCTTCGCTCTCACTTTCTGCATTTCAGGTCCGTCGCCAATGATCACCAAACGTCGCTCTGGCATGGCAGTAAATGCTTCCGCGATTAGATTCATTTTTTTGTAAGGTACCAGACGGGAGGCGGCCAGATAAAAATTTTCCTTGTTTTCGCGTAAGGAAAATCTTGAAATTTCTACTGGCGGATGAATTACCGTCGCATCGCGGCGATAGGTTTTCCAAATTCGTCGCCTAATAAATTGCGAGTTTGCTATAAGGCAATCAACACCATTAGCCGTTCTTGCATCCCATATTCGCATTTTGTGCAAGAGCCATTTGGCGATCCACCCCTTTATGCCTTTGTCCAAACCCGAATCGCTCAAATATTGATGCTGCAAATCCCACGCGTAACGCATAGGAGAATTAACATAGCTGATATGAAGCTGATCCGGCCCTGTAATAACGCCTTTTGCGACAGCATGGCTACAGGAAAGCACCAAGTCATAGCCGGATAAGTTGAACTGCTCGACAGCCAAAGGCATTAAGGATAAATACTGCCTGTATTTAGTTCTGGCGAAAGGCAGGTTTTGCACAAACGAAGTGGTTGCTGTTTTCCCCAGCAGAAAACCTCGTTTTCTAGATGGAATAAAATCTACCACGCTATATAAATCAGCATTTGGATAGCATAATAATATTTGCTCCAGAACACGCTCGGCTCCGGCATAGACTGTTAGCCAATCATGAATTACAGCTACTTTCATCAAGATAATCCCTTATTATCCTGAGTCTTGGCCGCATTCTCCGATGTACAGAAGAACTGAAGTCGTTCGTTAATAGCGGACAGGAGCAGGTTCATGCCTGTTGCTCTTTTATTCTTGACTTGAAGCATTTACGAAAAATTAACTCTAGCGTATTGGCAAGATAACGGCCTTGATTGAAAAGCTGAACCGCAACAACGATCAGAGGCTCTGAAAGCAAAACCATTAACGAGTCTCGGTAGATACAGGGTCGTGGAGAAAATCCGCATAGACCTTAGCCAGCCCAGCCTGCAATGAAGTGGGCGCATGCCAACCTATTGCATTCAGGCGGGAAACATCCAGTAATTTTCGCGGAGTTCCATCTTGTTTTGAGGTATCAAAAACGATTTCGCCATCAAAACCCATCATCTCCTTTACCAATTTTGCCAGTTCACCGATGGTTACATCCTCACCAACACCAATGTTCATCAAAGGTGGCTCAAACTTACCACTCATGGTTTCATCGCTGCCCAGCAATCCGCAATAAGAGCTATCCGGCAAATTCATTAGATAAACACAGGCATCGGCCATATCTTCACTGTAAAGAAATTCTCGCTTGATTGATCCGGTACCCCAAACCACCACTTGCTGCTCACCGCGCACACTGGCTTCGTGAAATTTGCGGATTAGGGCCGGAATGACATGGCTATTGTTCAAATCGTAGTTGTCTCCCGGACCATAAAGGTTAGTCGGCATTACCGCCAAATAGCGTGTTCCATACTGGCGGTTATAGCTCCAGCACATCTCGATACCAGCAATCTTGGCCAAAGCATAAGGCCGATTGGTTGGTTCCAAAGAGCCCGTAAGAAGGCAATTTTCATGCATTGGCTGTGGTGCAAATTTTGGATAGACGCAGCTCGAACCAAAAAACATCAGACGTTCAACGCCATTCCGGTAAGCCGCATGAATGATGTTGGTCTGGATGGCCAAATTGTCACGGATGAACTCTGCTGGGTAAGTGTTATTAGCCAGTATCCCGCCCACCTTGGCGGCAGCTAAAAAGACGTAGTCGGGTTTTTCATGCGCAAAGAAAGTTTCTGTGGCAGCCTGGTTGGTGAGATCCAGCTCGACGTGGGTGCGGGTAATAAGGCGGTTGAAGCCTTTGCCCTGCAGATTTCGCATGAGAGCCGAGCCAACAAGGCCGCAGTGTCCGGCAATGTAGATTTTAGAGTTCTTGTTCATTTCGGAGCTTGCTGAGGTCAGCCGTACAGCCAATCGGACGAGGAGAGCAGGTAGCCACTTGCATCAGTTGTCGGATGGCGTCGATCAGGCCTGCGATGGCTTGGGTGTGGCCGGATATTTTGCTTTCCAACTTTGTAAATTTCGTTGCAAGTTTTTTATGTGTAGAGAGCATTTTATGGATTTTAACGAACGTCTTTATGACCAATAAGCTAATCGTTACCGCTCGTGACGACTTAAGTACGTTCCCGAGCATCAAGGCTCCATGCTTGATAAAGGCATTCGGCAATGACGAGGAGAGCTTGAGTTTGGCGAGGTGGTCACAATTTGTGACCACCTCCTGTTTCTCCTCAGCAGAATAAAGATCTGCCAAATCGATTTTGATCATGACTTTGTGCCTTGAATTAAGATGTTTCGTTGAGCGATCGACTCCGATACGACGAGGTGGATACGGATTTCATTCGTGGTAGTCCATGGCCGTGTAGCCGTGTTTCTTAACCAGTTCGTCGCGCTCGGCGGCCTTCAGATCTTCGCGTACCATTTCTGCCACCAGTTCCTTAAATGTGATTTTTGGTGTCCATCCCAGCTTCTCTTTTGCCTTGGTCGCATCCCCCAGCAAGGTCTCGACCTCGGTCGGACGGAAATAGCGCGAATCAACTGCCACGATGCATTTTCCTGCTGCATCGTAGCCCTTCTCATCTACGCCTGTTCCTTCCCACTGTATTTTGATGCCAAGTTCTTCTGCTGCCGCAGTCACAAAATCGCGCACACTATATTGCACGCCGGTGGCGATGACAAAATCTTCGGCTTTGTCCTGTTGCAACATCAGCCATTGCATTTCAACATAGTCTTTGGCATGCCCCCAGTCACGTAAGGAATTCAGGTTTCCCAGAAAGAGGCAGTCTTGAAGATTCAGCTTGATGCGCGACAAGGCGCGGGTAATCTTGCGGGTAACGAAGGTTTCGCCGCGAATGGGAGATTCGTGGTTAAACAAAATGCCGTTGCAGGCATACATACCGTAGGCTTCACGGTAATTGACTGTGATCCAGTAGGCGTAAAGCTTGGCGACTGCGTAAGGTGACCGAGGATAAAAAGGCGTGGTTTCTTTTTGTGGAACTTCCTGGACCAATCCGTAAAGCTCAGAAGTTGAAGCCTGATAGAAGCGGGTTTTTTTCTCTAGCCCCAATATCCGAATCGCTTCAAGCACGCGTAACGCTCCTAATGCATCGGAGTTGGCAGTGTATTCAGGTTCTTCGAACGATACAGCCACGTGGCTTTGCGCAGCGAGGTTATATATTTCGTCTGGTTGTACTTGCTGAATGATGCGAATTAGACTGCTTGAATCAGTCATGTCACCGTAGTGCAAAATGAAATTACGATTGCTGACATGAGGATCCTGGTACAGGTGGTCAATGCGGTCTGTGTTGAGCAAAGAAGCACGGCGCTTGATGCCATGCACGATGTAGCTTTTCTTTAACAGAAACTCGGCCAGGTAAGCGCCGTCTTGTCCTGTCACACCAGTGATTAAAGCGATTTTTTGCATAGAGGATAATTCCTAACAATATTGATTTTCAGCCAAAATATTTGGGAAATATGGCTGTCAGTGAAGAAACAGTATAAAAATGATACCGAATAATTGATGGCGACTAAGTGTAAATTGCATTCTTGGTCGAGATACACATGTTCTCTATGATTGTCTCAATTCTTACTTGGGCACGCCAAGCCAATAATTTGTTAGCTTTAGATGGGTTCGCTGATCCGATGTGGATGTCGGTTGGACGATACAAGTTTGAATTGATAACAAGATAATCTTTGTAATGTAATCCAAAAAATTGAAATGCTTGTTCGATAAAGAATTCCAAGGTTACTGTCTTGCCAGTAGCTATGACGAAATCCTCGGGGTGATTTAGTTGTAGCATTTTCCACATCGCCTGCACATATTCAGGTGCCCATCCCCAGTCTCTTTGTATATCGATGTTCCCCATTTCCAATTTTTCATTACTGCCCGAAGCAATCCTTGCTGCAGTACTGACAATTTTCTGTGTCACAAAACGTTCTGGGCGGAGGGGAGACTCATGATTAAACAAAATGCCGGTACACGCATAGAGACTGTACGCCTCCCGATAGTTTGCAACAAGGTTATGTGCTGAAGCTTTGGCTACTGCATAGGGGCTTCGGGGCCTGAATGGTGTTTCCTCATTTGCTGGATTAGTGCCAGTCTCACCGAAACACTCGCTTGAACCTGCATTGTAAAGCCGTATCGGCTTTCCGTAAAATCGGATTGCCTCCAACAAATTCAGCGTTCCGATTGCGATACTTTCCATCGTTTCCACAGGCTGCTCGAAAGAAAGCCCGACAGAACTCTGCCCAGCGAGATTGTAAATTTCGTCAGGTTGATGCTTAACCAAAGTTTGAAGGACGCTGCGAAAGTCAGTAATGGCCATCGAAGTAGTGATCACTTTGTCCAGAATGCCGAGATTCTTCAGGTTACTGAAAGAAGAGGCCATGGCATCTCTTGATGCGCCGATGACCTCGTATCCCTTGTCTAGCAAAAGTCTTGAAAGGTATGCGCCATCCTGCCCGCCTACTCCACAAATTAGCGCCCTCATTTCTTTGTCTTCCTGGTGACATTCATAATTGTTTAAGCACGGGCTTATCCGTTGCTAGGTGGTTGTTAACGGAATGATAGATCTCCACCGTTTTCCGAGCGGTCGTTTCCCAGGAATATTGTGCTGCCACCTCCAGAGATCGTTTAATCGCGGTCTCCCTCCATTGATCATCTTCCAGTAGCACACGGGTATTTTCAGTCATAGTCTGAACGTCTTCCGCCTCCACAATGAGCGCCGCTCCTAAGGCTACTTCCGGCAATGATGCGCGATTGGATATTAACACTGGCAAGCCGCTCGCCATGGCCTCAAGCACGGGCAATCCGAAACCCTCATATAAGGAGGGGTAAACAAATCCCCGGGCGCCGGAAAAAAGTTTAGGCAACTTGGCCTCAGATACATACCCAAGATAGCGCAGCCACCCCTGCCGCTGCCCATGCACAATGCGACGGTGAATAGCCTCACTTCTCCATCCATACCCTCCCGCCAGCACCAGTGGATACCGGTTTCTTAGAGCTTGTGGCAATGCTTCATAGGCTGACAGTAATGTCCCAATATTCTTTCTGGGCTCAATGGTTGCTACGCAAAGTGTGTAAGCACCAAATTCTAGACCAAATTTTCTTAGCACATCAACTGTTTCCTCCATCCTTCGTGGGCAGTAGTCCTCGGCAATTCCCAACGGTATAGCCCGCACTTTATCTGCTGGCCAACCAAAAAATTCGATGATCTCTTGCCGAATAAATTCTGAATCTGTAATCAAAAAATTGGCACGGCCCAATGTTATTGGAATTTCCCGTTGCATGAAAGAAACACGCTCAGGAGGATGAAACTGTGGGTAACGAAAAACCGACAAATCGTGAATGGTTACAATTGCCGGGCCAGAAAAGGGGGGCAACAAGAAACTTGTGCCATGATATATATGATCAGAGTAATCTCGTAAACGTTGGCGCAACAATAGGGGAGACAAACAACGATATGCCGCTACTACCAAAGGGCTACGTATTAGCCGCTGACGTATAGCAAGTTTGACTGACGATTGTTCGAGTAGCGAGCTTGCATTGTTCACCCAGCGACCATCAGAAAAAAAACGTACTGACTTCACACCCTGAATAGTTGGAATACGTTTTGTTAGTTCCCATGTATAGCGGCCGATCCCGGACAAAGATGGTTTGATGGTATTAACTGAAAGAATGACCTTCATTCCCGTATCCATATTGCACAAACCGTATCGCACTTCATAGTTTTTATTATGCTCAGATACCTTAAAGTCGACAATTAATAAAGATTGATTAGAACATCCTCATTCCCACTGGTTTAGCTTAGAGTAAGCTGACTATATTTGGTTTCACAAGCCTTCAATACGCTAATACTGATTTAGAGGGGCGCTACGGTAGTTAATGTGCCGAGAAGGTTGCTGGAGTTATTCGATAGCATATTATTTCCGTAAGATGTCATCGTTGCGCCAGAGCCGATCTGTCCAAGCCCGTATATACTGCTTCCTGTCACCATGCTCTTACGAATACTAACCGAAGCGGTTCCATTTTGGCTTTCGGCAGCAACGCCTCCGCTATAATTCGAAACTATCGAACGGACTATCTCTGCTCTGGCGGTGGCGGTGGAGGCGGAATCCACAATTGCATAAATACCGATGCCACCCCCTGTCACGACAGTATCGCTGACAGCAGCAGTCGTGGTCGTGCCGTTTATGTCATTGAATGCAACGATGCCATAAGTGGAATTACCGAAAAATTTCGATCCAGAGATGTCAGCCGTAGCTCCATCTTGAATTTGAATACCTATATCATTATCGCGAATAAGGGTGTTAACCATCCGCACCGTTGCTGCTGTTTGGACTAATACCCCGTATTGGTTAAAGGGGCTACCAATAATCGAAAAATTAGCAATGACACAGTTCTCGATTGAAAGCTTGGCGCCAGCGGTCATTAAAATACCGGCATCGCCGCCTTGACTATTGATAGTCAGGCCGCGTAGCACTACATTCACTCCGGGAGTAGCAATCGTCACTCCGTTTGAGCCTGGAAAGACAGTAATGCCGGCATAGGCACCCGGAGCTGCCGTCAAAGAGATCGACTGGGTGAGTGTGACGGCGCCATACGCTGCGGTATCGAGCGCTACGACTTCGCCATCTGGGTTGACTACGGTTACCGCTGCTAGAAACTGGCGGCATGGGTGGGTAACATCGCAGTCAAATGAAGTATTGGAGTTTAATCCATAAGATGCAACAAAGGCACGCTGAACGGCGGATTGTGCAGGGGTCGCTATCATTGCACACATAACTGCAAGCAGATATACGGCTGGAGATTTTTTTAACATGATCATTTCCTAATTGTTAAGACCGCGGGCTTATCCAGGACCGTTGGATATGACCGGTTCGGCCGGTTTTACAAAGGAGCTAAAGTAGTAAGTACACCTGTATTACCGCCGTTATCCGTGATAATGTTATTGACCAGCGACCTTATTGTGCCGCCGGAGCTCTGGAAATACCCCGTTGTGTTTCCCGTCACCATGCTGTCGCTGAGAGTTACTGAGGCAGCTCCGCCCGAGGCAGATGCCGCGATACCTTCGGTGGTATTAGTAACTGCTGAACGGATCATGTTTATTCGCGAGTTTCCAGCAGTCGAAAATGCTTCAATTCCAACACCTCCTCCAGTCACGACGGTATCGCTGATAGCGACAGTCGTAGTCGAGCTATTTGTGTTATTCGCAAAGATGCCATTGCTGATATTTCCGAGAAACTTGGATCCGGAGATATCGGCCGTCGCTCCCCCCTGAAACTCAATGCCAACGTCACTATCGCGAATAAGGGTGTTCACCATCCGCACCGTAGCGGCTGTGTTAACAAAAACGCCGTGTTGGGCACCAGCATTAAAATTGGAAATGACACAGTTTTCGATTGAAAGCTTGGCACCAGCTGTCATTAAAATCCCGTTAGTACCGCCTTGACCATTAATAGTCAGGCCACGTAGCACTACATTCACTCCGGGAGTGGCAATCGTCACTCCGTTTGAGCCTGGAAAGACAGTAATGCCGGCATAGGCCCCCGGAGCTGCCGTTAAAGAGATCGACTGGGTGAGTGTGACGGCGCCATACGCTGCGGTATCGAGCGCTACGACTTCGCCATCTGGATTGACTACGGTTACTGCTGCTAAAAACTGGCGGCAGGGGTGGGCAACATCACAGTCAAAGGAAGTATTGGAGTTCAATCCATAGGACGCAACAAAGGCACGTTGAACGGCAGCCTGTCCAGGGGTTACTACGATGATACCCAGAGTAGCAATTAAATATACGGCGGATAATTTTTTAAACATGTTGGTCTCCTGATTTGTTTAGAGGTGAGCTATTTGGTGTTTCCACATCCGAATTTATATAAGTGTAGTTTGAGTAAGCCAATAACTGGGCTGAAAATTGTAATAAATTTCTATTGCAAGGTAATATTTCCTGTATGTTAAAAATACACAGTTAAAAGTATCTATGAAATTATTAATTAGAGAAACTAAAAATTTACGTAAATTTTCGTCTATAAATTTAGATTAAAGAATAGCATAATTTTGTTAGCCTCCTATGTTTGAAATACAAGTATAAACTACGCAAAAACTATTATAAATAATAAATTTATTGTATTATTACATATACTTACATTAAGTCAAAATGACTAAATTTACGGTGTAATTTTAATGATCAATCTACTAGTCGTCTGCACGCTATCACACGGTATTAGGACACGAGATAAATTGAATTCACCAATAGATTTATACGGCTGACTCTTGTAAAACCTGCTGGTTGCGGCTCGTTAAAACTCTTGTAAGCAATTGCTCAGCACTTTGCTGCCAGGTGAGCCAGGACATGCCAATTGATTGAGGTGCCAATCCATTGGCGTTTAATGTTAACCATTCACTAATCGCCCTCGCCAGGGCAAGGGGGGCAAGCCCACTAAAATAAAATGCGTGTTCACCTGCCACTTCGCGGAACACGGGAATATCTCGCGCAATTATGGGTTTTTTATGCTGGGCAGCTTCGATGAGCGGTAGTCCGAAGCCTTCGCCCGCGCTGGCAGCAATTAAGCACGTGCTGGCTGTATAAATTTTTTCCAGGTATTCGTCGCTGATGCCATCTAGCCAAAATAGGCGCTTCCCCAGTTCGGGATGTTGGCGCAGACGATCTACCAGCGATTCCATCATCCAACCTTGTTTGCCAACAATCACCAAATTCACATCTACGTTTTCCGCCCATATTTTTTCAAATGCAGCAAGTGCCTGTATATAACCTTTACGGGGTTCCAAGGTGCCGACCATCAAGAAGCTCGGACGATTCGCTAGTTGACTTAACACTAACCTTGCATTGTCTGGCACACCTTTGGATGGGGATGATGCTTCTATGTTCCCTCCCAAATGAAACCAGTCAATCATGAATGGTCGTTGACGTGCTAATCCGTTCGCCTTGAGCCAGTCTGTTAGCTCGTCAGCCACGGCTTTGGAGATGCAAATAGCACCATCACTTTCAGTCACTACTTGCAGCCAGTCTTGATGTATTTTTGTCGCCCACTCAGGGAAAGCTTTGGGCAAAATAATAGGCAAAAGATCAAATACTACGAATTGAACCTGTATACCGTAGTTGCGCAACTGCTTATAAAAGGCCTGTTGAGACGGCACTACTTGAGGCTGTAAGTCCAGCCCCAGAAACAGGTCACCAGCTCGGAATTCGATTGGATCATCTGTCAGGATCGATTCGGGGCAGTTGAGGAAGCGCAAAGTGAAGCGCCGGGCATAGCGGTAGCTGTGATCAGGTGTGGCATAAACGGGTTCCACCCGGTAGCCAGCGGGTGGATTGGCAAGTAATTCGTTTAGAATGCTGCGCACAGCTCGTTGAATACCACTTTTTGAATCGCGTTGAACCAGTTCCGAGATGTCAATTAATAACTGACGGGGAACATGCCGGGGTGATATGGAAAGGACCGTTGCTTCTGCCACAGAGATCCACGCTGGAGCTTCTGTCGGCGCCGGTTCAATGTGGGACAATGCGCGGACTAAAGCGGACTCGTTGGTAAGCGCTGTCTGATATATAGACTCGATCGCCTGGGCGTACTGGTCGGCACAGGTCCGTGGAGCATGATGCGTAAGAATGATCTCTCTCGCCCTCGCGCCCAATTGCTGTCGGCGAGCAGGGTCACGCCACAGGGTTTCCAGTGCCCCCACCAGATCCGCATCATCAAATTCGTCTGACAGCTTCCATACTCCGTCATCGGGCAGGTCTGCCATGCTGCCGTTAATATTCACGATAGTGGGAAGGCCGTAATTCATACAATCCAGTACTGTTGCCGACGTTTCGCCACGGGAGAGTGTGCGCAATTGCACCCCTGCATCGGCCGCCGCAAGGTAATGGCGGAAGGTGGCAGTGTCTGTCCAGCCGGTAATGCGAATACGCTTACTTAAGCCACTTTGGCGGATCCGGGTGACCAGTTCTGCCCCATACACACCGCCCTGATTCTCGCCGACGAATACCAGTATACAATCGATATTCTTCGCTAAAGTCGAGGTTAGCCAAGCGTCGAGCAATCGATGGTTCAGCTTGGTCATCCCGAGTAAACCAAAACTACACACCACAAAATCATCATTGCCAAAGCCAAGCAAGCGGCGTGCTTTAGTTCGATCAATACCAAATTCTGGAATGCGAAGGAGCGGAACCACCGCCCAGTCATCAGCCGCTTTTTCGTCGATCCACTGGCCAGCCAATCGTATGGAGTTTTTGGAGTGTACAACTACTCCAAGGGCAGTCTGAAGTACACCTAAATTGCACGGATAGCGCCAAGGTACTTCCGCCGTATCTGAGGTACTGAAATGTTGTTGCATGGCCGCATAGCCGTGGTTTTGATAGAGAGCTTGAACCCAGGAAACAGACTCCTGACCACTAAAATGCATGTGACCTACTACACCAGATAGGAAAAAATCATGCAGAGTGACGACACCCGGCACTTCTTCCAGCAAGTTAAACATGTGCTGATGAAAGGTGTTGTTGCCAAAATGATAGAGCACCCGATCGTAACGGTTTGCGTTAGTCTTGAACCATTCCACACTATGAATCGGGCAGTTGGCCTCGATCCAAGGTACGGACACGGAGTCTTGCGCCACGATCACGTCAATATCGTAATGGCGTGCAAGCTCGGGCAGAAGTTCGGCGCTATAATCACTGATACCGCTACGCACTGGTGGCAATGGCGAGACATACGCCAGTTTGGGCCGGCAGGGAAGGGGGCACAACACTGAAGCATCGGAAGATTGTCTCGTATGAAGGTTTTCAAAGGCGGCAATTGCCCGTTGCGCAGTGGTATCCCATGAAAATAGCTTGGCCTGTTCCAGGCCGTGTTGTTCTAATTCTAATCGGAATTTTTCGTCAGTCAGCACCTGCGTAAGCTTTTCAGCGATGGTCATATCGTCCATCGGGTCAAATAGAGCGTCATCGCGGCCAATCACTTCTGGTAGGCTGGAAGTGTTGGAGCCAATTACTGCACACCCGCAAGACATCGCCTCCAAAGCTGGCAAGCCAAAGCCTTCATGCCACGATGGTAATACAAAGGTTTTGCATAAGCCGTAAAGCATGAGTAAATCATCTTCAGGTACAAATTCCGTCAGCACCACTTCATCATCCTTTAATCCCTGCTCCCTGGCGATTTTTTTCAGGGCAGCACGACTGCTAAGGGTCAGATTAGCGCAAACAATCGCTAGTTGGTGGCTGGTGCGCAGCGGTTTGGTCAGTTTCGAGTAGGCGCGAATAAGACCTTCAACATTTTTACGGTGATCTATACCGCCTGTGTACATCACGTATGGGCGATGCAACCCGTAACGCTGGCGAATTTCTGATTTTCGCTTGGAGTCAATTTGCTGCGGCTGAAATTGAGGGTCAGCTGCCGCAGAAATATTGAGACATGCTTCAGGCGGAAAACTGAGGTAACGAATACCCTCTTGCCGAGATGATTCCGAATTAGCGAGCAGCAGGTCGGCTCGGCGCAGATGGCCGAGTTTATTCTCATACCAGGACTCGACCAGCGGATTTTGCAGGTAGAGGTGGCGGTGAATCAGGGGGATCAAGTCATGTAGGATCACCGCCGTCGGCATGGTGCGACTCAGCATGCCAATGCTGGTGGCAGCATCATCATTTGATCCTTCGAAAAGGCTATTGACAAGTATGATATCCGGCTTGAGGCTCGCTAGAAAAGCCTCACGAACTAGTTCGGCGGCGCGAGTGCGCCAATGATTTTCGTTGCTTGAATCATATCTCGGCCCTGGTGCCTGCCAGACACGGATATTTTTTTGTGGCAACAAGCCATCAAACGCAGCGCGTATCGGTTCAATGGTGTCAGGAAAAAGCCCATTGAGGGCGAGAAGCACCTCATGATCACCGCGATTGCGGATGATTGCTTTAGTTATAGAGAGGGTATAGCGACCAATGCCGCGTTGCCGGTTGCTACCTTGCGCACCTTGCATGTCAATTACAATGCGCATTGGATCTCCTCACGTTAATTGCTTTTTGCAGGTCCGAATAAATGCGGACGACGCGAGGAGGGAGTTCCTTTATCGATTGTTCTGACAGATCCGGTGGGTAAGCTCCTGCAACATTCTTCGGATTTGAGCCGAGGTATACCCGTTGATTGATTTGCGACGGCATGTTTGAGCCCGCAATCAATCCCGATCGCATGGCAAACTGGCGCAGGTGCTGCATAAGGTGCGGATGCTTGGTGAGCACACTCAATGCATATGCCTTTAAGGTTGGTTTAGCGATGGTTTGACGTATCGCCCACACTGCCAATGGTTTGGTCATGCGCTTTGTCAAACGAAGCAACCATCGCATTTGGAGTGAAAGTAGTGTCAATCCCCGATTAGTAGCCAGCATGATTTTGCGCAACGGTGAAGTGATACGCCAGGATTTGCTGGCATAAACACTTTGTAGTTCGTGGTTAAGCCCATTTGCCATCGTTCTCCAATTATGATTGTGATGATTCAGTTCATCGATTTTGGCCTTGGCCGCGTTCCACTCATTTTCAAGCCATTTAGTGCGCGTTTGGCTGGTGGTGTGATCAGACTGTTCCCGGGTTAATCGAGCATTAAGTTCTTGCTCGCGAATTGCGGCGGCATGGGCGTCAGACTTCTGCGCCCATGCTGCCGCTTCTTGTCGTGCCTGATATGACGCTATCACACCTCGACAAAGGTGGGAGCTTGCATCGAGTATCGTATCGTCAAAAACATTCGGCGGACAAGAAAATGCCTCAGCAAGCTCGGCATGCTCCTTAGCTATGTAAAAACGGTTGAGTCCGTCGAAATAAACAAACTGGTAGTCCGCTGTTGTGAGGATTGGGTCCCAGCTCGCGTAATCTGTCTTGGGTGAGTTTGGGATGGTGGCCTCAACTACCATTATCCATGGACGCAAGACTTGGGTGTCCCACCCATTGAGAACCCGTTCTTCGAACCCTTCAACGTCAATTTTCAGCCAGTGAACGTCCTTGCCCACCAAAAATTTCAATGCTGATTTTAACGTCAGAACCGGCACTTGTATCCGCTGACGCTCATAACCTCGCTCCACTTGGTGGCGTTGCGCATAGGCGTCTACGGCTGTGCTTAGGCCTGTGTCCGGAATGACGTTAAGTTCAAGTGTGCCTTCTGTATCAGCCAACGCAATTTGCAATACTGTCTCGTCAGGCCTGTCCTTGCGCAAGAGTTCGGCATATTCAGGGACAGGCTCAATGTGAATACCCCTCCAGCCATACGCATAGAAGGCCTTACTGACAGAGTCAACCACCGGGTGCTGCGCGCCGACGTCTACATAGAAACCATTTTGCACGTGTTTGAGCGCGCGCCATAGCATTACATCTTCAAAATTTTGGGCATAAGAAACGAACGTCATTATTTACCTCGTGTTACCAGTGATAGTTGCCTGCGACGTCCACATATTCCTTTAGTTCCTGACGAACAAAAGCAATTTGCTGCTGGGTAAGAAATTCATGTGCTGACGTCATCTCCAATGATGAGACATGGCGCCGGTGGAAGAAGGTTCTCTTGTCGTAATAGCTGAAACCCATGTCTACAATTTCGTGGGTTTCTCTTTGAAGTCCTTGAGTCTTTTTGTACACCGTAGATTTTCTGAATTGCCACCAGATCTGAATGATCTCATTTATTTTCATATCCCGAAGCAGGTAACGCCCGATCTTCAATACAGCTAATAGTGGTGTTCTTTCGATTTCGTCATAGTCAATGTTTAGAACATGCTTGGACATCTGGCGGTGCCAGGCAAGCCATCCTTCGTATGCTGCTACCGACTCTTCGAGAGAAAATTCGAATGTTCTCATCCATGATGCGATGGCATCTTCAGGTTTCCGGATAGTGCAGATGCAGGGCAGTGCATTCTTTTTCAAAAGTAAGTTGGTGAAATGATCGGGTGCGTGAGTTTTTATGATTAGATTATTACTGTTCATTGATGCATCCAGAGCCTCATCGAAGGCATTTGTGGAAAAGACTGATACCCCTCCACGCGCTTCCAGAAGCTCTCTGGCAACGTTAAAGGAAAACGTAGAACCGCTACGCTGCATACCCGCAATGATTGCTATCATAAGACCACTTCTGACACTTTTTGTGATTCGCTGAATTGACTGAGTGCTGGCTTGGCAAACAGATTTGCATAACCCGCTGCGTAATGACATTCGGAGGATGTTACTCGAAAGATCAGGCAATCAACTCTACGATGCAGAAACACTGGTCCATCGTCTGATTCGTAAGTCGATCCCACGTTGAGATAATATGTTCCAGGCACCAAATTGCCTTGCAGCTCGAAGCAAACCGAAATATCGTCTTGGGCATTAAAAGACTCTTGCATGGAACAATTGGTAGTGTTGGTTCCGTAAATACAGACGCCCTCGACAGTTTTCACCATCATTCCGAATTTGACGCCGCGAGCGGGTCTTGCAAATTGAATTTGGTAGTTAACGGAAAACGGGACTCCCTCGGGAATGACATTAATGGCTTCTCCTGAAGCGCTTTTTATCGTGACAGAGAAAATGACAGCCCCGCCATCGCCATACTGCTTTTCGATACTTTCAGAATTAAGGCCTAAATCTAGCGATCCAACCGATTTTGTAGGGCTGGCAATAGTGGTGCGCTTGGCGACGTCTCCAAAAATCGTCTGCTCGTATTCGTCGCAGACGGTCTTCGCTTTTCCAATTGCTTTGACTGTCCCATGATGGATAAAGATCGCCTTGTCACATAGCCGTTTGACAGTTTCAATATCATGGCTGACAAAGAGTAAGGTGCCTCCTTGGGCACGAAATGCCTCGATGTGGTGAAAACACTTACGTTGGAAGGCAGCATCGCCTACCGATAACGCTTCATCCACGATAAGAATATCGGGCCTGAAAGCAGTGGCTACGGCAAATGCTACACGCATTTGCATACCACTCGAGTAAGTGCGCATTGGTTGTTCAAAATAATCGACAACTTCGGCAAAGGCCTCAATTTCAGGCATCGCTTTTTCTATGTCAGTCTGACTGTGGCCCATAAGACCAGCGGAGTGGTAAGCATTCTGTCGGCCCGTCAGGTCGGGGTTGAAGCCCATGCCCAGTTCCAGAATTGCCGCCACTCGGCCACGTAATCTTACTTGGCCCAGGGTAGGGCGGGTGGTGCCGGTAATGAGTTTTAGCAGGGTGCTTTTGCCTGCACCGTTTTGTCCAACTATGCCAACGGCTTCACCAGGGCTTATGGAAAAATTCACGTCTTTGAGTACCCAATGTTCTTCACGCGGGGTAATGGTTGGCACAAACCAGGAAACCACACGCCGCCATTCACTGCCCCATTGGCGGTAAGATTTACCCAGATTTTTGACATGTAGTTCGCCACTCATAGTTGATCCACCATTTCGGGGCTGGCCTTGCGAAACAGCAGCAGCGCAAAAGCGAGTAGGAAAGTCGCAATTATTGCAGTCTCACCTAATCCGGCCAAGTTGGGCGCACGGTTATATAGCAAAATATCCTGATAGCTGGTGATTATGGGAATGAGGGGGTTTAGCACCAGCCAGCTTTGATATTGTTCCGGAATGATGTTCACCATATATACAATAGGGGTGAACCAGAACAGAAATTGCATAATTACGGGTACGATTTGTCCAATGTCGCGCATAAAGACATTTAGAACACCCAAGGTCAGGCCTAACCCAAGTGCCAAGGCGATAGTCATCACCATGATTGCTGGGAGCCAAATAAGTGCAATACTTGGGGGATGTCCCAGTATGCCAAATATTGCCAAAATGGCTACAAACAATAAAATGTTGTTGATCAAAGCGCTCCCAGTAACGATAAGAGGTAAAGCTATTTTAGGAAATGTCAGTTTTTTGATAATGTTGCCGTTATCTATGAATAGGGTCAGGCAGCGGTTAACAATTTCAGCAAAAAGCGTCCAACCTAAAGTGCCAGCCATCAGATAGATGGAGTAGGCATATTTGTTATTGATACCGGGTAATTTAGCAGATAGCACCGCTGAGAGTACAAAAGCAAATATAAGTACCTGAGCTAGTGGGTTTAAGATCATCCACAGTCCCCCTAAATGACTCCGTACAAATTTTGTACTAAGCTCAGTTTTAATGGAAGAGAAAATGAAATAGCGGTAGCGCCATGCCGTGAGGAGTATGTCTTTCATTCTGTGGCCAAATGCATATTAAGTATCTGTAATTAATATGTGGTTTTTTATTAAGTTGTTGTAATGGATTTATCGTAGAAGCATGCCGATTAAACGTTCACTCTTGATTCATCAACTTGGTATCATTCGTTTGATTTTTCGATGTTATTTTTGACGGAGTGCATAAGAACTGAATCCCCAAGAACCCCCTACTTTTAACTATGTCGTAAATTTTTACATGGCTTGCTTCATGCCAATATATTTATTTATAACTGATTGTTTAATTATGAATAAATATATTGGCATGAATAATGCTTTTTATATACTGTAGATCTCCTCGATTGTCATATCAAGCTTGATCGCATTTTATTTAACCTTTCAAGGATGTCAGCATGAAGATTCCATTTAAATATGCTAGAAGTACGCGTAATGGTAGCTCATTGAGGTTATTGTCGACTTTGGAATGGGTAGTGATTAGTTTATTTTTCTGCCCATTCTCGGTATCGGCTGCGCCACTGTTGGGTTCCGCTTTGTCCAGCTTTGGAGTCCTAGGTAAAGCGGGGGTAACCAATGTTCAAAAAAGTAAGATTAATGGAAATTTGAGTTTCTCAAAAAATATCTTTGTTGGCGAGGAATACACCTCTGAAACATTCAGCTCAGTACCCCCCTTAGTACTCCCGGTCCCGGACATTATCTCATACCCAGTGGACAACACCGTTGTTGGACCTATTGTCGACGTTGGTTCGAACTTTACTGCCCCGATCTTGCCGGCTACTGGGTTCGAAAGCAGTGGTAGCATTAACCAAGCTGGCAATATTCAATCGGTAGCAGCCGTACCTGAACCTGCAACCTTGGCGTTGCTGGGACTCGGACTTGCGGGACTTGGATTTGCTCGCCGTCGCCACGGCTGATTAACAGTTTTTTACGGTGGAGGCGTATAGAATATAAGTTTGGCGTGAAGGTGATGCACGCACTTGTCTACGGCCTCGCACTCGATTATTTTGTACTTCATTTCTTAGTGAATGCGTCTGAGGTGATGCTGCCGACTACTCCTGAAAGTAGGCTAGTGACACGCAATCAGCCTTTTACTCGTCATGAAGATGGCGGATTCAATCTCTTGGGTATGATTCCTCGCGGCTTGCTGCGACTTTGCCTTTGACTTTGCCTTAAACTGGATGGATGAGTGAATACATTCATAAGAAGCATAATGTAACGGTATTGCTGTACGCACATAGTGTGTCCAGCGAAGTATCGTCGGATGGTATTCAGTAAAAAGGTAGAGGATGGGTTAAGAGACGTATGTATTGAGATAGAGAAGAGGTATGAGATCAAATTTTTAGAGATAGGTGCGGATGAAGAGCATGTTCATTTTTTGGTGCAAAGTGTACCCACCAAGTCAGTGTCAGAGGTGGTCAGAGTAATTAAGAGTATAACGGGACGAGAGATATTTCGTAGATGTCCAGAGGTCAAGAAGCAATTGTGGGGTGGAGAGTTTTGGACAAGCGGGTATTTTGCAAGTAGCGTTGGGAAGCATGGTAACGAAGAGATGATTATGAAGTATGTAAGTGGTCAAGGTAAGGTATACACAAAGATACACGAGGATCGTCAACTGGCGCTGTTCTGATACCCCGCGGCTTGCCGCGGGGTAATTCATTAAAGATCACTTGGCTAATATCCAGCGTCGCTTAAGATAGCGATGCCCTCGGACAGTTTGGTTCAAATGATTCCTCCAAGATTGAAGTTTAGGTCTCTAGTCGCTTTAGTAATGTTCTTTGCCATAACGTTTCTTCTTGCCCCATTGTGTGATTGAGTACACGACACAGTATGAACAATAAGTCCGAAAGACGGTTCAAGTAGGGTAGGCCATATTGTGGTACGGCTTCGAGCTGAGCGAGTGCGGCAAAGTCTCGTTCAGCGCGACGTGCCACGGTACGCGCTACATGGCATTGTGCCGCTGCACGGGTTCCACCCGGAAGGATAAATTCCTTAAGTGGTGGCAGGTCAGCATTGTAGTGAGCAATGGCGGCATCCATGTGCAGGAGCTTGTCTTCGGTAAATTGCGCAGCAGGATATGCTAACGCACCGCCGAGATCGAACAGGTCATGCTGTATATGTACCAGTAAGTTGCGCTCGTCATCCGGTATAGTTTCAGCCAGCAGTACGCCGAGATGGCTGTTAAGTTCATCTACGCTGCCGATGGCGTGAATGCGTGCACAATATTTTTCCACGCGCGTGCCGTCGGCTAGTCCGGTACTTCCTTTATCCCCCGTGCGGGTGACAATTTTGCTTAAACGATTAGCCACTATTGTTTCTCCAGACAATTCAAGTACACGTTTGCATCTGGTGCTGTGCTGTTACGCTGCGCCTGCCAGATCATTTCACCCAGGCATTCCATCATGCGATGTTGAGCGTTGTGTTCTGATTGATGTTGTGCAACAAGACGCTGAAAGTGCATGCGGATGCCATGCGGTTGGTCGATGGAAATCTGCTCCTCAATAGTGAGGTGCATCATCAGGTGCAGAAAGGGGTTCGTTGTGCCTTGTTCTGGTGTGTAGTCTTTATCCTGATAGCGTTCCGGATTTTCCAGTATTGAGTAATATTCAGGATGCTTTTCGATGAGCTGTGCAGCGAGGTCTTCCAGTGGAGAGAGCAGCGCGCCTGCGCGACGCTTGCGCCAGGTATCGATGAGAAACATTCGTGCTTCATCTCTGCTGGGGTTGAACATTATATTTCCTTGTGGCGGTATTCACACAGATCTACGATGCGACAAATGCCACATTTTGGCTTGCGTGCTTGACATATATAGCGTCCATGCAGGATCAGCCAATGGTGTGCATCATGTTTAAATTTGTCCGGTACAAACTTGAGCAGTTTTTGTTCTACTTCCAGCGTCGTTTTGCCGGGGGCAAGGCCGGTGCGGTTGGATACGCGGAAAATGTGTGTATCTACTGCGATGGTGGGTTGGCCGAAGGCAGTATTGAGCACTACATTTGCGGTCTTGCGTCCTACACCCGGAAGAGCTTCCAGCGCCTCGCGTGTTTGCGGCACGTTGCCATTATTATTTTCTAATAATAGTCGACAGGTTTGAATAATGTGCTTTGCCTTGGTTTTGTAAAGGCCGATGCGTTGTACATAGCCGCGCAATTTTTCTTCGCCCAGATCGAGAATGTTCTGCGGTGTGTTAGCTACCGGGAATAATTGCCGGGTGGCGGCATTTACGCTGACATCGGTAGCTTGTGCCGATAGGATCACCGCCACAAGGAGCTCAAACGCCGAGTGGTATTCCAGCTCAGTGGTCGGGTGCGGATTGGCTGCTTGCAGGCGTAGAAAAATTTCCTGGCGTTTTGCTTGATTCACGAAGTTGTCTCACACAAGCAAAATTGGGCTGCACAGTAGTTGTTCATAATGGGGGGTAAGTTTGCATAAGGGCTTCTACACTTTCTGAAGCCTACATATTAATATGTTACAGGACAACTTGTAGGTAAGGATAGGCAAGTTGGTTAGCAAGAATGAGTCAGCGTAGTACAGGTGCGCTGAGGTATACAGAGTAGCTGAAACCAGATTGACTTCTGTCTTGACGGATGGGTTCACTGTACGCTACGCTGATACTACAATTTGGTCACGCGCAATAATTAAAAAACTTTATGTCTGATAAAAAAATAATGGGTTTCGCGGGTTATTCCGGTAGCGGTAAAACAACGCTGCTGGAGAAAGTTATTCCTTTTTTGACTGCACAAGGCTTGCGCATTGCTGTTATCAAGCATGCTCACCATGATTTTGATATCGACAAACCGGGTAAAGATACCTATCGCCATCGCAAGGCAGGTGCAAGCGAAGTATTGATTGTTTCTGCGCAAAGATGGGCTTTAATGCATGAGCTGAACGATGAACCGGAACCTAGCCTGGAATATCTCTGTTCACGGTTTTCCGGTTATGACCTCATATTGGCGGAAGGTTACAAGCATGCAGCCATACCAAAACTGGAGGTGCATCGCAAAGAAACCGGGGCTGAGAGTCTATATCCATCTGAACCGGGTATTATTGCAGTGGTGACAAATAGCAAAGACAAATTCCCGTTACCTGTGCTTGATATTGACGCGCCAAAGGAAGTGGCCGCGTTTATTCTGAATTATTTTCAAGGAAAGCTATGAAAATTGAGATAGTGTATTTTGGCAAGCCGAGAGAAAATTTGAACATATCACAGGAAACGGTAGATGTTCCAGATGAGTCGTTGACACTTACCGGCCTGCTTGCATGGCTAAGTTTGCGTGGAGAATTATGGGCGCAAGAAATGAATGAAGATCGTGTGCGTTGCGCGGTTAATCAGGAGTTTGCTGGTCTGGCACGACCATTGAACGAAAATGACGAGATTGCCATCACCGCCCATTACCATGGCTGTTCAGAATTTTGGATTAATGATTCTCGCTTAAGGCCAATTGAGCCACGTTTTAGAGAGAATCCATGCTCTTGAATTATTAAAATTTAATAATTTCTGCAAAAAACAGTTGTCCTGACGGAAAACTGGTAAAGGTATTTTCTGCTTAATTTGCCCGGTATGTAACTTACTAATAATTTGATTGCAATGATTGAAGCAGGAATACGCGAATTGTGTAATGAAATAGCAAATATATCGTCATGCCGGTAATCTATAGCAATAGGATAAGAGTTTTATAGATGGTTTCTGAACATAGATATTCTCATATCCCTACTTGATATAGAGATGCCAAAAGAAACCAGCCGTATTTATTTTGAATAATTTTTCCAGGAACAACCATGAAAATTGAATTAGTGTATTTCGGCCGGCCGAGAGAACATTTGAAGATGTCACGCGAAACGGCGGATGTGCCAGCAGAAGCGTCGACACTAGCGGGTCTGCTGGCATGGCTACGTTTGCGCGGAGATATATGGGCGCAGGAGCTGGCAGACAGCCGTGTGCGTTGCGCGATCAATCAAGAGTTTGCTGGTTTGCCTGCCGCCATTAATGAGAATGATGAGATTGCCATTTTTTCGCCTATCTCCGGAGGTTGATAATGAGCGTGTTAATACAGGAAGATGATTTTGATTTGGCCTTTGAATTGAAAACCCTGCGTTCCGGAAATTCAAAAGTGGGTGCCATGGTTAGTTTTGTCGGTTTAGTGCGCGATTTTAGTCATAATGAAACGATAGAGAGTATTTATCTTGAATACTATCCCGGCATGACTGAAAAGGCGCTGAATAAAATTATTGCTGAGGCGACTGAACGTTGGAGTTTAATAAATGTTCGTGTAATCCACCGTATTGGGCAATTGTTTGCAAATGACCAGATTGTGCTGGTGGCGACTACGGCATTGCATCGCGGTGAAGCATTTGCGGGCTGTGAATTCATTATTGACTACTTGAAAACTGCTGCTCCATTCTGGAAAAAAGAACAAACTCGGGAAGGTTCACAGTGGCTGGAAACACGTGAGACAGATGTGAAACGCATGGAACATTGGCATAACGATACAGTCAGGAAATCAGCATGACAAATGGCATGACCCACTTCGATCAAGACGGACAGGCACATATGGTGGATGTTGCTGGCAAGAGCGAGACCCAGCGTATCGCAAAAGCGTCCGGCAATATCAAAATGAGTCCTGGCACGCTGGAGTTGATTGCTTCCGGCACAGCCAAGAAGGGTGATGTGCTGGGTATAGCGCGTATTGCTGCGATACAGGCGAGTAAGCGTACCGCCGAATTAATTCCATTATGTCACCCGCTGTATTTGACTCATGTTGCGGTGGAGTTTCATCTCGACCATGAGAGCAGTACGGTGGAATGCATCGCGACAGCAGAAACGTTTGGCCGCACCGGTGTCGAAATAGAAGCCATGACTGCAGTAAGTATCGCTCTGTTAACGATCTATGATATGTGCAAGGCGGTTGATCGTGGCATGGAAATTAACCGATTGCGCTTACTGGAAAAACAGGGTGGGCGTTCGGGACATTGGCAAGCTGCATAACCTATTTTTGTCGTTGCGCTGACTTGGGACGGAATGACGTTAATACGTCAGGGTTTGTTTCTATGTAGGGTCCACCAATCAAATCGATACAGTAAGGCACGGCGGCAAAAATTCCATCCAGAGTTTCCTTTATTGCCTTCGGTTGCCCAGGCAGATTCAGAATCAGGGACTGTCCGCGTGTCACGCCAAGCTGGCGTGACAAAATTGCCGTAGGAACATAACGCAGGCTGACTGCACGCATTTGTTCTCCGAAACCAGGTAATACTTTGTGTGCCACGGCCAATGTGGCCTCCGGCGTAACATCGCGTAACGCTGGACCGGTCCCTCCAGTAGTCAAGATCAGATGGCATTTTTCTTGATCTGCCAGTTCAATCAAGGTAGTCTCAATCATCGTCTGTTCATCCGGTATCAAGCGTGTAACGCATTGCCATGGGCTAGTCAGCGTCTGCGTAAACCACTCTTGTAATGCGGGTAAGCCAGCATCCTGATAAACGCCACTGCTGGCTCGGTCGCTAATTGAAATAAGGCCAATTTTAAGTGTATTTGTCATTATGTTTCGTCAGGTCGGGAGATGTCGGACAATTTTTCGTGCGGAATGTAATTTCGCGGCATTATCAATTATGAATTTAACTTAAGTCTAAAGATGAGGGTCATTGTTATAACGATCACGCGTCCACAGACGGCTATTAACTTCATTTTAAGGCTTTAAGCTAATCATAACTATAAACTTTTTTGGGGTTGCGTAGCTGCAATTGTACTGACTGTTTGTGTTTTATTTTTCAATAAGATTGATGCACTGGCCGTCTGTGCTTGCTCTTTCAATAAAATTATTTTAGTCAGTATGATAATCATCAGTAGGTGGTAATAGAGATCGAAATTGGACAGTCCAAGAAAGGCTCCGGCTGACGCATAGCCAATCATGCTTACCTGTCCCATCGCGGCTAAATCTGCTGCCCATTTTTTGTCAGGATCGAGTTTCGCTTGTTTTATTACCCAAGAGCCGGTTTGCCACGTCAAGATAGCAAGCAATAACCATAGCCCGAGTCCGATAAATCCATGCTCACCCAGCACTTCAAAATATACGCTATGAACATCATGGACATCGATCGGATCTGGAGCGTACGCCTGGAATGTTTGATACTGAAACATTTCAAATCCGCCGCCTGTAAGACGAGTGTTAGCCACATTCCATGCTGTCCACCAAGCGTTAATTCGGCCTCGAGCAGATGTATCCTGCTCATAAGTTTTAATGGTTGACATGCGGTCATACCACTCTTGCGGCATAACCATGGCCACCACACCGACTGCGGCTACAAGCATAACGCTGGTGAAGAATTTATTCCGGCTTTTCATCCAGAAGATCGAGCCCATTACCGCCGCACCCACCAAGGCACCGCGAGATTGTGTGCCAATGGCGGATACTGCGGTTAGTACCATTGCTGCCCCCAATCCCTGGTGCAGCCATTTGCGTGTCTCAGTTAATTGTAAATAGCGCATCAGAGGAATAGTCATTAGCAAAGCTAAAGCGATTTCATTGTTACCGTCAATGAATGTTCCTGGTGGTCCCTGGACACGGTGCGCCCCTCCTTTCATTATCGTGAAAATTCCGCCTTTTACCCCATAAAAACCAAGTGACAGCGCTATTATCCAAACCAGTCCATGCAACCGTTGGCGATTAGTTATTACCAGAGGTGTCAGAAAGATCATGATTTGAATTTTGAGGACTTTTTGTAATTGTTCCCAAGCCAGATTGGAGAAAAATGCAAAATATGTGGTTACCGACATCCATACAACATACATGAGCAGCACCGTCATTTCGCGCGTCCACGGCATGTGTTTCGGCTCTTTTGAAGTGAATATACTAATCAATGTCGTAATTGCCACGATATAGGCAAAGGGCATTGAGGTCGCGAAACCCCAAGCCAGCTTGTGGGGGTTCATGTAACTTAGCCAGGAATAAAGGTAAAGACCGACATGTGGACGTGATAAGACCATAGGCAAAAGCCCAAACACGATGGCAGTGATGATCAAATCACGCACTGACTTACCTCTGTTCTTTTTCGGAAGGGGGGGCAGTAAACCATGTCACGCGCTTCTTTAAATGGATATCCTTGAGCAAGCCATTGTGCAAACATTGTGCGAGATGTTGCTCGTGATGCCAGCCGCGATCCTTGACTTGATACAACTTGCCCTTGCCTGATTGCGACGCACCCAGCGCTTCGTTTCGCGCGAGGCGTTCGATCGCTTCGGCGTAAGCTTCGGCGCTATCGCGTACAGCGCGCCAAAACAGGGTGAGCTCGTCGTCTCCTTCATGTACTTCGGGACAAATATGGGCGAGCAGCTTGCCGGTATCGATGCCAGCGTCGATGAAGTGTAGCGTACAGCCGATTTTTTCCGGTTCACCGTTATAAAGCGCCCAGAATGTGCAATCTGCGCCGCGGTATTCGGGCGACAAGCCACCATGCAGATTGATGATGCCCAAAGAACCACGCGTAAGCAGCGCTCCTTTGATGAGTGAGGTGCCGAACACGGCAATTACGTCGGGCCGCAGCCGATCGGCAAGCTCGATTACACTTGGATGATTAATATGTGGCACCTCGGTGGTCAATTCGGGTCTGTCGAGTCGCGGTTCGGCACCGCCAAAGAAAAATTTGCCTTCACCCCCGTCAGCGTAACGTTTGCGGTCGCGTAGCCAGCGCCACACTTTGCGCCACAAGTTATCCGGGCGCAGTAGCTTGAGTATTTTTTTGTACGTCCAGTGGCTGCCCGCCTCCTGCACTATAGCTACCACTTGTGCGGCACTACACAGCCGGTTTGCGACATAAAGATGCCGTGGCGCCCGCCCGCATAGCACCATGATAGAAAGTTCAGCCATGTGGATATTCCCCTGGCTTGGCGATTCGCGTAGCGACGGGAGGAATTACACAATCGTGCATATCCATCATTAGCGCATCGGCAAAAAATTTTGCTGCCCAGTTTGGATATTCGAAACGGGAATAATCGCCCCAGATCGGTGACGAGCCAGCGATACCTCCTCGCGCCGCCTCGTCAGCATCATTAAGACGCTGCGTACGTTTTACGTAGCCGATTGCACGGCGTGCGTTCTCCCGAAATTCCGGTGCGCCGCCATCTTGTGCCAGGCGTGTCCAATTGAGGCTCATTTGTGCTACGCCAGTGACACAGCTGTAGTTTGCACATGGTATCCAATTATCCGTATAAGTGCCGGCCAGCCAGCCGTCGGCGCGTTGTACCCGCGCCATGCCGCGAGCAGCGGCAATGGCAGCTGAAAGATAACGTGCATCGTCCAGCAATATCCCACTCTCTAAAAACCCACGAATCGCATAGGCGATGGTATGAGTAAACGGTGCTTTGTCCGGAGTAAAGGCGTTGGTACAAAACCATCCGGAAGTTGTTTGTTGAGTGAGTGCCCAATCGAGATTACGTCGCGCTGCTTGGGTTAGTTCTGGCTCGTTCGCGATCAGGCCCGTGGCCGCTAGCGCCCAAGTGCCCCGAGTGTTGTACACGTGCGGTACATCATTGTGTTCGAAGCGATGCCAGCAGCCATCGGCATCTTGTTGACGAACCAGCCATAAACCCGCTTTGACTGCTGCTGCCAGGCATTCCTGGTGACCCAGTTGCAGATATCCAGCCAGCATGCCATGCATGATTTGACCGGTATTGAAGATCACCGGGCGGCTGCCTGCTTCGCCGAAGTGGCCGGGAAATGCGCCATCGTTCTGCTGTATGGAGAGTTCCCAGTCGATCATGCGCCGGGCACGTTTTTCTAGATCAGGGCGTTCCAACACTTTGCTCGCCGCAAGGAAGGTTTCGATGATGTAGCCGGTGGTTTCCGGATAGCTTGGCAGCCAGCCGTCCTCGAAGCTCCATCCTGCCGAAACACCGCCTGCGTCTGGGTGGCCATCCCTGATGTCCTGGGCACGACAGAGCCAGTCGATTGCGCCCACAAGATGCGTTGCATGGTCAAATTCGGGTTGAGCCGGTGCAGCAATGTCATTGAGGATCAGACGCATATGCCGCGGCCGCCAAGGACGGTAACGGAAAGGCAGTGCAAGTAAATTGGTAAGGTTCATGTTACTCGTTTTCCCTGTTAAATTTTTTCTAGTTGTATAGTGGGCGGCGATTCTTGGAGTGCGCTATCGAGACCCGATTGCAGTGGCACGTGGCTCACCACGTAGCGGTATTTGCCCGAAACTTCTGGCGGAATCGAGTCCACAAATCGTAGTTCGACCCGCACGTTGTTGCCGAGTCGAGCTTGAATTCCGCTCACGGTCTTGTCGCGAGATTGCTCGGTCCAATCAGGGTTTCGCACCACAAAAATCTCTACGTCCTGAATGGTGTGCTGGATAAATTTGAACTCGTCGATCCCCTCCGTTGCCCGCAATACGTAGATTACTGCAAGCGCATGCATGATCGTGCCATCGGAGCGCACCACGAAATCTGTGGTGCGACCCATCACTTCCCCGATCACGTGCAGCCCGCGTCCAGCTTTGCAGGTGTCGTTCGCGTAGCGTACCACGTCGCCGGTGCGGTAACGGATAAAGGGTTGAGCGTGGGAACAGAGTCCGGTCATGACCGCTTCGCCGGATTCGCCTGGCGCGACTGGATTACCTTGTGCATCGAGGACTTCGAGGATGATGCTTTCGCTCATCAACAGCATCTGGCCATTCGGAGTTTCGTGGGCAGTGAAACCAATGTCGCGGCTGCCGAATTCATTGGCGGCGGGAACGCCGAAAATATCTTCGATCAATTTGCGCTGATGTGGATAAAGCGGTTCGCCGGTGGTACATACCACCTTGAGTGAGGGCAACCTGAGTTTGATGCCGCGTTCCTTAGCGTGTGCCGCCAGCAGAGCCAAGCTACTGGCGTAACCGTAAATGCATTTGGGCTGGAACCCGCGAATGGCTTCGATGTAGGCATCCATATTGGCTACCGACATGTCGAAAGCGTTTAGCACCAGCTGGTTGAGCAGCCGGTCCCGCAGTGCCTTGATATGACCGGTTTTGTTTAACTCCACTGGCGCGCCCCAGAGATAGATTTCCCGATCACCCACCTCGACGCCCCACCAGCGCCGTGCGCGTATTCGTCCGGCGGCATCAGAGGCTTGGCGCAGGCGTCCATAGTGAAAAATCAGCGGCTGGCCGCTGGAACCGCCCGTATTATATTTGAAGGCGCCGCCGGGAATGTCGCGCCAGACCAGTTGTTCGATGTTGCGAGTGGCGTCCTGCTTGGTCATGGTGGGCAAGCGGCGCAGTGCTTCCAGGGTGAGTGTCGTGTCGCTGCGTGGCTCCAGACCGGCGGCGTGGATGCGCTCGGCATGCCATGGGCTGTGTTGTTCCGCCGACTGGAGCAGTAGCTTGAGCTTGTGCATCTGTAATTGTTCGACCCCAGTACGAGACAACCATTGGCTTTTTTCCAGCTCGTTCAGGTAGCCGAAAGTGGGGCGCTGCATCAGCCGTTCATGCAGAGGAAACAGGGTATGCGCTACCAATCGATTATAGAGACTGGCCATGTCTATTTTCCATCTAGGGTAACAGCTAATGCCGCCCCATTCAGTGCCATTTTGTACGCCAAAAAGAGTTCACCTCGTACGCTTTCCCAAGCGAATCGGTGCGCGTGATCCAGACCATTTTTAACCATGCGTTCTCGCAACGATTCATCACGCAATACACGTAGTACAGCCTCGGCCATCTGCTCTGGATCACGTGGCGGCACCAGTAATGCGGTTTTTCCGTTTTCCACCAAGAACGGTATACCGCCAACATCGGTACTGACCACTGGCACACCACTTGCCAATGCCTCTAAAATCGAGATCGGCATATTGTCTGCCAGACTGGGATTTAGAGCGATATCTGCTTCGCGATAAAGTACGGGCATGTGCTCGTTATCTATTTGACCTGCAAACACTACAGCATCGGCCACGCCCAGTTCCTTTGCCATCGCTTCCAATTTCGCGCGTTCTGGGCCGGAACCAGCGATAGTTAAACACGCGCCAGGAATGGCTACACGCACAATGCGGAATGCTTTCAGCGCAGTGGTATTGTCGTACAGAGGTTCCAGATTACGCGCGACCACGATATGCGGTGCCGAAAGGTTTCGTGTGCGCGAATCGTTAGGGATGAAACGGCTTAAATTTACAATATTGGGCACTATACGAGTAATGAAATCTCGATTCGCGAATATTCTTTCCAGGAAACCGGAAGGCACAATGATTATATTGACTTGCCTCAGTGTTGGCTGTACCCAGGCAAATGCCCGAGTGAAAAATTCGTCGGCCTCGCCACCACGGTAATTGACCAACACTGCCTTGCCGCGTAACTTTGCGATCCACACCGCCGGTGCTGCAAATAAGTGCCACGACCAGCCAGAGTTGGCCATGATGTGAAATAAATCGACCCTGCCTGCAGCGTGCCATAAATGGAACAAGTACGGCAGTAAGCGAAACACGGCACGCAGCCCTTTGATGTGGCCGACAAAGCGTGGTTGGTAGGGGGCATTCACTGGGACAAGCTCTACGTTGACTCCTTCTTGCTTTAGCAACGTAGCTAGTTGCCAAGTCTGGTTGGCCATGCCGCCCGAAGGTGGCGGCAACGGCCCAACGAGGGCAATTTTTAAATCTTGAATTCGCATTCTGCTTACCTTGCCGCTTTGCCGGTTAAGCGGTTGTAAACGTCACGATAGCGAGCTACGGATACTTTCCAGTTACGTTCAGTCTCGACAAAGCGCCGCCCGGCAGCTTTTATCGCTGGCCAGCGCTCGGGCGTGTTAAGCAAATCGAGCACCTTGTTCGCTAGGTCTTGCGCAGATTCGGCTTGGAACAGCACGCCCGTTTCACCATCACGAATTAGTTCTTTGTGACCGCCCACGCTGGAGGCCACGAACAAACGGCCCTGTGCCATCGCTTCCAGTGGTTTCAACGGCGTAACCAATTCCGTGAGACGCATTGAGTGGCGCGGATAAACGAGTACGTCTACCAGGTCGTAATAGCGGTTCACTTCACTGTGCGGTACTCGACCGGTGAACACAACCTTATCTGCAATGCCCAGTTGGCGAGATTGTTGTTTTAATGCTTCTTCTTGTGGCCCACCGCCCACCAATAAAACACGGATATCCGGCGTCTGATCGAGTATGAGCGGTAATGCAGTTAGCAGTAAATCCAGTCCTTCATAGGCATAGAATGAGCCTATGAAGCCGAGGACACGGTAGTCTGCCAAACCTAGTTGCTGTTTAAGTACATTATCCGGCGTGCTTTCAAAGGAAAATTTTTCAATATCCACGGCATTGGGAATAACGGTGACTTTTTGTTCCGAAATGCCACGCATCACGATATCGTTGCGCAGGCCTTCACAAATCGTGGTAATGGCATCCACGCGCTTTAAGGCATAGGTTTCAAGTGCACGAGTGAGGCGGTAACGCAAACCGTGTTTTTTGCTGGTGCCATGGTCTACCGCCGCATCTTCCCAGAATGCACGAACCTCATAGACCACTGGAATGCCCAAGCTACGGCCAACGCGTAAAGCAGCTATGGCATTTAAAGCAGGGGAGTGGGCATGCAAAATGTCTGGTTTAACAATTCTGGCTACTTTGTTAAGACGACGAGTAAGACTGTTAATGACGGAAATTGGGTTCAATAAAGGTACTTTCGTCATTTTGGCAATCGTATGGCGTGTGCGGAAAAAATGCCAGTCATCGATAGTCTCCTCGCTTGCGCTACAGATACCTTGCTTTGGGCTAGTCAGGTGACTGGTTTCCCATCCTAAGGCACGTTGTTCTTTAAGAATAGAAAGCGTGCGAAAAGTATAGCCACTATGCAGTGGAATGGAATGATCGAGGATATGTAGGATGTGCATTGCTTTTTTAAATCGTTTGCGTATTTAAATCGTGAATTTAAATTCAAAGCGCGGTAATTAATAGTGGTCAGGTATAGCGTACTTTTTTAAGAGTATCTATCCGGATTCTTAATCTCAGCACCTTGTATGTCATTCCATCAGGTCGCGCGCGTCATTGATTTGTTCGCGGTAAGCATCAAAAATTTTGCGCAGGGCATCGGCCATCGAAATAACTGGCTCCCATCCCAGTTCTTCGCAGGTATTGGTGATCTTGGGAACACGGTTTTGCACGTCCTGGTAGCCTTTGCCGTAATAGGTTGTCGCAGTGGTTGTTACCAGTTGCACCTTGCTTGCAGAATTGCGGTACTCCGGGTATTCCTCGGCCAGTTTCAGCATCATGGTAGCCAAGTCACAGATGGAATAGTTGTTGACCGGGTTGCCAATGTTATAAATCTTGCCGGAAGCGATACCATCCTTGTTTTCAATGATCTTTATCAGTGCGGTTATACCATCGTCGATATAAGTGAATGCACGTTTTTGTTGTCCACCGTCTACCAGACTTATATTTTCGCCGCGTATGATGTGACCGAAGAATTGTGTCAGTACGCGCGAACTTCCTTCTTTAGGGGTGTGGATGGAGTCCAGTCCAGAGCCGATCCAGTTGAATGGACGGAAGAGAGTAAAGTTCAATCCCTGTTCCATGCCATAGCCCCAAATTACGCGATCCATCAATTGTTTGGCACAGGAATAAATCCACCGCGGTTTATTGATCGGGCCGCAGATAAGCTCAGAATTTTCGGGGTCAAATTCCTCATCGTGACACATGCCATATACTTCAGAAGTAGAAGGAAATATTAGATGTTTCTTGTATTTAACGGCTGCGCGTACGATAGGTAGATTAGCTTCGAAATCCAGCTCAAATACACGCAACGGCTCCCTAACATAGGTGGAGGGCGTAGCAATTGCCACCAATGGCAAAATCACATCGCACTTCTTTATATGATATTCCATCCATTCTTTATGGATAGTGATGTCACCTTCAAAAAAGTGAAAGCGTGGCTGATCGAGCAAATCAGTGATACGGTCAGCGTTCATATCCATGCCATACACATCCCAATCGGTTGTAGCAAGAATGCGGTTGGATAAATGGTGGCCGATGAAGCCGCTTACGCCAAGGATCAAAACCTTTTTCATTACAATTTCCTTAAATAGATGTATTGCAAACTAGTATGCGTGTTAGTAATTGAACTAACTTAAGCGGGAAATATGAGTCAAACTTATAGATGCCGTAAAGAAAATTTTGCATGATGCATTTGGAACTCAATCGGCAAACTTGATTATTCCTTCATGGAACTGCTTTGCTGCATGTTGCGAAGAAATGCCTCGAACATTAACAGTGTCCACAAGGGTGTGCTGTAATCGCGCAGTCCGGCTTGATGATGGTCAACTAATTCACGGAGGTAATCCGCATTAAAGTAACCAGTCGCAGCCAGCGTTGGGCCTAGCACTGCCTGCCGCACTTTCTCTTTCAGGGGGCCGCGGAACCAGTTTGCAAGCGGCACCGCGAAACCCATTTTCTTGCGGTATAAAATTTCATTTGGCAGGTGCGATTCCATCGCTTTCTTGAAGATATACTTGCCTTCCCCTCCCTGAAGCTTGAGCGATGCGGGTAAGCGCGAGGCCCACTCCACCAATTTGTGATCAAGCAGAGGTTCGCGTACTTCGAGCGCGTGTGCCATGCTGGCACGGTCAACCTTGGTGAGAATGTCGCCTACGAGATAGGTCTTGATGTCGAGGTATTGCACTCGTGCCAAGGGTTCCTGGGCAGGCGAGCGTGCATCGTGCCGGTACATAACTTCCACCGCGCGGTAGCCTCCCAGCTCTCGGCTGAATTCCGGACTGAAGAGGCGTGCGCGCATGGTATCGCTCAAGAGCGAAACGCTATGAAAATAACCTTCTACTGAATCGCGTGCCATGCCTTCGAGCGTCGATTTGGCACGAAAAATTTTAGGTGCCCAATCTGCTTTGGGATAGAGCTTGCCCAGCAGGCCAAATACGGGGCGACGCACAGCAGATGGAATGAAGCTACGCATGTGTTCTTCGTTCAGATGCCAGCGATAGCGTCGGTAGCCAGCGAAACTCTCGTCGCCACCGTCACCGGAAAGCGCGACAGTGACGGTTTTTCGCGCCAGTTGGCATACGCGGTACGTGGGGATGGCGGAGCTGTCTGCATAAGGTTCATCGTAGAGTGCAGCTAACTTATCGATGAGATCGAAATCATCGGCATCAACTTGCTCTACTCGATGATTCGTGTGATAGCGTGTTGCAACTTTCGCTGCGTATTCGGATTCGTTGAATGCCGGATCACCGAATGAGATTGAGCAGGTATTCACCGGTTCGGTGGATAATTCAGCCATCATGGCTACCACGGCGCTGGAATCTACGCCACCGGAAAGGAAAGCTCCTAGCGGCACCTCTGAGACCAAGCGGATTTTCACAGATTCGCGCAGCAGGGGTATGAGTTCTTCTTGTGCTTCGGCTTGCGTCATTAGAGCAAGGGGTTGGAATGGTACGTCCCAATATTCTCGCGGCTGGGGAATTGGCTGACCGCGCTTGATGGTGAGAGTATGCGCGGGCGACAGCTTTAAGGCTTGTTGGTAAATAGTGCGCGGTTCGGGAATATAGCCGTAGGCGAAATATTCTTCAATCGCGTGTGGATCAATGTCACGTCGCAACGCTGGATGGGCAGTTAAGACCTTGAGCTCGGAACCAAAGATAAGCTGACCGTCGTCGAGCAGGGCATAGTAGAGCGGCTTCACACCGAGGCGATCGCGTGCCAGAAAAAATGTTTCTTTATTGCGATCCCATAATCCGAATGCGAACATGCCGCGGAAACGCTCGACGCAGGCTTCCCCCCATTGCTCCCAGGCATGCACGATGACTTCAGTATCGCAGCGGGTGCGGAAGGTATGGCCCAGTGCTTGCAGTTCGGGGATCAAATCGACGAAGTTGTAAATTTCGCCATTAAATACCACCACCACGCTACCATCTTCGTTGAACAGGGGCTGATGACCGGAGGAGAGATCTATAATCGAGAGCCGCTTGTGCGCCATTGCAATTCCTGGCTCAGCGTGCAAGCCGCTCTCGTCTGGGCCGCGATGATGCTGAGTCTGGTTCATGCGCGCAAGTAGCGCCTGGTCAATGGGGCGCTTGGCTTGCGTATCAAATATACCGGCTATGCCACACATGATGTTGTTTTCATTTTTATAAGTTATTTGTCTCTATTTAAATTACCCAGCACTGTGTCATATACGCCCAGATATCCGCGTACCATGGCCGACATTGAGAAGTGTGCCTCGATTTTGGCCCGCCCCGCCGCGCCATGTGTGCGGGTAAGTGCGCTATCTTGATAATACATTAGCAAGGCATGCGCCATTGCTTTCGGGTCGGCAGAGGGCACCAACGTGCCCGTGATGCCTGCCTCTATCAGTTCGCTGTTGCCGCCGACGGCGGTTGCAACCACAGGCAAACCGCATGCCATCGCCTCCAGAATAGTGTTGGATACGCCTTCGCCCAACGATGATAAGCAGAATACGTCGAATTGGCGCATCAAATCCGCTATGTCATCTCGGCTGCCAGGTAGCCAGGCGAGATGCTCGGCATTGGCTTGCTTGAGTAAGGCCAGGCAAGCCATGCGCGCTACACCTTCGCCCAGAATAACCAGCCGTGCGCGGGTATGGAGCTCAGGCTTAAGTTCGAGCATGCGCAGAAACGCACGCACCAAATTTGGATAGTCTTTTACCTCCGCCATGCGTCCCACGGCGCCGATCACAAATCCATCCGGCGGGCAAAATCCCGGCGGGCCGAAGTTAATCCTTGGTGTAGTGAACGGTGTGAATTTTACACTATCGACACCATTGTAAATTTGGGTAGCGATTGCCGGATTGACATGCACGGTATCGATTAACCAGCGTTCAAGATCTTTGCTCACTGGAATGTAATGCTTTACCAGTGGTCGGATTGCTTGCCTTAGCAAATTGTATTTACGATTCTTGCCCTGCAAGTCGAACATGTCACGCCCATGCTCGCCATGCACTCTGTTGCTGATGCCCGCGGCAGCGGCAACAACTTGTCCTTCTAAGGCCGCCAAGTTGCGTGTATGCACAATGGCTGGCTTGAGCCGACGCAGTTCACGAAACAATCGACCATACAGACCGACATCATTGCCGGCGCGTTTGTTGAGTGCTACCAATTCAACGGGTTGATTCAGGCGCTGACGAAATTCGCTGTATCCGGTCAAGCATACGATGGCGTGGCGATAGTGTTCCGGGGGCATATGGTTGATCAAATTCACGATGCCATTTTCCATGCCGCCCACGCCAAAATGATGAATGACATGCACAATTAACGGTGGATTATTCGTGTGCATATGTTTCGCGCTCTGCTACTTGATTAAGGCTGGCATCAATTGCCGGTAGCATATCGTTGGCAAAAGATTGCAGTGATACTGCCGCTGATTCCGGTGTCCCTTCATAGGGGGCAGTAATAATGATCACTGCACCATCGTCACGCTGCCCAAGTAGTTTGGCCTTTGCCAAAAGTAACTTCGCCAGATACGGGTTAATAGTGTATGTGCCTTCCAAGCTATTCCAACTCCAAATTAACAACCGGTTATTGGAGGCGCGTAATAATGTTTGCTGGATTATTTCATTTTTGTCATGGAGAGAAATTTTGCGTTGCGTTTCTCCTACATTGCTCCATACTGGATTTTTTTGTTGGATCATATAGTTTTGGGAATTGATTAATTCCGCATCTTGGCGCTGAGTCCGGTAATAACCGAGGTACACGCTGATGACCTTATCCTCCTTGCGATAAGTGCGCATAATTTGCGCATTCGTACCAACATAGTGTGGCTGCCAATCCGTAAGTGGCGTGGATTGTAAATTCCAGCCTTGATTTGATTCAGGCAGTTTAATTGTTAGCCCATCGGTTTTGATTGGACGGTTGTTCAAATAAGCTGCGTAAGCGGGCCAAAAGGCTGCAACTAGAATGATGATAACGCCCGCCATGGCAAAGCCTCGGCTCGTGATCGCCCCATGAGCTGTATTAACAGCAATCCTGTTTTCTTGCCGTTGTTGATCTGATTGATCTTCCCGCCAGAAAGCACCGATCCAGAATAGCAACGTCATAACGATTCCGAAAAAGACCCAACCGTAGATGTAATGGTCAACTCCCAATGCCAATTGCATATTGCTTAAGTGGGCGATCATCACGATCATATAAGCACGCAGCCCATTGGCAAAAATGGGGACGATTAATGAAAGTGCTGCAAAAATGAGCCTGCGTTTATTACTGCGATAGGTGAGATAGCCATATAAGCTGCCCAGAGTGAAAGATGCGATCAGGTAGCGCAAACCGCTACAACCTTCTACGACGGACCACTGGCCACTGGGTATTGTGAAGAATGTTCCTTCGCGGTAAACCGGAATGCCTGTTATTTGCAGTGCGGTTACCACAAAATCGGCAGTGAAATCCATCAGCGGGGGAATCAAAAATTCCCCGAAAGGAACGGCAAAAAACAGGAATACGAGGGGGAAGGTTATCGCGCGGGTTACCTGCATCCCCAGTATAGTCCAGACTACCACCGGGATCATTGCTACTAAACATAACTGAGCAACAACCTGCACACTTCCGGCATCGGCAAGCAGCCAGCCAAGGCCTAACCCTGCCATGGCCAACAAGCCACGGTAATCCGGGCATGGGGCTATCTCGGCAAGCGATTTGCGCTTCATCCATATGAGATAGGCACTAATCGGGAAAATAAAAAAACCGTGGGTAAAGGTCTCGGACCGCAGCCAGATAGCGACGGTGGATAATACGGTTTGCTGATAAATAATTAGAATTGTGGCAATGACCGTAAGTGTGAGGATAGCCATAAAACGCCATTGCAATACTGGCTGCCCGGTTTGGCTGTCGATACTGGACGGAGTTAACGCTTGGAGTGTTGTGCCAGTCATCGTTGCTCATCCTTGAAAGTGGTCAAGTGTGGGATTTCTTGTGGTATCCAGGTATTCTTTTCTGGTTTACAGGATTGAGTCGTAGTTATTGGAGCTTCATCAAGCAATGCCTTGACATGCGCAAGACTGCGTTCCCATTCATAATCAGCCAGAATCCTGGCGCGGGCGGTTTCGCCAGAATGTTCTTCGGTTCTATGTGTGAGCATCGATATAATAATGCGGCTAAACGCCTGGCTGTTGCTGGCAATATGTAGCTCTTGACCTGATGTCGCCAGAATGCCTTCTGCTGCTTGAGGAGATGCAATAACAGTTTTGGCCATGGCCATGGCTTCCAGGACTTTGTTTTGTAAGCCTCTGGCGATGCGTAAGGGCGCCACCGCTAGTTGGGCATGGGCGAGATAGGGTCTAACATCTGCTACCGCGCCTGTTACCACAACTCCAGGTAGCTGGACCAGTTCCTGCACGGCGGCGGTTGGGCGAGATCCAACGATATAAAAGCGTGCATGGGGATGCTTGGCAAGTACCGCGGGGAAAATTTCCTGGGCGAACCAGCACACGGCGTCCACATTCGGCCAATAGTCCATGGCCCCGGTAAAGACAATGGCCGCCATATTTGGCTGATATGGATCAGGATATTCTCGGCTAGGCGAAAAATAGTCACTATCCACACCATTGTTGAAGAATCCAATTTTCTCAGTGCTCTCCGGTGCCAGTTGTTTAAAAAGATCGGCTTCAGCTTCCGAAACGAACAGCGATGCATCATACTTGCGCGCCACTTGTCGTTCGTAGCGGAGCAGCAGGCGAGCTTCGCGTCGATATAGCCAACTCATCGGCCATGGCTTTCTTTTTGCGTATTGACGCCATTTATCGGAGTCTATGTCGACGAAATCGATGATGCAACGCGCTTGTTGGATGCCTGTTACATATTGTGCCATCGCAGAGGAAAATATTAGAACGCGTTTAATTGTTCGTGTCTTTATTACTTTTCTTACCCATTCCTGTAAATCGTTATTGCGATAATAATCAATAGTTAAAGGGCGATTCATCATGAGTGCGCCCAAACTTCGCAGACGCGCCGTGCGGGGATTTAAAGATGCAAAATGGGTATCTCCGCACAATTGCTTTACTGTATCTATGTATTGCCAATCGTCTGGATCATCGATAAAGGTGCCGAGATGAACATGATAGTGTCGCGCCAAATATTTCAGTAAATGGTACGAACGTATTTTGTCCCCTTTGTTGGGCGGGTAGGGGATGCGGTGAGTAAGATAAAGCAAATGATCCATTAGCCTTATCCCAAATTTTTTACGATGTGCGGTCCGAGCCAGTTGGCTACTGGCAGGGGTAGTTTTTGCCACATCTTGATGAACAACTGGTATTTTGGATTTAATGGATTGGTATCAGGCACGGTTTTCGCCCGGAGCAATTGATATTCGTAATGCAACGGTTGCGGTTCGAACCCCCAATTTTTCTTGAAATCGAATGGGCCGGTGCCGCGCTTGCTGCGTCCATAGTCGAAGATCTTAATACCGCGTTCGCAAGCGCGCCGCATCAGCTCCCAGTATTTAAAATCATTTGCCGCAAAATCGCGAGCCTCCACGGTGTCGCCTGCGTAGTAGGGTAATACTTCATCGCGGAAATAAAAGCTCAGTACGCTGCTTAAAATGAGCCCATCCTTAACTACTGACAGTACTTCGCAGTCGCTGCCGAATATTTCTTTAAGTAGTACGAAATAGCGTTTTGGCAATGCGGGAGTGCCATGGCGGTGTACATTGTCCGCGAACACGGAAAAAAACCGCTCCACTCCTTCGTCAATCTCGCTAGCGAGACCGTTTTTAATGCCCTTTCTAACCATCGCCCTTTGTTTGCGGGGGATGGCGAGCATGTTTGCTTCCACGTCCGGCTCGATGACCTTGCGAAAAGAGACATAGAGATTCTTGCTTGGCCAGTCAGTGTGGAAGGGCATAATGTTGCGATATTCCAGGAAGTCCACAGCTAATTTCGTAGCCAGTATCTGAGCCTCATCATCCAGTGCCTTCCGCGCTGACTCTGTATTTGCGATGACACCGCCGTAAACGCAAAACGGTAGTGAAGATAATGAATGTCCAAACAATCTGCTATTGATCTCTGCCAGCGGCAGGATGCCTTGAATGGTTCCATTTTCTTCAGCCAGCAGGAAGTAAGTGTGGTGCCCAAAGGCGCGTTCGATTACTTCTTTCCAGCCAGCACGATGAAAAAATGTGGCGGCAGGACAGGCATAAACGAATTCGTCCCAGCGTGCGACGTCATTTGATGTCATCACGCGTACCTGTAGTGCGGATGCGATCGCTGAAAATTCCTTCACGCGCCTGCTTTCATGAATATGCGGTCCATGCGATCCCAGTGGAAATCCCGCAACAACGATTGTAGGCGGGACTCCATATGTTTCAGATTGATGTAATGGCGAAATCGTGTTTTCGTCGAGATGTTAGATTGACGCGGTTGGTCTGGATCAAGCTCCCACGGGTGAAAATAAAAAATACAGGGTTCTCCATCCTGTTGATTGACACGGCGTATGAGCCAGCGAGACGCTTGATAGGGAAGTAGTCTGAAATAGCCCCCGCCTGCCGCTGGCAGGTTTCGGCCCAGTAATGCTGCCGTGGTGGGGGGGAGTTCCAGCATGCCGTCTGTGCCGCGCGGGTAGTGGGCAAAGCGAGGTGCCTCGGGCATACCGTAATGGTCGTGCCGAATCGGATATATGCTGGAGCTATATTGATAGCCAGCTTCTTGTAGTAAATCAAGCGCCCACAGGTTATCAGCGCCGATGGAAAAGCTCGGGGCGCGATAGCCAATTACCGGACTGCCTGAGAGGTCTTCCAGTATTTTTTTGGCGCGTGAGATATCTTCGTTGAATTCATTGCGGCTCAGCTCGCTAACGCGTTGGTGACCATAACCATGACTGGCAAGCTCATGTCCATTGTCTACGATGCGGCGCACCATGCTGGGATAGCGCTCAGCGATCCAGCCTAAAGTGAAAAAAGTTGCGTGCGCATTACCTTCATTCAGTAAAGCTAGGGCGATATCAATATTGCGTTCTACCCGGCACGGCAGATTTCCCCATTGCTCGCGCGCGATAGTGGAGGCGAAGGCCGAGACTTGGAAGTAATCTTCCACGTCAATAGTCATCGCGTTACGTATTAGCGCTGTGGTCATCAGATTTTTTCCGGTAAAAATCCATACTTGATAACATTTGTTGTGCAGATTGCTTGCTTAAATTGCTTCATTTTCATTTAAGCGCCATTGCGGGCAAAGTATCGTGCTTATATATTTGTCAAGGCTTCAATAATTATTTGCTTTGTAAACCGTTTTTCAGCCAATCAAGAATTTCCGCTGCAATGCGTGTTGAGGCATGCCCATCCCAGAACTCAGGGATTCGACCTGCTTTTCCACCGGTAAGCATGATTTCGTCAAATATCGTTAGTATCTTTGCCGAATCCAGTCCGGCGATAGTGTTGGTACCCTCATCCACTGTGATCGGCCTTTCTGTATTATTCCTGAGTGTAATGCAGGGTACGCCAAGGGCCGTGGTTTCTTCCTGAATACCACCTGAGTCGGTTAATACAACTCGTGCATCCTTCATAAGCCCCAGCATTTCCAGATAACCCATTGGAGGCAGTTGCAGTACTGTAGGAACATCCAGCATTTTGCTCAATTCAAATTTTTGAATCATGTCACGAGTGCGTGGGTGCATCGGAAAAATAATGGGTAATTGGGTACTAATCTTGAGGGTGGTTTCAAGCAATGAGCGCAGGGTGTCAGGATCATCCACATTGGAAGGCCGGTGTGCGGTGAGGATGGCATATCCGTCATGGCCAACCAGAAACTCTTCTCTGCCGGCATTCTGCAGGATTTGAGATACCGGGATTGCTTTTTCCAGGTTGTGATGCAAGGTGTCGATCATGACATTGCCGACAAATCGAATGCGATATTCGGCTATTCCCTCGCGCAACAGGTTTTCGCGACCACTGCGCTCAGTGATGAAAAGCAGTTCAGATACCTGGTCAGTCAAAACCCGGTTGATTTCTTCCGGCATAGCGCGGTCGAAACTGCGCAGACCGGCCTCAACGTGAATTACGGGAATTCCTTTTTTTACTGCCACGAGCGTGCAGGCTAGAGTGGAATTCACATCTCCAACGACCAGCACTGCGGAAGGGTGTTTTGTGTCCAGAACTGATTCGAAGCGGAGCATCACATTGGCGGTTTGTGCTGTATGGCTTCCAGAGCCAACCTCCAGATTAATATCGGGCTGCGGTATGCCGAGCGCTTCGAAATATTGATGGTTCATGGCTACGTCATAATGTTGACCGGTATGAACCAGAGATACATCAAGTTCTGGTCCAAGAGCGGCAAAGGCCGCCATGATAGGAGCCATTTTCATGAAATTAGGGCGTGCGCCTACAATACATAGAATGCTAAAAGGTCGAGGGGTCGGTGGTTTAATAATTTGCATTAACTGTTATTGATAATATGAATTTATTCAAATGATTTGTAAGGCGGCAACACGCTGTTGCACTCTTTGAACTTTTGTTAAACTTGTTGAACACGTTTGTTGATTTGAGATTATGTTCTGCTCAATCAGTATTTACATGCTATTCCAATTTTCTGCGAGAAACACAGAGCACTGACAGATACTTGATATTGCTTATCCTGCAATTCCCGAGCCTGCTTTGGATTCCATTTAACTTGCCACTGCGCTCTCATGCGAGTTGATTTATCTACTTCAATTTCATTCGCAAAGTGAATTCGCTCCTCAGTAAATAGTCATAGCCATTGATAGGGTCATTTACTTTGTAAGGTTATTGATGTTTGAATTGGAGCGAGAAAGAATCCGTTTAAGCAGATCTAGAACGGAGATGACTGAGTTTTCCATCTTGAAAAGCCTTTCATCCATATTTCCTAAACTCTCCTGAGCATTTTCTTTCTGCTCGATCTGCGGGATGTCGGATGAGTTTTGTGCTGCAGTCTCTGATATAGGAAGAGCAAGCTCCTGTTGAATATCACCTAATACTTCAGTTACATCAGCGCTTTTGAAATTGTGACGCTCTTCGAGGTAACCCATTAGAAAAAGGCGGTCACAAAGTGTATTTATTTTGCGTGGGATGCCGCCAGTAAAATTATAGATTTCAAAGAAAGCATCTTCGCTCAAGGAGGGATCTCCATTCCAGCCAACGGTATGCAGTCGGTGTTCGATGTAGTCTTTGGTTTCCAGGGCATCTAATGGTCCCAAGTGGTAGGTCGCAATTACCCGCTGCTGCAATTGTTGCATGTCGCGACTAAGAAGGGTTCTCCTGAATTCAGGCTGTCCTAACAGGAAGATTTGCAGCAATGATTTGTCAGCAGTTTGAAAATTGGACAACATCCTTAATTCTTCCACTGCTTGAGATGAAAGATTCTGTGCTTCATCCACTATCAGTAGTGCACGCTTTCCTTTTTGATCACATTGTCGAAGAAACAGCTCAAGTTTGGTCAGCAGAGAAGCTTTGGAGTCATCTTCGTAGGGAAGTCCGAATGCTGCGACTACCATTCTTAATGTATCATCTGCGTTAAGGTTGGTGTTGACGATTTGTGCTGCTTGAATTTTTTCAGATTCAAGTTTACAAAAAAGACTGCGCACCAAGGTGGTTTTGCCTGCACCAACCTCACCGGTGATGACGATGAAACCTTCCCCTTGTGACAGGCCATATTCCAAGTAGGCCATGGCGCGCTTATGACCTCTGCTGCCAAAAAAGAACTGGGGGTCAGGCTTTAATTGAAACGGTTTGGCACTTAGTCCGTAGTAAGATTCATACATTTATTTGGTTGCTCCAGCTAGAAACGCATAGACAGTGATGCGATGAGAGCATTCTCGCGATAATCACTGCCAATTTGGTTAGAGGTTCGCTCGATATGTCGAAAATTTACTGCTCCATTAAGCTTGGGCTGTAATTGTCTTGTCAGGCCGGCTCTGAAGGTCTTGGTGTCGTCCTCTCTGCCCGTGGCGAGTAAACTGGATTTCAAGTACATGACGCCAACATTGGCGTTGGTTCGTGGACCAATTTTCCAGTTCCAAAGAGCATTGCCTCCAATTTGCTTTATGTTTCTGTTCAGTCCAATGTTGCTCGTCCCAATAATCGAAGCATCATTTACATCTCCAAGTGTTTGTGCTTCGCGCAACATATGGAAAATGCTAAATACAAGTGTGTTTCTTGCACCACTAAAAGCAACACTCGCCTGTAAGCGCTTTTGCAGAAAAAATTGATTTGTGAGGAAATTGACTGGGTCAAAAATGGAGGCTGACAGTCCATTGTCTCTAATGAAGTTCTCTACTGTTTGCTGACGCATTACCGGGTCGGGGATGTTGGACATCCACAGTTGGTTCAGGAAATTTTCCGTATCGGTTGTGGGGGGGATGAAAAATTGATCGCGGGTGGTGGTGATATCCTGGTTGTAGTTTAAGCTCCAAGCTGACCTGCGAGTGCGATGGCTGGCTCTAAGCATGTACGTAGTGCCAAAAAAAGCTTTACCAGTATTGGCAGTAATACTAGTCCTTTCGGCTGGTGTCCAAGCAAAACCAGCTGTCCAGAAAGATCCAGCCGATACTCCGGTTAGTGATGTATAGCTGAATTTTTGATATCCACTGGTTCCAGTCAGGCTGAATTTTGATGAAATCCGGTAGCGAAGATTGCCGGTATATCGTTCATTTTCTATAGATCTGTCGAGGAAATCTAATTTTTGCTTATTATAATTCAAGCCCCAGCCTAGTGTTCTGAAGGCAGAGCCACTGGTTAAGCTTAACAGGATAGTGTCAGATTTCCTTCCAGAGAATGCCCCTACGTCTGTGTAGACAGCATTATGTGTGTAGCGCGCTTGAGTTGAAGCAAAATTGGAAAAATTGTGACGTATATAGGGGCTAATGCTATAGGTTTTTACATTGGTTCGGTTATTCGTAATGTTTTCGTTATTGTCTGTTATTGGGCCAAGGAGAGAAATGTTACGTTGACTGATACTTGCAGTACTGTCCAGGAAAAAAAAGTTTTTTATTAGCTCCGCGTTTTCACTTGCCCTTAACTGATGAACAGTCCTATTTCGACTTTGCTCATTTGCATAAAAAAGGTTTTGCATTGTGTAGTCGACATTGACTTTTAAGCGTGTCCCGGTTCCAATCAACGATATTCCAGGATTAATTTGGGTGATGAAGTCGCTTTTCTCATTGCCTTTTGTAGCCAGTGTTACATTATCGGTATAAGTTTCTAATAAATTTAGTCTGGGTGAGATTTTCCAGTCAGCAGCGGTAGAACAGGCTGGTAAAATCAGCAGGGTAAGGGTAACTGTTTGTACTGTCGTATAGACAAACTGGTTAACTCCATTATTCCCAATCACTCTAGTCATAATAGCCGTAACCATAATTGGTTCCGCCTGGGAATGCCCTTGCCTTATTGTAGACTAAATTAATATGAGGGCTTGTTTCGATCTGACGAAGTGCCTCTTTGACTGCATGCTGGGTAGTGGTTTCGGCTTCTACCACCATGACAATCTGACCCATCTGGCCGGCTAGAACACGTGCCTCAGTTGTGGGGAGCAAAGGAGGGGAATCAAATATGACGATGCGATCTGGATATCGGTTTGAAATTTCATTTAACAAGCTGCTCATCGCCTGGCTTGCCAACAGTTCTGTTGCATGTCTGTGACTTGTTCCAGCAGGTAAAATTCTGAGAGTATCGACGTTAGTATTAATCATTACGTCTGCTAAATCGAGCTTTTCGTCGAGAAGAATATCCATCAACCCGACAGCTGATTTCAATCCTAATGTGCGGAGAACCGATGGACGAGCTACGTCTGCATCAACCAGCAGAACTGTGTGGTCCATTTCTGTTGCGATGCTCATGGCCAGATTAATGGCGCAGAATGTTTTTCCTTCTCTGGGTAACGAACTTGTTACCATAATCAAATTTCCGTGGTGTATCGCACCGGCACCTTTAAAGAAAGCATTCTGGATCAAAGAACGTTTTATTCCTCTAAACTCCTGCGCGGCTAAAGTTTTTCCTTGGTCCGGTGTGATCATTCCTAATTGATGCAATTTAGCAAGATTGATTTCGACTTGCGCAATCATTGGCTTGTCTAAATTGTGGGTATTGTGTTCATTAATTATTTTTGAACTTTGTTCATTTAGATTCTCCGACTTTATTTTTGGTGCAGGCGTTATCTCACCGTTATTCTGCCCAAATCTGTTTGCTGCTTTTTCAATAATGCTCACATAATCTCCCAACGGTGTTCGGTCTGGCTGCTTTGTCCGCTTTTTGATTTGGCTTTGTTAATTAACAAACACCTATCTTTTATGTCGCCTATGTTTTAATTGCTCTTAGTTGCAGTTTTAAGTTGTTAAGAGGCTTCCTCAAAATTATAGTTTAAGGAACAAAAACACCATTACCACGCTATATAAGGCAACCAGCAGAGAGATAGAGAGACCGAAAGCATAAAGGCTCCGTTTCCGCTTGATTACTTCATTGGCAGTCCAATTCATGGTCACGGTACCTAGTATCGGCAAACCAATTGATTCTCGTAGACTATTTTGACTCAAAAAAGTAGGTCTGATTTGACTCATTAAAAGCGCACTGCCTATCCCGCCCAGCAGGGCACCAACAAAAACTAAACTGAATAACATTAACCGGTTCGGTCCTGAAGGAACAAGTGGAACCGTAGGGGGATCTATGACCTTGAATGTCAGCATATCTGAAGTGGCACTCAATTCCCCTGACAGCTTTGCAGACTCTCGGCGTCCTATAAGGCTTTCATAATTCGTTTTGTTAATCTGATAATCACGGTTGAGCTGTGAAAACTGTTCTGCAACTTGTGGTTTTGCAATAGTCAGTGCTTTTAATTGAGCACTGCGTGAAGAATATTCTTCCACTCGAGCTTTCATCGCAGCGACTCTGGCTTCGGCCTCTGATAAAGAAACATTCAGTTGTTGTAGCATTGGGCTGTAACTCTTACCTCGATCCCGATCAGTGGTAGGTTTTTTAAATTTAGCTTCCTCCACCTTACGTTCTTCAAGTTTTGTAATCAGGCGCTTGATTGAAATAACATCTGGATGGCGCTCTGTAAAGCGTAGTCGCAAGGCATCCATGTCATTAGTTAATGCCTGTATCCGAGCGTCAATTTCCGGGTTAGCGATAGTTGAGGGAGCTGGTACTGTCGCCGGATCTTCAGGAGGTGCGCCATCTTCAATTTGATTTTTGATGGCATTGCGCGCTTGCTCTGCTTCACGCAGTCCTAATTTCGCTTCGTTCAGACTATCCGATACTGCTTGCAGTTGTGATCCATAATCACCGTCCCGAGGCAATAGACCACTATTCTTTATTTGAAAGTCCGTAACAGCTTTTTCCGCAGTGACTAATCTATCTTCATAATTTTTGATTTGTTCATCGATAAATTTAATTGCTTTTTCGGAGTCTTGTTTCTGATTCCCAAAGCTGCCTTCAACAAAGATGGTTAGGAAGGACTGAACTACATCTTTTGCAATTTTTGGATTTTGGTGGTTGTAGGAAATAACATAGAGGTCAGCACTATTACTTCCGTTGATCTTGATTTGCCCCATCATATTGCTGACTAGTCGCTCATGATCCTTGGCATCTATTGCTTTGATATCTAAATCCACCATTCTCATAACTCGTTCAACGTTTGGACGGCTAAGAAGAGTACGACTCATGATTGAAACTTGTTGTTCCATGTTGGGAACAGTTGTCATACCTGCCAGTAATGGCTTTAAGATAGTTCGTGTATCCACGAAGACTCTCGCGGAAGCCTCATAATTGTTAGGTAGAGAATATATCTTGAACCCTCCAGCTAAGACAATGATCCATGCAATAACCACCGCGTACCATCGGTATTTCCATATTCCCTTTAAGTAGGAAAGTAGCAGGGCTATTAATTCCTCCATCTTGTCAAGATCTCCATAATGGTGCGGGTATCAACTTTTAATTTAACACTACTCCGCGATTACATAACGGAGTAGCCATTTAATTATGGAATGTATTGAAAAATTAGGTGTGACACTTGATCGTTTAAATTATTCTCTTAAGTTTAAGAAAGAAAATATAAATCAAAAGAAACTTTCAGGAATGACTAAAATATCCCCTGGACGTACTGGTATGTTTGCTGAAATGTCGCCATCCTGAATTAGATCGTCCAACCGAACTGCAATATATTGTGCTTTTCCATCAATGTTGCGAATAATGCTGGCCTTGTTGCCTGCGGCAAAATTTGTGATGCCACCTACGGCGATCATGACATCCATTAGTGACATACCTTTGTTATAGTTAAGCGCTTGGGGTTTACCAGCTTCTCCTATTACACGAATTTGTTCTGTGTATGGCCCAATGAAACCAGTCACAACAACCGTTACAACCGGATCTTGAATAAATGTAGCCAGTGCTTTTTCAATGTCACGAGCTAAATGTGTTGACGTCTTTCCCATGGCGGGCAGGTCTTCTACCAGAGGGGTGGTAATTTTTCCATCCGGGCGAACTGGAACGGACATGGAGACCTCTGGGTTGTGCCAGACTATGATATTAACGTTGTCCCCCGGGCCAATTATATAGTCATGTGAGGGAGGTTCGTCTGATGGAGAAAGAGTTATACGTTTTGTGTTAGCGCAACCTCCAAGGGTTAATGCTGAAAATACTATAACAAAACAAACTAGCCATTTCATGATATTGGTATGTAGAGTATTCATCTGAATTTCCTTAAATTTGCGATCATTATTGATGATGGCAGGTGTGCTAAGCGCATATCTCACCCTCCATCATGATTACTTAGATGAAGTCGTAATTTCGTTGCTAGAGTTTCAATTATAAACATGCTGAGTTTTTACTAAGCTGATGATAGATCATCGGATGAAGCATGAAAAACTTTAGTACAGCTCTGACTTTTTATCTTCGCTAACTTTGAGTTTAGGGTTTTTTCTTTAATCAGATTTAAAGATATTAACTTTATGAGAAAAGGTATTAAACGGTATCGTTATAGATACATTCATACTGTTAAATCACTTTTATTTTTATGCAAATTTGTCCTCCATTCAGTAGCCCCGTCTTCGATAAGGGCTTGCCAAGTATCGCTTTTAATTCAATTTGAAGAGGTAGTTATTATGGGTCTTATCGATCTAAATCTTTATACATTTTAGCATAACATTGGCAAATCGTTTGAAGGCCATTCATGTCGGGTGGCGAGCAGTTAAGAAGCAGTTGAGAAAATGATCACAGCGACTATAAGAATAGGGAAATCAAAATGAAGAGAGTTTTAGTGTTTAAAAACCGGACAAATTTATTTTGTTACTAACAGGCTGGCATTTAAAGGGATTGCTGTCGTTTAGCTCATTTATATACTGGCTAATGTTTCCTGTCTCACGCTTTAAGAAATCTTCTACTGCTCGTGAGAATTGCGGATGCGCCAGCCAATGCGCCGACCAAGTTGTGATCGGTAGAAATCCTCTGGCAAGTTTATGTTCTCCTTGCGCCCCGCCTTCAAAGGTGGCGATTTTATGTTCGATGCAAAATTCAATGGCTTGATAGTAGCAAGTTTCGAAGTGCAGACCAGGATGATATTCCAGCGTACCCCATGAGCGCCCGTAAAGAACATCACGGTTGAATAAGTTGAATGCGCTGGCAATCTGCTTTCCACTGCGCGATGCGATGATCAGCAGAATGTTTTCAGGCATGGTCGCGCCGATGCGTTTGAAAAAATTCAGATTCAATGATGGTGGAGAGTTGTACTGACTATGGGTATGGGTATAGCACTGAAAGAAAAAATCCCACTGGGCTTCAGAGATATTTTCTCCGCGGATGCGCTCGAAGAAAATGTTGGCCTCCTTCACCTTGCGTCGCTCATGTTTTATTTTTTTGCGCTTGTCTTGACGCAGGCTGGACAGATAAGCATCGAAATCGGCGTACCCAGGATTTTGCCAGTGAAACTGCACGCCGCGACGTAACATCATTCCTTCCTGTTGCATTTCCAGCGCCTGGTTTTCATCGGGGAATAGACAATGGAGGGAGGATACGCCTGCCTCCTGCGCCATTTGCAGAGCGGAACGGATTAGCTGTATTCGTACTTCGGCGGTTGCTGCCAGAAGCCTTGCCCCGGTAATAGGCGTAAACGGTAGGGCACACAATAATTTTGGGTAATAGTTCAGCCCATGTTGCTGATATGCCTCGGCCCATGCCCAATCAAAAACGAATTCGCCATAGGAGTGGTGCTTACGATAAATCGGCATAGCGCCAGCAAGAAGGTTGTCTTGCCAGACCGTGAGGAACTGCGCCTCCCAGCCGGTACGCGGGGTGGTACAACCACTTTCTTGTAGTGCTCGTAGGAAGGCATGGGAAAGAAACGGATTGCTTCCTGCGAGTGCGTTCCATTGTGCCTCGGAAATATCTGCTATGGATTCGATTATTTTTATGCTCATGGTGCTTCAAGGTTGTTGGGAGCGCGTTGCCACACCAAGGTTCGATTGTTGTTGGGCATGGGCACATCTTTCAGCAGAAATAGTCCATGCGTTTCGGCGAGCCGATTGATAGCTTCAAAATCCCGCACACCGCTGTTTCTGTTGCGTGATTTGAGCCATGCATCAAAACGCGCATTGCTTTCGGAGGTAAACTTTCCCTCATAGTTAAAGGGCCCATACAGACACAGAATGCCACCTGCACTTAAAGCGCGTGCTATGCCTGCAAACAGTTGCTCAACTTCTGGCCAAGAAATGATATGTACCGTGTTGGCATTAAACACTGTATCTACAATTTCGATAGGCCATTGGTCGTCGTTCACATCGATGGCTACAGGTGGAAGCACATTGGGTAGTTGGGCCTCGTCCAGCCAGGCCAGGATACCCGCATGATTTTGCGCTAATTCACTGGTTTGCCAAGTCAAGTGGGGTAGCGCACGCCCGAAATAGACGGCATGCTGGCCGGTCCCACTGGCTATTTCCAATACATATTTTTGATTAACGAGTGTTTCTTGTAGGACTTCAAGTATGGGAGCTTGGTTTTGTTCGCATGATTCAGAGTAAGGTTTCATGGGAGACGAGGTAGCATTTAATGCGTGATGCATGTTAATTTTTCAAATTTATCTGGCGGATTCAAGTTCGAAGTGCAACAGCTCATGTTGGCTTGGTGTAGCGCACCTCTACCCCGAATAGTACTTCATGCGGTGATCTGAAACCCAGCACTTTGCGTGGCCGGTGGTTGAGTCGTTCTACCGCTCGCTGCACTTGCTCCTCGGTAACGTCAGTCAACGCCATGCCCTTGGGGAAGTACTGCCGCAATAACCCATTACTGTTCTCGTTCAGACCTCGCTCCCAGGAACGGCAGGGGTGCGCGAAATAGATCGCAGTCTGTAGTTCTGCTGCGATGCGTTCATGTCCCGCAAACTCTTTGCCGTTATCGAATGTAATGGCGTGGCATTGGTCTTTATGGGGACTCAGCAAACTCGTTGTCATGGCCGTTACACCCTCGGCATGTTTGCTGCGTAGGTGCCCCGCCAACACATAGCGCGACTTCCTTTCAGCCAGGGTAACCAGTCCACCTTTGTGGTTCTTGCCGATGACGGTATCACCTTCCCAATCTCCATGCGCGTCTTTTGGTCAACGATTTCCGGATGTTCATCAATGCTGACACGGTTCTTGATCATGCCTCGCCGCTCTTGCCCACTTGCATATCGCTTGCGGCGTGGTTTCTGGCTTCGCAAATGCCGGCACAGGTCACCTCCATCACGTTTGTCTGCGTAGACATGCCGGTAGATCGCCTCATGGCTGATCTGCAGTTCGCCCTCCAGCTCAAGCCGATTGGCGGCTTGTTCTGGGCTGAGGTCATCCCGGATCAACCTCTCGACTTCCACCCATTCATCCCATGAGAAGCACTTGCCATTCGTACAGGCTTGCTTGCGCTCATCACGTAACGATTGCGCCTGCTTTGGTCGCCAGCCGCGTTGACCTTTGTTTCGCCTGAACTCCCGTGAAATCGTCGACTTGTCCACGCCCATCTTTTGGGCAATCCGAGTTTGATTCAAACCCGCTTGTTTCAATTCGTAAATCTGATATCGTTGCCCGCTGGTGCGCTGCTTGTATTTCTTCATCTGTGCTCCTTTTACTTGGTCATTTAAGTGGCTCCGATATTAACGCAGCTCGCCACTTAAATTCACTTACAGAAGTTGCACTTCAGTGTTGAATCCGCCCTGTATTTATTTTAAGCAAAGAAAAATAAAGTCTTTGGCATGGATATTTATCTAGGCGCTCGTGACATAGCGATTAAAGCATGGCGAGCCTGTTGCGCATCGAACACCATTTCGGGAAAATCAAAACGTAATATTTTTTCATCGGCGCGGACATCGAAACCATCGCAGTCGATACCTAACATTTCCGCGTGCAGTACTTCGATTTTATGAAAGTGTTGGCAGTAGTGACGCATTGTGTCGCGATGATCCGTGTTCATGTGTGAGATCACGTTATTTTCTTGCTGAATTAACGGATAGGGTGGTACTAAATAGCTATTTGCCTCGATCCAATGGATTTTGCCGAAGCCACCAATATAACGTAATGACTGCGGCATGATGCGGTAAATTGAAAAGTCATGCATGTTAAAGTAGGTTTGTGCTTCCGGAAAGTAGCGCAAATAGCGTGTGCCAGCTTTGTCTGTATCCGTAATAATTTGCGCTGCACCCACCACGGTGATACGTCCTTGAGTTTGAATATGTGGGCTATCTTGGTTATGCGTTATTAGGCTTACACGTGGGTCATATTGGATGTTTTTGGTGTGCTCCGCTAATGTGCTAATCAGAATGAGTAGACTGCCATCATGGTCAACTAGATAGGGTGTGATAGAGCCGAACGGATGGCCATCAAATTTTTTAGACAGCGTGCATAGCGCGCCGTAGCGATGAGCACGTAACATTTGGCGAGCTTCGCGCGCATTATTCATAAATATTCCTGAAAGTTATTTATGTGTTATTTCCGGGAAAGCGGGAATAAATATTTAAGGCATTTATTGTTCCAATTTTATGCGGCCAATTTCAATGCCGTTTGCGCAAGCCGCTTGCCGAGCGCGATGCATAGTCTTTTTTCGTCTTCGCTGACGAGGCGGTCGTTAGCCATCCCTGCAAAATGACTGGCGCCATAAGGTGTTCCACCCTGTTGTGTGGTGGCGAGTTCCGGCTCGGAATAAGGCAGGCCAACAATAATCATACCGTGGTGCATCAGCGGTAACATCATGGATAGCAGCGTACTTTCTTGTCCACCATGCATGGAGCCAGTTGAAGTGAACAAGGCAGCGGGCTTGCCGACCAACGAATGTTGCATCCATAGCGAACCAGTGCCATCCCAGAAATACTTCATTGGAGCGGCCATGTTGCCAAAGCGCGTGGGGCTTCCAACAGCAATGCCTATGCATTCTTTTAGATCGCATAACTCGGCATAGGGGGCACCCTCATCAGGTATGCCGGGTGCGGTCGTCTCACATACCGTGGAAATTTTAGCTACGGTGCGCAGTCGTGCCCGAACACCCGCTACCTGTTCCACGCCACGTGCTACCAGTTGAGCCATTTGACGCACTGCACCATGCTGGCTGTAATACAGTATAAGGATTTCTTTGTCGGTTATCATGGGCATATTGTATTCAAGTTGTTAATTATACAAAAAAGTTGTTTTATCAAACAAAATGAATTATGGAAATTTTCTGGATGGATTTGCTGTATTTTCTGCGTGTTATCGCAGATTAATTCAGACAAGATTGCGCTGTACGGAGTGGGTGGTTAGCCTGATTTTTACCACGTTGTTGTCATTGGCGCGGTTGATTACCATAGTACTTACGTTGTTTTCAGTTTTGCCGGTATGTTGATTTTTCTGAATAAATAAACAAACTTTTACTTGCCAATATGATGATAAAAACTGGCAGCAAAATAATTTCGGCTCTATGTGATTTGCAATGGGTAATTGCGATTATTAAGTCATAAATTCTACTACGTTATTCAGCATGGTGCTTGACCTGTAACCATCTGGATAAGTGACATACCTTTTGCTAGTGAGCGATATTTCGTTTGCCGCTAAGGATTCCAATAAAAAGAACTTCATCTGCATATTGGTTTTGCGCGTGGTTCGCGATTCCTCGATGAGATGGGCAGCGTGTAAGGTACACGACACATCTGCGCGAATGCAGCACTGTTGTTACCAAAGGCTTCACGCCGGATGTGTGTATGGGCGGCGTACGACCTGATGCGGAAAATAGAAGATCGCCTCATGGTATCCGACGATATCGTTCAGTCGCAATGAGCTTTAGATCGGTGTGGTGATCACCAACGCGCTGAGGCTAGGTCAAGTGAAATTGTAGAGAGGAATTGTGGACTTATACTGTCAGGCATTTGAATCCGGTTGGTCACTTTGTTCGTGATTCGTCAATTATAAGGGTGGTGTGATGCATAGCGGCATATTCTTTGTTTGCATTTGCCTTCCACAATCACATCACTTCTGGTGCTCGCATAAAACTTATGGTGTTGGAATAAATGGAGGTGAAATTTCTAGAATCGGAATACCTTGATTCGAATTTTCTGGATTAGAGAACGTGTGAGGAATAAAGGTTGCTGGAGTAGAGAATTGTGGGGATGAAAGCAGGCGCGATGTAATATTTGGAGTAGACAGCAATCCGGGTGTGATATTTGGAGTAGACAGCAATCCGGGTGTGATATTTTGGGTAGACAGCAGTCCCGGTGTAATGTTCGGAGTAGACAGCAATTTCGATGTGACATTAGGAGTAATAGTCTGTGGAATAGTCCTTGCTGAAGCTGAAACAGCAATTATGCTGAGTAGAGCCAATATAATTCTGTACATTGACATTCCTCCTATAGTGAACTCTTGAACCAAGATAATAATGTATCTAGTTAAAGAGAGTATTCATCTACATGCAGCAAATTGGCGCTGCCCCGTTGCTACTTCTATTGATGAAAATTTTCTCTCTCTCGCTACATTTATTTATATTCTTTGCTTTGCGTTATTTGCCTTAGTAAACTTCTGTTAAGTTTGACTAGAATTGTTGGCTTGAGTTCACTGCCAATGGTTGTACAGGTCAATAGAGAGTATACCTTGATGCTGGTTTATGATTTGGTATGAAATCTAAGGAGTATGCGGGGTAGTGTTAATACAAACTTTATGTGTAAGCCAATTTTATTATGCGGCGGATTCAACACTGAAGTGCAACTTTTGTAAGTGAATTTAAGTGGCAAGCTGCGTTACTATCGGAGCCACTTAAACGACCAAGTAAAAGGAGCACAGATGAAGCAATATAAGCAACTCACCAGCGGACAACGATATCAGATTTACGGATTGAAACAAGCGGGTTTGAATCAAACTCGGATTGCCCAAAAGATGGGCGTGGACAAGTCGACGATTTCACGAGAGTTCAGACGAAACAAAGGTCAACGTGGCTGGCGGCTAAAACAAGCGCAATCATTACGTGATGAGCGCCGGCAAGTCTGTATCAATGGCAAGCAATTCTCATCGGAGTGCTGGACGGAAGTCGAGAGGTTGATCCGGGAAGACCTCAGCCCAGAACAAGCCGCTAATCGGCTTGAGTTGGAAGGTGAACTGCAGATTAGCCATGAGATGATCATCTACCAGCACATTTACGCGGACAAACGTGATGGAGGTGACCTGCACCAACATTTACGTAGCCAGAAACCACGCCGCAAGCGATATGCGAGCGGGCAAGAGCGGCGAGGCATGATCAAGAACCGTGTCAGCATTAATGAACGTCCGGAAATCGTGGACCAAAAGACGCGCATGGGTGATTGGGAGGGTGATACCGTCATCGGCAAGAACCACAAAGGTGGACTGGTTACCCTGGCTGAAAGGAAGTCGCGCTATGTGTTGACGGGGCACATACGCAGCAAACATGCCGAGGGTGTAACGACCGTGACAACGAGTTTGCTGAGTCCCCATAAAGACCAATGCCACACCATTACATTCGATAACGGCAAAGAGTTTACGGGACATGAACGCATCGCAGCAGAACTACAGACTGCGATCTATTTCGCGCACCCCTGCCGTTCCTGGGAGCGAGGTCTGAACGAGAACAGTAATGGGTTATTGCGGCAGTACTTCCCCAAGGGCATGAAGTTGACTGACGTTACCGAGGAGCAAGTGCAGCGAGCGGTAGAACGACTCAACCACCGGCCACGCAAAGTGCTGGGTTTCAGGTCACCGCATGGAGTATTATTTGGGGTAGCGATGCGCTACACCAAGCTAGCATGAGCTGTTGCACTTCGAACTTGAATCCGCCTTGCTTACTTACCAGTGGTGCACTAATTATTTTTAGTGATGCAATGCTCAGAGTTATTGTGATTACACGAATTATTGTCGTTCGTTGCTAATGTAGTTGTATGTTTATGCTGTTAAAATCATCTTGTTGCTTTGAGTTAATTGCAGTCGGTAAATGCGGCCTGCATGTTCAATTTCTATTTCGCGCTTTAGTTGAAACAAATCTTCACTTTTAATGCGAATGAGTAAATTTTTTTTAGAGTTTGAAACTGACTGACACGCAGTGTTAGAAGTTTCTGTCTCGCGTTGAATGGGCATAGCTATCAAAATCCATTTAATATAAATAAGAACAATTCGTATTATTATTATTACTTTATTCAAAGATGATTGCAAGTTTTTTGTAATATTTGAATGATTACCATTGATAAATATTCAGCACTTTTGTTAAACCTGGATGGTAAGTGTGAAATGAAGTTGAGCTAAGGTAGAATTCGATAGGGGCAATTTCTGTCTGCGATTTAAGTCGTCTTTGGTACCCGTTTAGAAATGTTCTGAAGTCTTCAATTGTTAATTACAAATAATTTGCATTTGCAAGCGACAAATTCGCATTTTAATTCGATGTTAGTCAAAGGCATAGGGTATGGCTCTTTGGTATGTGTGAGGAATAATTATGACCGCTTTTCAAGCTCTTAAGCAGCGTCTTCCGCAGGAACCATGTGTTTGGCTGGTTACGGGCGCGGCTGGATTTATTGGGAGCAACTTGGTAGAGACACTTCTCCGGCTCGAGCAGCATGTTATTGGCTTGGATAATTTTTCTACTGGTTATAGAGAGAATCTGGAGAAGGTACAGCATTACGTAACACCGTCGCAATGGGCTCGGTTGCGTGTCATTGAGGGTGATATTCGCGATTTAAGTGTTTGTCGAGAGACGGTATCAGGTGTGGATTATGTACTGCATCAGGCGGCGCTTGGTTCGGTGCCACGCTCGCTTGAGAATCCCATACTTACTAATGAAAATAATATCTCGGGTTTTCTCAATATGCTGGTGGCGGCGCGCGATGCAGCGGTAAAACGCTTTGTATATGCGGCTTCCAGTTCAACTTATGGTGATCATCCCGGGTTGCCCAAGGTTGAAAATTTAATAGGCAAGCCTTTGTCGCCTTATGCAGTGACAAAGTATGTGAACGAGCTTTATGCTGATGTATTTAGTAGATGTTATGAATTTCACACAATCGGATTGCGCTATTTCAACATTTTTGGACGTCGCCAGGATCCTAATGGTGCCTACGCAGCGGTAATCCCGAAGTGGGTGTCCGGTATGATCAAGAATCAGCCTGTTTATATCAATGGCGACGGAGAAACCAGCCGCGACTTTTGCTATATCGACAACGCCGTGCAAGCCAATCTTCTTGCAGCGACTGTAGAGGATATCGCTGCCACCAATCAAGTTTACAATATCGCTGTCGGGGATAGAACTACGCTTAATAACCTCTTTGAGCAATGCCGAATATTGCTCCTGCCGCACTTTCCCCATTTGAAAGAATTTAAACCGGTTTACCGTGATTTTCGTGGGGGTGATGTGCGCCACTCTCAAGCAGATATTTCAAAAGCCCAGTCTTTTCTGGGTTATGCGCCTAGTCACTTTATTGCCCAAGGTTTGGAAGAATCGATGGCATGGTATGTTAAAAACTTAGCCTGAGTGTAAGAGAAGTTATTGAATATCCAGCCATTAATATGTAATGGTATCACTAAGTGGCACCAGTTTCTTCCGCTGGCAATGACAGACGTCGACTGGCCGGGAATACCATGCTGAAGGTGCTGCCCTTGCCTTCCACGCTGGCAATCTCAAGTCGCGCTTGATGTCGGCTAGCTATGTGTTTGACAATGGCCAACCCCAGACCTGTGCCTCCGGTTTCTCGTGCGCGACTGCGGTCTACCCGATAAAAACGCTCGGTCAGGCGCGGAATATGTTGCGGCGCGATGCCGCTACCGCTGTCCTGGACACTGAAAACTGGCCGGTCGCCTTGTTCGTGCCAGCTTACTAAAATCTCGCCCCCTTGCGGAGTGTAATGGATGGCATTTGATATTAAATTACCAAAGGCGCTGCGTAACTCATCGGCGTTGCCAAGCAGAGCGCAACTACTTGTTAGTTCCAGTCGCAAGGTGTGTTTTTCCGCACTTAAAGATTGTCCCTCTTGATGTAGCGTGCTTAAAAGTCTGGATACATCCACGGTTTCTTCCTGCAAGGCGTTGAGTGTGTCCTCCAGTTTGGACAAGGTAAGTAAATCGTCTACCAGCCGCTCCATGCGGTGCGTTTGTTCGCCCATCAGGTGCAGCGCGCGGCGTGTCATGCTGTTTTCAAGGTTGGGCATGTCGTGCAGGGTCTCAACAAAACCGTTGACTACGGTAAGCGGTGTGCGTAGTTCATGCGACACATTAGCGACAAAATCACGGCGCATGGTCTCAATACGTTCCAGATGAGTAATGTCGCGGCTGATCAATAGCAGCTTGTTGTTGCCGTAGGGAATCAGTTTGATGGACAGCGTCAGCCCGTCCTGCCGCGCACCGCACAGAACCAGTTGTTCGCTGAATTCGTGCAGGGCAAGGTACTGCACGAATTCAGGTTGACGCGCCAGATAAGTGATTTGTTGGCCGATGTCGCGCTTGCAGTCCAGGCCAAAATGTTGCTCGGCAAGCGGGTTGCACCATTCAATGTGATAGGCTTCATCGAGTATGGTCACTCCTTCTGGCAGCGCCGAGGTAGCCTGCTCCATGTGTTGTAGTGCCGCGACACGTTGCTCATGTTCTTTGCGATGCTGACGTACCATTCTGTTCAGCCGCGTAAAGACCTCCTCCCACATCCCTGGACCATCAGGCACCATACGCTCATCAGAATCGGCCAGCCAGTAATCAAGTGCTTCGAGCTGGCGCAAGTGAAGCACTAGATATATCAGCAAAAATACACTAAAGAATAAGGTAGCGGGTAACGCTCCAACTGTTGCCCACACTAACAAGGAGAGAACGAGAAAGACAAAAGGGAAAAAAAGTGCACGCCGCCAAAAATTAAACATGGTGTAGCCTTTTAAAATTACGCTGCGCCATTACTAGGATGTGCAAAGCAGGAGAAAACTACATATCGGCAGGATGCAAATAGACTGCAATTGACGGGATTAATTATGGCTACGATTTACCCATCCAATTTATTTAATTGCACGAAAAACGGTAGCCGCTGCCGCGCACAGTTTGAATCAGTCCATCGAGGCTGGAGGGTTCAAGCGCTTGGCGCAGACGGCGAATGTGCACATCCACTGTGCGCTCTTCCACAAATACATGATCGCCCCAAACTTGGTCGAGCAGCTGCGAACGACTATAGACTCTCTCGGGATGGGTCATAAAAAAATGTAACAAACGAAATTCGGTCGGCCCAAGATCAATCATTGCTCCATTAGCGTTGATACGATGCATCGCTGGCGATAATTCCAGCCCACCTGCCGTGACTGTTTCATCACTCATTTGTGGTGCACGGCGGCGTAACACGGCACGGATGCGAGCCATCAACTCACGCGGCGAAAATGGTTTGGTTATGTAGTCGTCTGCACCTGACTCCAGCCCCATAATTTTGTCGCGTTCGTCGGTACGTGCAGTCAGCATTATAATGGGAATGTTGCGTGTGCGTTGATCGGTGCGTAGACGGCGCGCCAGCTCCACGCCACTGCTACCGGGCAGCATCCAGTCAAGCAGGATTAGATCTGGCAGCGCATGGTTGATGTGCGTCCAAGCGCTATCGGCATCATATGCCTCGATTGCGCGGTAGCCGCATTGCGCTATGTTGAATGCCAGCAGTTCCTGAATCGCAGGTTCGTCTTCCACTACCAGAATATTAGCGGTCATTATTTCTCCGTTGTTCACATGACAAACAACTTGCGATGGTATGACAGAATTGTGACAGTAGTATGACGGCCATGTCTGCTATTCAATTTGATGAACAGCCTGGCGGCGGCGCTTCAAATCCGGCAGCAGCGAGCCGACCAACATGCCTGTTGCACTCATCAGTAAGCCCGCTAGTTGCGGTGGCCACAGCCCTTCAGGATTAAAAATTTCAAGCAATAACCAGGAAGATAGGCCCGCGGCAATTGCAAACAACGCTCCTTGCGTGTTCGCCCGCTTCCAGTACAACCCGCACACCAGCGGAATGAACGCTGCCACTAAAGTCACCTTGTAGGCGTTCCCCACCATCGAATAGATACTTGATGTAGATTTTAGCGCAAACAAGGTAACGGCCACGGTGAAGCATACAACGACCATGCGCATAGTCCACAAAAAATGTCGATCACTCTGGTGGCCGATAATGTCTTTCAGGATGTTTTCGGTAAAAGTCACTGACGGTGCCAGTAAAGTGCCGCTGGCAGTGCTCATAATAGCGGCAAGCAGTGCGCCAAAGAACATTACCTGCGCAAACACCGGCGTGTGGTTCATGATCAGCGTCGGCAAAATCAACTGCGCATTTTCGTCGATCAATGTGGCGACCATTATGGGATCGATCAACGTGGCGGAATAAGCCAGAAAAATGGGAATGAAGGCGAACAGAAAATACAGAACGCCACCGAGTAGCGCACCGTGTACGGCTGTTTTTTCATTTTTTGCGGACATCACACGCTGGAATACGTCCTGCTGTGGAATGGAGCCTAGCATCATGGTTACCGCTGCGCCGATGAATGCGAGCACATCTTTGGTTTCAAGCTGTGGCCAGAAAATTAGCTTGTTGGCATGTGCGGCATGGTCTATGACCATTCCTGCCCCCCCTGCTACACCGGACAGCAGCCAAGCCAGGTACAACATGCCGACAACGATAATCGTCATTTGGAAAGCATCGGTCAACGCCACCGACCACATGCCGCCAAACAAGGTGTAAACCAGCACGATACCAGCGCCAACCACCATACCTTCGCTGGGTGAAAGCGCACCTTGGGTGATAAAGGAAAACACCAGGCCCAGCGCTGTAATTTGCGCGGATACCCAGCCCAAGTATGAAGCGATAATAGCCAGGCTGGTAAGTACCTCCACCGAGCGGTCGTAGCGTTTCCGGTAATAGTCGCCGATGGTAATCAGATTCATTCTATAGAGCTTGGCGGCGAAGAATATCCCCACCAAAATCAGGCACATGCTGGCACCGAAAGGATCTTCAACTATTCCTCTCAAGCCTTGTTGGACGAACTTTGTGGATATTCCCAATACCGTTTCCGCACCAAACCAGGTAGCAAACACGGTGGCAGTTACAACATACAGCGGCAAGTGCCGGCCAGCCATTACATAATCTTTGACATTATGTACGCGCGTGGCGGCATACAAGCCAATTCCGATAGAAATCATCAAATACAAAATCACGAGCCAAATCAACATAAGTGCCTTGCAAAATCGTAACAGAGTGGTCGAATTGTAGCAGTCCTTGGCTGCGATTGAGATCAATAAAAAGGCTCCCGAGGGAGCCTTTGCGTAACTTTAAAATAAGTGTTTATAACTTTTCAGCGTGCTCGGTCAAGTACTTCGCCACACCCTCAGAAGAGGCATCCATTCCAGCTTTACCCTTGCTCCAGCCAGCGGGACAAACTTCACCATGCTCCTCGTGAAATTGCAATGCGTCTACCATACGCAGCATCTCATCAATGTCGCGACCCAGCGGTAAATCGTTCACCACTTGATGGCGTACCATACCGCCCCGGTCTATCAGGAACGAACCGCGGAAAGCTACGCCATCCTTGTGTTCAACGTCATACGCACGGCAAATGTCGTGTTTAATATCGGCCACGAGCGGGTAGCGCACCTGACCGATGCCGCCCATATTAACGGGCGTATTTTTCCAAGCCAGATGTGTGAACTGGGAATCAATGGAAATGCCGATTACTTCTGTTTGACGTTCCTTGAAGTCGTTTAGACGATGATCGAATGCAATCAATTCGGAAGGACAAACGAAAGTAAAGTCCAGTGGGTAAAAGAACACCACACCATACTTGCCGTCCAAGTAGCTATTTAAATTAAAAGTTTCGTTTATTTCATTATTACCCATCACCGCAGCAGCAGTAAAATCGGGGGCAAGCTTACCGACGAGAACAGCCATGATTTTTTCCTTTTGTTGACTGAATTGCCAAGGTATGGAATTTAGCGAGTGATAGGGTAGCTGTCAACCATAATGCATTGAGGTAAGCTGGCAAAAAATCCAATGTTTCTAAAATGCTGACGATGGGGACGAAGATGGAACAGATATCCAAAAGAATTTACGTACGATAGTTTCGGGAGCAGACAGTGAGGTTGCTTAAGGTAGATGCGCTGAAGGTATTTGAGGTGGCAAAGCGGGTATCGACGGTTGGGACATCAGTTGAACTATCACCTGCAAGGCCCGTCGAGAAGGGTTGAAGGTGGGAAATAAAACGGGTGCTTCCATTTTGTCCCGTTGATTCAGTTTGATGTACGGATTTTAATGAGTTATTTGCAAACCCAGTTTACACAAAATTCCGTATACCCTAATTTTAGAAACTGAATGAAGTTAGTATCAGAACACCCCATTGACTCATCTCTTTATAGCGAATCTCCGATTCGCCTGTTGGAAGAGGTTGATTTTTCGCAATGCCAGCTCCGGGTACTTTTACATTTGGATCGGTAACGGCTCCGATACCAACTATTCCAACTGCTAGTATCGTTATCATCTTTGATATTTCGCTTAAAGCCCAACATTACCCCTAAGCCTACAGCTTCAATTATTTGATCTGATCCAGGCTGTAGTGAGACAAAAGGACCACATCCCCATTGTTTTCCCATTAATTTCTTCTCTGGTGTAAAAAAATAATGGCTCTTAAGCATGATCCGTGCAACATCATTATGCTCGGTATCGACTCTAACTATTCCATTGGTAAGTGAAGCAGCTTTGACCCTATCATGAGAGCCTAAGTCATGGGTTAAGGACACCTCCACTCCAAAATTAAGGCCGGCAAATTCTTTTTCAGCAAATTGCTGGCCAGCGGGATCAAGATCTATCAACTGCAAATTGCGGTCTTGCATGCCAAGACCGCCGTGCTCGACAAGGCTTGGTTGACGGTAGGGTCGACCAATATTGATACCCGTAGTTTTTTGCACAACAATGAAATCAACGTGGTGGTCTTTGGCGATGAGTTCGGCACTGCGATGAAAAATGCGTTTTTCGAGGATCTCCGCAATTCAGTCGAAATGACCAAGGAAACATGGGAGCAGCGTTCACTGGTCAGCCGGATTAAGGGATGGGCAGCCCGCAGATTTGAGTATTGGCTGTGATGTGTCCCTCGCTGGCATATTCAAGGTTTGAATTTAACTGTGCGGGAATAACGAATGCAAAGATTATTGACAATGCATTGTTTCTAATTGCTCTCCTCCCATAAATCTTTGCTGTTAGCATTACGTGGCTGCGCTAGTCCAAAATGTTTGTAGGCATTAGCGGTCGCCACCCTTCCGCGCGATGTGCGTTGCAAGTAGCCCTGTTGAATCAAATAAGGTTCCAGCACATCTTCAATGGTATCGCGCTCTTCGCCGATGGCAGCGGCAAGATTGTCTACGCCCACTGGGCCACCGGTAAACTTTTCGATCACGGTCAACAATAGTTTTCTGTCCATCATGTCCAACCCCTGCATATCTACGTCGAGCATGGTAAGCGCGGCATCTGCCACGTTGCGCGTTGCTTCGCCTTGCGCCCTTACTTCGGCAAAATCGCGCACGCGGCGTAGCAATCGATTTGCAATACGTGGCGTACCGCGTGAACGTTTCGCAATTTCCAGAGCCCCATCGGGCGAGATTGGCAATTCCAGTAAACCGGAAGAGCGCGTCACGATGCGCTGTAATTCGCTGGTGGTGTAAAACTCCAGGCGCGCTACGATACCGAAACGGTCGCGCAGGGGGTTGGTCAACATACCGGCGCGAGTGGTTGCTCCAACCAGAGTGAACGGTGGCAAGTCCAGTTTCACCGAGCGCGCTGCGGGGCCTTCGCCGATCATGATATCGATCTGATAGTCTTCCAGCGCGGGATACAGGATTTCTTCCACCACCGGCGACAGACGATGGATTTCATCGATAAACAGCACATCGTTCGGCTCGAGATTGGTTAACAGGGCAGCGAGGTCCCCGGCACGTTCTAAAACTGGCCCGGAAGTATGGCGCATGTTGACGCCCATCTCGCGTGCGATGATATGCGCTAAAGTCGTCTTGCCCAGCCCTGGCGGGCCGAACAGTAGGACATGGTCAAGTGGCTCTTTGCGTTTGCGAGCTGCTTCAATGAAAATTTCCAACTGCCCTCGTATTTTTTCCTGGCCAATATATTCGTCCAGATGTTTAGGGCGTAATGCACGTTCCTGCATTTCCTCCTGCAAAGAGACGGGAGCGGGAGAAATAATGCGATCAACTGCAGTTAGATTATCGTTTTGGATCATACTTTGGATAATAGCTTAAGTGCTTGGCGGATGCCGTCCGATACAGTTGCATCTGCGGCCAATTGTTTGGCTGCCCAATCCGCTTCCTTCCCGCTGTAGCCTAACGCCAACAGCGCGTTGGTGATATCGTTGCCATGTGGCGTCACAACACCACTTGCGCCATCCGACACGGACACGATGAATTTATCTTGCAATTCCAGCAACAGCCGCTCGGCGGTCTTTTTGCCAACGCCTGGAATTCTGGTTAATAGCCCTACCTCTTTACTTGCCACGGCAATGGCAAGATCATTCAAGCTCAAACCAGACAGCACCGACAGCGCCAACTTCGGCCCCACGCCACTAATTTTCAACAAGTGACGAAACGCTGTGCGCTCGTCCTCAGAAGCAAAGCCATAGAGCAGGTGTGCATCTTCACGAACGATAAGTTGGGTATATAAAACCACACGTTCATGCAGTACAGGCAGGTTATAGAAAGTGCTCATCGGCACATTCACCTCATATCCCACGCCTTGAACATCCAACAAAATTTGCGGTGGATTTTTTTCCAACAAGTTACCTGTCAAACGCCCAATCATGTTTTCCTTTGTTAATCTTTTCGGCTAATTGTGCAGATGCGATAATTATTGCATTAGAAAAATTACAATCGTGTTTAATCCGTGGCTGGAGAAGTTACCATGCTTTCTAACTTAATCTGCCATTGCGCATGCGCAAGCCCTTGGTCGCCAGTTGGCCCATTCCCATACCAGCGTGCGCATGACAAATCGCACACGCCAGCGCATCCGCCGCATCCGGGCTGGGGGAGTCGGACAATTCCAGCAATCGCTGTACCATATCTTGCACCTGCTCCTTTTTCGCATGGCCATTACCGACCACCGCCTGCTTCACTTGCAACGCAGTGTATTCCGCAACTGGCAAGCTCGCCAGTACCGCAGCGCAAATCGCCGCACCACGCGCCTGCCCCAGTAGCAGGGTGGATTGCGGATTGACGTTAACGAATACTTTTTCTATCGCCACCAGCTGCGGCTGATGCATTTCAATCACTTCACGTAATGAATTGAGAATGACCTTAAGACGCTCAGGCAAATCACCACCCGGTGTTTTAATAAAGCCGCTGGCGACATAAATGAGTTTTTGCCCCACTTTGTCCAGCACGCCAAACCCGGTAATACGCAGGCCTGGGTCAATACCTAAAATGCGTGCGGGAGAAGAATGAGTCATCGGAGAAAAGAGAATTTAGCCGTTCCCCTTATCCCTGTTTTCTCTTCATTCATTCCGCAATCACGGCCGTTGTATAAACTTCCTGTATGTCATCAAGGTTTTCCAGTGCGTCTAATAGTTTTTGCATGCGCACTGCATCGTCACCCGTAAACATGACTTCGACAATAGGCTTCATAATTATTTCTGCCATTTCCGGCTTAAAGCCAGCGGTTTCCAAGCGCTGCTTAACTTCGATAAAATCATTGGGTGCAGTAATAACTTCGATACTGCCGTCATCATTGCTCATTACGTCCTCTGCTCCCGCGTCCAACACTACTTCCATTAGTGCATTTTCATCGGTGCCCGGTGCAAAAATCATCTGCCCGCAATGTTTAAATAGAAATGACACAGAACCATCTGTGCCGAGATTGCCGCCGTGCTTTGTGAAAGCATGGCGCACATCGGCCACGGTGCGTGTCTTATTATCGGTCATGCAATCTACCATCACCGCGGCGCCATTGATGCCGTAGCCTTCGTAGCGCAGCTCAAGGTAATCCACACCTTCCAGTTCCCCGCTGCCGCGTTTAATAGCGCGCTCCACATTATCTTTCGGCATATTCTGGTCATAGGCTTTTTCCATCGCTAATCGCAGGCGCGGATTACTGGCCGGATCGCTATCACCCAGCCTGGCCGCCACGGTAATTTCCTTGATCAAGCGTGTAAAAATCTTGCCCCGCCTTTCATCCTGGCGACCTTTGCGGTGCTGAATATTTGCCCATTTACTATGACCCGCCATGACATTTTCTCCGTTGATTGATTCGCGCATTCCGAGCGCCGCAAGGATTTGTATCCTGATGATGTAGCGTGGATTTAAATTCGAAGTGCAATAGCCGATGATAAAGTAATTTTTCTATCATTTTAGTGTAGCGTACCTTATCCTTAAAGAATACCTGAAATAATGCCCTGTCTCCCAGCACTTCGCGAGACTCATGCTTGAGGCCGGCTGCCATACATTACACCTGCGCTAGATGCCCTTTGCCTCATGGCAGTCGGATGTTGACAATGATGTGTACCAAGTGTTAATTTTGCATACGCGCCGATTTGAGGAACAGCTTGCGGGCGCTTTATAAATACAGCTAAAGCGGGTGAAGCCCGGTTTAGCTTAAGCTATCCGGGTTTTTTATTTTGCACGAGGGAGTACGTTATGCCAGAACAATCTAACCACGCAGAAAAATCTTATCAGCTTGAAACACTCGCAGTACACGCGGGCACAAAACGCAGCCAATTTAATGAACATAGCGAAGCACTGTTTCTGACTTCCAGTTTCGTGTTCGATAGCGCGGCCCAAGCCGCTGCACGCTTTATCGGCGCAGAGCCGGGCAACATTTATTCGCGTTTCACCAACCCTACCGTTACCATGTTTGAGGAGCGTTTGGCCGCGCTGGAAGGCGCGGAGCAGTGTGTGGCGACGGCGTCAGGTATGTCGGCGATTTTGGCGTGCTGTATGGGTTTGCTAAAAAGCGGGGATCACATCGTCGCTTCGCGCAGCATATTTGGCTCGACGGTAAATTTGTTCGGTACCATTTTTAAACGGTTTGGTGTGGACACGACCTTTGTTTCTGCCACCGATGTGAACGAGTGGGAAGTTGCGGTACGACCTAACACACGGCTATTTTTTCTGGAGACACCGTCCAATCCCCTTACTGAAATATCCGACATTGCAGGCATTGCGGCAGTAGCGAAGCAGCAAGGTGTGTTACTGGCAGTAGACAATTGTTTTTGCACTCCCGCGTTGCAGCGCCCGCTGGATTTAGGCGCGGACATCGTGATTCATTCCGCTACTAAATATCTTGATGGCCAAGGGCGTGTACTGGGAGGTGCGGTGCTAGGCAACAAGAAAGTGATAGAACCTATATACCAGTTTCTGCGTACGGCGGGGCCGACTATGAGCGCATTCAACGCATGGGTATTTCTGAAAGGCATGGAGACATTGAAGATTCGTATGAACGCGCACAGCGCTAATGCGCTGTCCGTGGCGCAATGGCTGGAGGCGCAGGATAATGTGGCGCGCGTGTATTACCCCGGTCTGCCGTCGCATCCACAACATGAACTGGCGATGAAGCAGCAGAAGGCTGGTGGCGGTATCGTATCGTTTGAAGTAAAGGGTGGCAGAGAAGAGGCTTGGCGTCTTATCGATAGCACGCGCATGATTTCAATCACGGCTAACTTGGGCGACACCAAGACCACATTAACCCACCCAGCCACCACCACGCATGCCCGTATAACTCAGGAGGCCAGAGATGCAGCGGGTATTAGTGAGGGTTTGTTGCGCATTGCGGTCGGATTGGAAGCAGCAAGCGATATCCAGATCGATCTGGCACGAGGGATGTACAAATAAAAAGCTGCTATCTCCGCACCCAGCTGGGATATTTTTATTTGAGATTAGCTGAGTTTTCCAGATGACCGATAGTCAACCTGCCGTGCGATTAGTCCAAGCGTGAAAATGAAAAGCCAATGAAATTATGTTTGTGAGTCGTGATATTGAAAACATGGCAATCCAAATTGGCAGTGCGCTAAAGTCGCATGGTCTTGTGTTGGCCACAGCCGAGTCATGTACGGGCGGTGCGGTGGCCAGTGCCATTACTGATATTGCGGGCAGTTCCGAATGGTTTGAGCGCGGCTTTGTCACTTATTCAAATGAGGCTAAACGCGAGATGCTGGGTGTTGCCCAAGACACTCTGACACGTTACGGCGCGGTCAGTGAGGCCGTAGTGCGCGAAATGGTAGCAGGCGCGTTGTACTATAGCCATGCGCAGGTGGCATTGGCGGTCAGCGGCATTGCCGGGCCAGCAGGCGGTACGTCGGACAAGCCTGTTGGCACAGTGTGGTTTGCTTGGGGAATTAAGGAGGGACAGTGCTTTGTGTGCCTGCATCATCTCTCTGGTAACCGTGCAGAAATTCGCACGCAGTCTGTGGGCATAGCTTTTCAAGGAGTTTTGGAACTGCTAAGTCAGGTAACAGAGGTAGTTTAAGATCGTGCCGGTTATGGTCATCCTGTTTTTAAATCAGGAAATTTTAAATTGATCTAACCAGAGTCTTTCTAGTTTAGACTCGGATGGCTTATGCCATAATCATGTATCAATTTTGAAGGGAAAAAGTTACATGGATGATAATAAAAGCAAGGCACTTGCGGCGGCTCTGAGTCAGATTGAAAAGCAGTTCGGCAAGGGTTCTATTATGCGTTTGGGTGAGCATGATATTGCGCGCGATATTCAAGTGGTTTCTACTGGATCATTAGGATTGGATATCGCGCTGGGCGTGGGTGGCCTGCCGCGTGGTCGTGTAATTGAAATCTACGGACCGGAATCGTCCGGCAAGACCACGCTCACATTGCAAGTAATCGCCGAAATGCAAAAATTAGGCGGAACGGCTGCATTTATTGATGCAGAACATGCGCTCGATCCGCAATACGCGCAAAAGCTGGGCGTGAATGTCAGTGAGTTGCTCATTTCGCAACCGGATAACGGTGAGCAAGCGTTGGAGATTGCTGATATGTTGGTGCGTTCGGCTGCTGTGGATGTGGTGGTGGTTGATTCTGTGGCAGCACTGACTCCCAAGGCGGAAATTGAAGGGGAAATGGGCGAGCCGCAAATGGGTTTGCAGGCACGTTTGATGTCGCAGGCATTGCGCAAGTTGACCGCTAACATCAAGCGTTCCAATACAACAGTGATTTTTATTAATCAGATACGTATGAAAATCGGTGTGATGTTTGGTAGCCCGGAAACCACGACCGGCGGCAATGCTCTAAAATTCTATGCTTCAGTTCGGCTGGACATTCGTCGTGTCGGTGCGATTAAAAAGGGCGATGAGGTAATCGGTTCAGAAACCCGCGTGAAAGTGGTTAAGAACAAGGTGGCGCCGCCGTTCAAACAGGCGGAATTCGATATTTTATATGGTGAAGGTATTTCTCGTGAAGGCGAAGTCGTCGAATTGGGTGTACTGCACAAACTGGTCGAGAAAGCTGGCGCTTGGTACAGTTACAAGGGTGAGAAGATTGGTCAGGGAAAAGATAATGCGCGCGAATATCTTAAAGAGCATCCTGAAATGGCAATTGAAATTGAGAACAAAATCCGCGCTGCGGCTGGTGTAGTTGCACTCAATGATGGAACAGAAAGCGGTGCCAAAGAAGCTTGAGTTAAGCCTGCACACCCGCGCCATGAAATATCTGGTGCGGCGTGAATATAGTCGTGCCGAACTGCACGCTAAGCTTTTGCTTCAAGCTACACCAGACGACAATGTGGATAGGGTTTTGGATGAATTGGCGGCGCGCGGTTGGTTATCCGATTCTCGTGCAGCCGAGCAGTTGGTGCGCATGCGCCGCAATCGTTTCGGCATGCAGCGCATTACATATGAACTTCGCCAGAAAGGTATAGGCGAAGATCTGATTAACGATGCATTACCGCAAATGAGAGATACCGAACTGGAAGCGGCTCGCAGCATCTGGCAAAAAAAGTTCGGCATTGTCCCTGAGAATGCCAAGGAAAAAGTCAAGCAGCTACGTTTTATGCAATCGCGCGGCTTTATGCCGGATGTGATTTTTAAGGTATTACGAGGTATAGACGATGGTGAATAAGCTGTTTGTGTATCAGCCGATATGTAAATTGGAGTGGACGGATTAGGGAATTTTAGATCCCGGTTTAATGCGCCATCTGCAGTAACAATCTTATATCCTGCACTAACAATTCGGCGCGCTGGTTATAAGGGGAAAGCAATACGGGCTGGCCGCGTGTGCCAATTAAGTAGGTGCCATCGGAATGATCCAGTGTATAGCTGTCTTTTTCGACCCGCTTGTCATAATGGACGCCAAATGTCTTGGCTACCTGTGCAGTAGTTTTGGTATCGCCATACAAGCCCAGAAAAGACGGGTGAAAAGAGGGAACATATTCAGCTAATAGTTTTGGCGTATCGCGTTCTGGATCCAGTGTGACAAATAGCACCTGCACCTTTTCTGCATCCTTGTCGAGTAGGCGCATCACCTGCGCTAGATCAGCCAGTGTAGTCGGACAAATTTCGGGACAGTGGGTATAACCAAAAAACAATACCACCACCTTGCCTTTAAAATCCGATAGTCTGCGTATTTTGCCGTTGGGGTCGGTGAGATGGAAATCCACAGGTTCTACTGCATACCGCCAACTGACATCAATGGCTTGGAATGGTGTAGGCGGCTTGGGTTTCTCGCAACCGACCAGCAGCGTTATAAATAACAGTAAAAGCAGGTTACGCATTTATTTTCCCTTACAACAATCAGTAATTGCACCGATGGATAATTGTAAAATTACGAAAAGGATATCAGCCTAAGCTGATGAAAGAGATGATGGGTACACAACGATCAACCAGTTGTGACAGGTTTTCATTATTGTAATGCTGGTGGTTACAAGGAAAGTTATAGGGTTCATGTTCAGATTGAACAACAATGCGCGGTGCGTTATCAAATAGTGATAGGTTAGCGCGCACGCTTTCCTATGCAAGCTTGCAGCCCGGGCAGGCAAAGTATTTCCAATGATCTATTGCGCACATTAATCAGTTTGCTTTCCTGTAGGTGGGACAGTGCGCGACTGACGGTTTCCAGTTTTAATCCGAGATAGCTGCCGATTTCTTGACGCGTCATGCGCAATTGGAATGAGGTGGGGGAATAACCGCGTACCGCAAAACGCTGTGATAGATTGAGCAGGAAAGCAGCCAAGCGTTCCTCTGCACGCATTGATCCAAGCAGCAGCATAATATTTTGATCTCGGACAATTTCTCGGCTAAGGATGCGGTGCAGGTGTCTCTGTAGAGGAGGGAGCTCTCGGCCGAGATCCTCCAGACGATTAAAGGGAATTTCACATATCTCACAGTCTTCAAGTGCTACGGCATCGCAAGTGTGTGTATCACTACTAATGCCATCCATGCCGATGATTTCTCCAGCCATCTGAAAGCCGGTCACTTGTTCGCGTCCGTCTTCATTAAGGATCTGGGTTTTGAAAAAACCAGTACGAATTGCATACAGTGCCTGAAATTTGTCCCCGCTCCGATATAATATGCTGCCATGACGGTAAACACCCTTGCGGGTAATTAAATCATCCAAGCGTGCCATTTCGATATTACTCAGGTTAACGGGCAGGCATAGTTTGCGCAGATTACAAGTCGAGCATGCAGTTTTCAGCGAATTGTTGGGAACAGATTTGTGCATGGTATGGATTTCTATAAGGTATTTTGGTATGCGGCATTTTTATTTTGATGCGGGCAAAAAATTAACATAGGCAAAAATTATATGTTAATTTTGACATATATCAAGCCGCAAGTGAGAAATTTCCAATATATAATTATATCTGTTATAGGGCGGCTGTTAATTGATATGGTTCTATAGTGATTTACAGTGAGTAGTACTTTCGGATGAATTACAAGAATAGCCAGCTAAAAATCCGTTCGTCCTGAGCTTGTCGAAGGATGGGCGGGACTGCTAAAAAGATAAATTAAATGTTTGGGGCGTACATACTCCGCTTCGAGATAGCTGTTGCCTGGCTATACCGAAAATCTTAAAAAGCCGTATTAGTTAGTAATGGGCCAAGGTTATACTACACGCGCCCTCCTGTGAAACTTGCTTGGTTTTAGGAATATGACATGCGGGAAGACGCATTGTCGGTTGAGATATAGATCAATGGGAAGCCACAAGAAGTTAAACAAGCCATGATGCGCGGCGACTGGGCAGAATTCCTTGCTCGGCGAAAATAAATCTGCTCATTCTTATGACGGACACAGAACGAACGGATATTTCTTCTATGAGGGGTTGAGTGTTGACACCACTCTAATTCACATTAGAGCTATGAATAGTGGGTTTTGATGTCGAAAATTCTTACACCTTGATAATAATAATATTCAGCAGAACTAGAAATCGACAAGGATTTACAATGTATAATTTTGTTTATTAGCATATTATATTTTATATATGGTATGTGGCATGTATTTTGCTTAAGTTGTTCAGTGTATTCTACCAGTCTCCTCATTATTTACCTGCGCTAAATAATTGAGTTGTAGCAGTGCGTGTAATGCAGGGTGCAACTTTAAAAGGATGATTATTGATGACTAACAATTTGGATCAAAATAATGAGTTGGAAAAGCAGCAATTATCTCAGGATACGGATGATCAAATAAAGTTTTCAGGCGAATCTCGCAGACGATTTGCGATATCTGGTTTGGCGGTATCAGGGATAATTCTAACTCTTGCGAGTCGGCCCGCATTGGGTGATCCGTATTGCAAGTCACCATCTGGGTTTTTATCTGGCAATACCAGCCAGCATGGTGCTTGTCCCCCTCCGCCTCCCTCTAAATTTGTCACAAATCCGGACGAAACATTTATAGCCGCGTTTCCAAAGTCAAGCCAATCAAATACGTCGTATAACAATAAACGCCTGTCAGATATGCTGACAATTCCTTGGCCAGAGCCTCAACTTGCAAAAGTAACCGCTCCAGTGCAGCAAGTGGAAAAGGGTAAATTGGGAGCTGCGAGCTACATGACGGCGTTTCGTGCTTCATCAGGTTCAAATTCTTCGGTGCAAAAAGGCAAGGGTACGAACAATATAACGATGCCCACTTCAACAACTTCAACTTCTGTAGTTGCACCTCAGAACCCTGATCCTGAAATACAAAAACTATTACAACATCTTGTAAAAGCATTACAAAATGCGAGAAGTGGAGCAACTCCTTATTTGACTGAAGATACAATTCGATCGATGTTCTATGAATGGCAGGATCGTGGTGTTTTTTCTCCAACTGCCAATGTAGATTGGGATGCTTCAAAAATTATTTATTATTTAGAACAAAACTCAAAATAATTGAATTATCAGCATAACCAGATTTTGGTCTTACTTCCCTTCCATACATTGTGATTAAACATGAAATGGCAAGTAATTCCCGATCAAGTAGTTAACTGCTGTTCATGGGATGATGAATTCGTGTTTTATAACAAGCTTTCGGGAGATACGCATCTGCTTGATTCAACGGCTACTCAAATACTATTGGAATTACGACAATCGCCATTAAACGTGTTATCCCTAACGGAAGTGCTTGCCCCACGTCTGCAAGCAAAAATGGTAACGTATGAGGAATTTTTCTTTCAAATTGAACACCTCCTCAATGAGCTTAATACGCTTGGGCTGATAGAATTTAGCTGATTTTGAATGTTTCTGCATTAACTCCATCAGAACTTAAACGCCGTCTTAGAAAGACGGGGATATTTCTGCAAACCGGTTCTTTTACCACGCACCTCAAAACTTCGATTTCCCATGTGGCTGAAGGTATCGGTTTGCTTTATGCCGATTATCCCTTAGTAGAACAAGATGATTTTGCAGATTTTCACATTAGTCTTGTTCGCCCACGTAACCTGCGACGATGGTTCAAGCCACAGGCGTTGTTTTTATTTGATGGAAACACAATATTTAAACCTCTGCCGCTCGACCAGGCATTTCCTATGTTGGAGTGGGGGCTGAATTGGTGCGTATCGAATCATGCTAATCACTGTTTGATTATTCATGCGGCGGTAGTTGAAAAAGGTGGTTATGCTGTAATTATGCCCGCTCCTCCTGGTTCGGGTAAAAGTACCTTATGCGCAGCCTTGGTAAACCGTGGGTGGAGATTGCTGTCTGATGAGCTTGCTTTGGTTCGTGTTAGTGATGGGAAACTCATCCCGCTTCCGCGCCCCGTTAGCTTAAAAAACGAATCTATCGAGATTATCAGGCGTTATGAGCCAAACGCGATTTTCAGCCGCAAGGTGGCAGATACGATAAAGGGCACGGTTGCCCATATGAAAGCACCGCCTGATAGCTTAGCTCGAGCTACAGAGGTCGTTCAGGTTGCGTGGATTATTTTTCCTAAGTATCAGGCAGGCGCTAAGGCGTGTTTGGAGGCGTTGCCGCAATCTCGCGCTTTCATGCGGGTTGCGGACAATTCTTTTAATTATAGTCTTCTTGGACTCAATGGCTTTAAAACCATGGCGAGTTTGATTGATGTGTCTCTGTGTTACGATTTTACGTACAGTAAATTGGATGATGCCATTGAAATATTTGGTGCATTAAAGCCGAAAATTTGAGAAAGTAATCATCTGTATATTAAATAGAAGTCATTTACGATTAAGCTACTCCTAGCCTTCCTTTATGAAGGAAGCGGATCGAGTTTTAGGGTAAATGGATTTTTTCTTCTGCGGGAAGTTGAAAGTTTATTATCTATTCTATTTTATATAGAGCACATTAATTATTTTTGACAGATATTACAAATGTGATCCAGAATTATTTAATATTGAAAGCTCTCCGAGAGCCCAAGGCATTAATTTCCCTGAGTTTAACTGATTGGGATTTACTCATACGTCAAGCACGCCGCGCCAATCTGTTGGCACGCATTTGCATTTCATTGGACGAACGCGGCTTACTCGAACAGGTGCCGCCAAAACCTCGGGAGCATCTGGAATGGTCGCGTGTAATTTCTGAAAAACACATTCAAGCTGTTCATTGGGAAATCACCCAGATTCGAAATGCATTGGCGAAAATAGGGATGCCGGTCATTCTCCTTAAGGGCGCTGCCTATGTCATGGCAAAACTGCCGTCTGCTAAAGGGAGATTATTTTCCGATATCGACATCATAGTACCTAAAGGTAGTCTCAATGCTGTAGAGGCCGCCTTGATGCTTCATGGTTGGGCTGCGACGCATCACGATGCCTATGACCAGCGCTACTATCGCACATGGATGCACGAATTGCCCCCTATGCAGCATATTAAACGGATGACCGTCATCGACGTGCATCATGCGATTTTGCCGGAAACGGCAGCTCTTCATCCTGATTCGGCAAAGCTCTTGGCTGCGGCGCAATTACTTGATGGTTACGACGATTTAAAGGTATTTGCGCCGGTCGACATGGTGCTCCATAGTGCAGTCCACCTATTCCATAATGATCAACTGGATCAGGGTCTTCGGGATTTGGTTGATATTGATAGTTTGTTACGTCATTTCAACAATTTGCCAGCGTTCTGGCCTAATCTAGCCGTGCGAGCACAGGAACTTGAGTTAAGTCGACCACTTTTTTATGCCTTACGTTATGCTGTCCATTTTTTGAACACGCCCATCCCTTTAGACATGATAGAAGCAGCCAAAAATGGTCGTCCCAACCCATTAACCTTGATTTTTACAGATCAGCTTTTTGAACGTGCGCTCATGCCAGTCCACAAGAGCTGTTCTGATTGGTTGACCGGTGCAGCTCGACAGATACTTTATGTACGCGCAACCTGGTTGCGTATGCCTTCTTTGCTTCTTGCGCGTCATCTGTTCCATAAGGCTTTCATTTCACCTAAGCTTGAATGAGGTGTCTCGGGCACTGTTGATTACTGTGTAAAACTTGGTTACTGGACTGCTTAATAGTAAAGATAAGGATAATCTCATAATGAGTGATGTAGAGACTTCATTGATCAAGCTTCAGGATTTGTCTAATTTTTTAGAGAAGGGGAACCTCAATGACAACCTTGCACAACTAGCTGAAATGACGGCAAAAATATTGAGCGCCATAAATTGCTCAATCATGCTGCTCAATGATAATAAATCCGATAATTTACTTATGAGTGTGTGCGCTAGTTACGGCCCGCTGCCGGCAGCAGCGTATAAAGAGTTGATAGGGAAGGGCGACGGGATTGCTGGCTATGTGATTGCAACTGGGCAATCATTGTTGATTGAAGATATTAACCATTCGGAGTTCGCCAAATTGGCTCGACGTGCAAGTGAACCAGGTAAAAGTCTGATTTCCTCGCCTATAACCATTGGTGGGCACATTATAGGTGTAGTTAATATAAGTGGTCACATGGGCAATTGTGCATTTCAGTTGGTTGACTTGAATCTTCTTAATGTGGTTGCTTTATTCATCGGTAAATCGATTCAGTCAATCCAATTGCAGAGTATTCTGAATTCGCGCTTTGCCCAACTGGCGCTAGCCCAGGAAGCCCAAAATAATATGGGTGCATCTTTGGGTAGCGTTTTTCACAATCCTGATCAAGTAGCGAAAATATTTGCAAAATCTTTCTACAAAGAAATGGCCCGAGGAGGATTCGGCTCAAATCAAATTATTAGTGCAGCTTCAGAAATTATCAGCCAATTGAGTGATAATTTGCAACATCACAGTCAGCGAATGGAACGCAAGATGGCTAAACCATCAGGCGATATACCATCATCACAGAAAGTTGCTCCACTTGGGGAGCTTTAAGATTTGTATATTCCTTGTTCAATCAGAAGCCGTATTTCATTTCTGCGAATAACAATGAGTTATCTCGCAGCCGACCGAAGAACGTGTTGCTTTCTCCTCGATAAATATCCAGGCCAAGCGATCCTTTCACGTTGTCACTAAAGGCATAGACCAGTTTAGGCCTTATGAAATAATTGCTCTGTCCAAAAGAGCCGACAGCAGCGATTTCGCCTTCCAGTGTTTCATTAAACCATTTGTTGCTGACCCGGACACTTACCCCATGCTGAGAACGGCTGAACTGGTTCCATAGTGCGGCTGTTTGAATTGCGACTGGTCGCAGGAGAGGGTTTGTTATTGCTTGCGGGTCGGAATAATTTGTAACATGGCGAAGGTAATATTGAATATTGATGTTAAGGTAGTCGAAGAAAGTTCTGTCACCGCCCATCACCATATAGAGAAACGGCTTCTTTATAAGGAAGTCGTTCTCACCGGTATTTGCTGTCCAAGTATATGCGGCTTCAGCACGCAATCCATAGCGGCCAATGGCCGTAGCGGCATCCATTCCCAATACGCGGATGCGATTGTGATCGAATATTACATTTGTTCTAGACGGGGTTGTCGCTCCAATCGCGATGTCAGGAGTCAGATCTAACCCACTATAGTAAGAAGCTGACCAATCCACATTCCCCCCGCTGTGATCAAATTTGAGCGCAACCCGGTTGGTATGGGGGATATGTTGAGTAAAAAAAATGCCTGGTGTCGCAGCGACAGGGAAAATATGGGGATCCATACCGGGGAGCCATATGCCGGTCAGTGAATTTTCATGTGAGTGATAAGTTACTTTCGCTGCCAATGATCCTAGTCTCTGATCATCTTCCTCAGGCGTTAGCAGAGTGAAGTTTCGTGGTGTCAGATTATCGGTTGGATTCAAGCGATCTGCCCGCCCCCATGCTATGATTTGTCTGCCAATTCGATAATCCATATTTCCAGTACTGAATTTTATATATCCCTCTTGTAATTTTTTTGAATCCGCGTCTGCTCTGAAAGTTTCGTCGTTACGAACCCATCCCTGAGCAACCACGGAAATATCTTCTCCGATATTTTGCGTAGCTTTAAGCCATATCGAGCCGGTACCTAAATCGTTTTTCCCATCCAGCTTGCGTGATGAACTGAAATATCCCGCTCGAATCGAACCATTCAGTTCCGGTTTTTGTAAAAGATTTACATCTACTTTCTCCGCTGGCGTTGAGAAACTCTCTGCCTGTGGGAATAAAGTATTTGGCGCCGGTTTCAGTTCGAGGTTGAATTCGCGGATAATTAGATCATGTGGGACACAGTGCGCTTTTAGCGGGAGCGTCAGCAAGCGCGCATTGATTGGAGTCGCTGTAGAAATTTTGATTCGTTGGCCAATGTTTCTGTCTCCTTCCAGCTCCAAGCTTGCAGTGGACAAGTCTGGCTCATCTTGTCCGGAAGTGATCCTTGGCTTAACCAAGGAAAAGCAGTCGGTAGTTATTTTTTCGTCAGGATTTGAAGGGGATATCTGAACATACGCGAGTAGTGGTTCTCCTTCCCTGCTGATCATTTCGATTTCACCTATGATCAATGCATGAGCCAGCTGTGTGCTGAGCGATGCAAAGATAATTGCCAATGATAGAGCGCGCTTTGTGTAGCAGGAAATACTAATGCCCATTTGCAGCATTATTCTTTTTCCATGTACCGTGTAGTAAAGAACTCATCTTTTACCTGCTGGTTCGCCTTGAAGTTATCAAATTTAATCACCGTGCGGTGACCGGTCTGGACGTTGCTTGCTTCAAGGCGCATGGCTTGCCACTTGCCCCGCTTCTGGTCTACCAATTGAATATCGGTGTAAGTCGAGGTTTTCAACATCTGTCCTGCCTCATCCCAATATTCCATTTTTACTGCCATCAGATTGTCCTTACGTAGCCAGCCGATGCGTTTCGAGTAACCATTGCTGGTTTTAATGGCGTCATTTTTGGGTAATGCTTCGACGACATAACAGGGCTGCCCGTCTACCAGCTCCTCTTTCAGCAGCTTATAACTCCATTCGCCTACTTTATAACCAATTACATCGGCATAAGTAAAATCCGTGCCCATAAAACTATCTTTTTTGTTGTTAGAAACAAGGCGTCGTACCTTTTTTAGCGCGGGTAAATAAATCCAGATGTCATCATCCTTATCGGCATGTTCAATCAGCAGCGACACCGTTCCTTTCACATCCGGTGGTGACAAGAACCGCGTCATACGCATAGTATCGTTCCCGATTCCCTGAAGCTTGGTCGTGCCAAAAGTCTTTCGAATCCGTTCCTGCTCGGTCTTATTGATTAGGGTAAACGTGGCATTAGCCACTGAATCCAAAACCTTGGAAACGACGAAATTCTTTTCCATGATCTGCGTGAGGTCGGATTCGGCTGCCCAGACATTGTGGGGCTGCATTGATAAGCCTAAGGTTAGTGACAATACAGTGATAGAAGCAATCAGTGGGGTATTTTTCACAGCAATTCTCCTGAAAATAAAATTTGGGCGAAATGTAAGAATAAGTGCGGGAATAAGCAGCAGTGCAGACAGCGAACTCATGATCATAGCCGCAGCAACCAGGATGGCCAGCCACTTGTGTAGATTGAAGCCGAATGATAACAAGAGTACCCCATAACCAGCTGAAACCGCGATCGCAACAAACAGGATTGCCTGGCCAGCTGTTGCGATAACGTTCCGCACAGCAGTGATTTCGTCAACTCCCATCATGAGTTCTTCGCGTAACCGATAGATTAGATAGATTGCGTAATCTGCCCCAATCCCCACTGCCATTGCCGAGATAAGCGAAGTTGAAGTGTTTAACGGGATCCCACTCCATCCCATAAGACCAAAGTTAGTCAGAACAGCAGCCACAAGAGGAAGAAGAACCAGTATCCCGGCCACCAAGGATCGGAAAATCAGGCTTGAAATAATGAAAACAACAACGGCGATTTGCAGGATGTTAAGTATCTTCCCGTAAACCATGACTTCATTCAGTGCCGCACCTTGCGGTACGCTGCCACCGATACCGATATGCACATTTTTATCAAAATTCGCCACTGTGAACGCATTAATTTTTTCGACCAGTTTTTCTATGTAGGCGCTGCTGTCTGTTTTCAGAAATACCGTCAGATTGGCAGAGCGATATCCATAATCAACATAGGAATCAAAATCGCTCGGTTCACCAGACATCGAATAGAGCAGTAAATATTGAGATATCAATTCCTGGCTTTCCGGAATTTTGAAATAAGCGGGATCATCGCCATGCATAGCTTGATTCATGCGCTTGATAAAATCGGCTAATGAAACAGTCTTGCCGACATAGGGCTGGTTTTCAAGAAAACGTTGCAGATCCTCCATCGCCTGAAGTGTTTTTGGGTTTTTAATGGCGTCGTCGCTTGCGCCTTCAACCAGCAAATACAGCGTATTAGTACCGCCTAGGTGTTCATTTAACGCCTTATCGTCTTTTTCGAAAACCAGGTCAGGTGAGAAATAACTTTTGATAGAGTTATCCATCTCTACCCTGTCCATACCAATCATGGCAACAATTATTAAGAGCAAAACACCACTGTACAGCCTGCGTCGGTTGGGACCAGTTACCCAGTTTGCTATCGCTCCCGTCGCTTTGTCCCAGATCCGCCTATTCTTCTCGCGCTTTCTTTCAGCATCACTGGGTGGTGAAAGAATTGAACGTAACGCCGGGATAAAAGTCATTTCCAGAACCAAGGCAGCTAGCACTCCAATGGCGGTAAAAATCCCGAAAGTGCGTACCGTGCTGATTTTAAACACTACCAGGGAAAAAAAACCCAATGAGGCGACCACTCCAGCAGCTATCATGACAGGTCCAACGCGGACAAGAGAGGCAATGACTGCTTGATTATTCGCGTCTTTGAGGGAAAGATCTGTTGTTTCACGCAAGCGAAAATACTCTTCGTAATAACGCTTAAGCATCTGCACCGCATGACCTGTTGCCACCGCCAGGATCAAGATGGGGGTGGCGGAATTAAATACATCCATCGGAATACCCAAAGCTCCCATCACACCGACCCCCCAAGCTACAGCAAGAATTGCTGTAGCCAGCGGCAAAATAAGTCCTTGTTTTGTTCGGAACGCTTCAAAAAGTACCAACCCCAAAATCAGAATGGCAATTGGAAAGAGAAATGCCATGCGCTCTGAGTAAGTTTCTATGCTGGCGAGAAAACTTGGCAATCCGCCCACGTTGATTTCAAACCGCGGGTCTCGCTCACGCTCAACGATGGCCTCCACCTTGTTCATGATAGCTCGGAAACCTCCCGGCTCGTCTTTAAATTCCACGAGGATGGCTGCCGTTTTCCCATTTGTAGATACAATAGAATTAATATACACAGGGTTTTTTGCAACCGCCCGGCGCAGTTCTGTCAATTCCGCGACTGTAGTTGGGGCGTTCGGCATAAGTTGTTTGACTTCCATGCCTTCTGCCGTACCAACAATATTTTTGGCCCGCTTTGAGGAAAGACTCAGCAGATTTTCTTTAACTATGCCGGGTGTTTGGAGAAAAGCTGCCGTCATATGCTGAATTTTTTCTAACACGGCAGGCTGATAGATATCGCCCTCTTTTGGAGTAACCCCTATCATAACAACATACTTCGACCCAAAAATCTTTTCAACCTGGTTGCTCGTCGTCACATAGGGATGAGATTGGGGAAGCATGGTATTAGGATCAATAATGATCTTTAGATTTTTTGCCTGAATGACTGCCGCAATGGTGATTACTAACGTCAAAGCAATGACTACGAACCGGTAGCGAATAATCCATTCTATATAGCGCTGCATGTATACCTCTTTAGCTAATCAGACGTCTGGAAATTACTCAAGAGTTGGTAATGTTGAAACCAGCCTGCCTGATTTCAGGCTGGTTTGATAGGCATTATTATTATCTCAACGCGTTGGCTTATTAATAAGCGACTTATTTATGTTCGGCATATATGGATAGTTCTTTACTCCGGTAGCTAAATTTAGTTTAGCTTAGTCTCAGTTGGTTCAATTCCCTACATCTTGGGACGAAAACTGATTGAAGAGCGTAGTTTATACCCGTAGTTTACTGGGGAGTGCTTTATTAAAGTGATGTTGAAAAACTTTACACTTCCTCGAAGGCTTCCGTGCCCAATAGCGACTGGCCTCTCACTGCCGACCATAGGGGCAATTGGCTCACACGTTTTTATCAATGAAATTGGCGTAGTACTGCTGGGTTTCGCTGGCCAAAGTGCTACAGCAGTCAGCCCGTGTTGAGCTAGTCCGGGTAATCAGTCAATCCTACCGTTGTCAGGTAGCGACTCCACGAGTAGTGTTCAATATGCTTTACCATGGTGACGCGTATCGGGTTTAACACAATATAGCGGCACAACTCTAGCAGACAACTGTTACGATCCAGTAATTGCTTTGGAAAGAAATGCCCTTACGCCCGTGACGACGGTTGAAGCACTGGGTATAGACGCCATTCAGCTACCGCACCCCAGTGACAGGTGTTTCCCCGATGTCTCGATAAGCAGATGGTATTGATCCGGCCGGTTGAAGTTTCATGCTGCATATTTCACGCGAGCATCCTGAAAGTATTCTTTGACACGCTCGGGTGATTTCTCCAATGTCTGCACGTGCCCGGTTGTTGTGACGTTCAGCTTGTCCTTGTTGCGTACCGGAACCTTTGAATAATGGCGTACTTCAAGTCAGCATTAAGCCTCTCTTCTAGGTTTAGCTCCGGACTGTAGCTGGGCAGGTAAAACAACTCGATTTCGTTTTTATGCTCCGCCCTCTTTTTTCTTCCAGCTAGGTTTGCTACGGAAAAATTTAAACCAAAAATGATAATCCCTCTAGCTTTTCTGCTAGAGGGATTTATATCCTACTCAATTAATGAAGCATTCCCCTTTGCTAAAGCTATATTGCCATGGGGCTTAATTTTTAAGCTACTGCTGTTGTAGCGTTTAAACCGTACTCATCATTAGCCCATAAGGTACACATTGCGGCTCTGGTGTGCGTTGCGACGGCGAAGCGAGATAGCCAGACCTACTAAACCCAGCCCGATCAAAGCCAGTGAGCCTGGCTCTGGAACAGAAAAACGATGTTGGCCATTATTCGAAATATAGAGGTCAGTGGTATCGTTCGACAAGACGGGGTTTGGACCTACATCAGGGTTGAATGCAGTGTTATAGTCGCTTATTAAGCCAGCATTAACAATCCTCTTGCCACCACTACAAATCGCGGAATCTGCCTTACCAACGCACGTTCCGGCTAGGCTGATAGCGTTGGTAGTATCAAAACCGAAGACCAAACCACTACCTACAAGAGTGGCTAAATCGATCATTGAACTGTTAAAGAAATAACCGCTTGCTATGGAGGTCGCTTTAAAAATGAGCGACACCGTGCCATTTGGTAATGTGCTGTTTGCTTGCAGGTTGGCGCTACCGGATACCAAACTTAACGAGGCAATTTGGGCAGCTAAGGAATTGTATACATTAAGCGTGCCGCCAGCATTAAAAGTCAAAAGGCCACCCGTAGTCCCCGTGCCAGTACCAATAAAAGTAGCATTCAAAGTAGGATTGAGATCAATACCGCCTGAAATTGCTCCACCATCAGTCGTACTGATTTGGAACCTACCAGCTTCATTAAAATTGAATGTAGTTGCAGAAGTGAACGTGTTTTTAACATACGCAGTACCAACTAAATCTGCGTAATCGAAAACAAGGGTAGCAGCATTATTGGCACCAGGACCATCTGTATCTATAAACCAGTTAGTTAGCGTTGTGGCATTTGCAGTCCCGCCAAATGCCAAGCCGGATGCCATAGTCAGCGCTACAAGAGTTTTTGTGATTGTTTTCATGTTAATTCTCCAATAAATCTTAAAAAGGTTCGTTATGCTGTTTGGTCGGACATGATGGTCTTTTAACATTTACCCCATCGTATCAAACTTATTAAAGAATAAAGCATTATTCGTGCCAGTCATAAGGTAAATAACTAACCATTTATTTATATAGGAAATTAAAAATATTTCTATTGAAATAACTGCGTTGGAATCGAAATAAAAAATAAAGTGTAAAAATTATCGACAAGGAATAGATGGCCTGCGAAAGATTTAGTTGCCGATCAAAAGTAGGTCGGTTTTTTTGCGTGTAGATCTGGACAAGGGTACAGTCCCCGATCCAATCCGTCCCATAAAAAATACCTTTTCAACCTGTCCTGCTCCGACTATTTCCATCAATCGTTCGTTTAAATGCCCTGCCTGCACCAATGCAGTTTGCGTTTGTGTAAAGGCCAGTCCTTGACGGTGATAGCGGGTAAAAATCACCGGCGTCATCTCCGGCTGGATCAGCCAGCCTAGTCGGGTTGCGGTTAGCCAGAAACGTTGCATAACTCTGCCGGCAGCAACGTAATCGTCTAGGCATGTAAGAGGGGAGGGGGCGAGTAATGCAAAATGCGCGCCACAGCACAGGCCAGGGAGCAGGTCGAGTTGAATTCGGGGTGGTAAATGCCCGAATAGATAAGTGTTAAAAAATTCGACACGCGCCCAACTGGTCATGACCCAGCGCATGCAACGCGCTGTCAGCGGGTCAACACCGACGGCCTGGCCGGGGATCTTATCGGTACTGAATTGGGCTCCCCATTCAATGATAGACTTGTGAACCTCATAGGCCTCGGGGATGGTGAGACGGATTTTGGCGTTGTCGGACATGAATTTGGCAAGGCGCCAACGCTGCGCAAAACCTTCATACCAGATCACAGAATAGCCATCGGGCAAGGAACCAGTGAGGGTCTGTTTTTGCTCGGCGTTCAGAGGTTGGATGGACATAGGGCGACGCTGAACCACGCGTGTTTCAATGTATGGCACTAGGGGGTCGGGCGATATATTGGCTTCCGCTCGGAAATAAACATCGAATAAAAGATGGGTTTCCAGAGTGTCGTGTCGTCGTACGATAGTGGTGCGCAGCCCGCACGCCGTCGCAGCAATACTAATGGTTTCTAATAATGCACCCACTGCGATCTGGCTGGGATGTCCATCCAGATCGTAAACGCAATGCTCACGCGTATCGAAGCCATGCACTAATAAGTGGCTGTCATTCAGAATTTCAAAACGCCAGGGCTGAGTGTTGTCGCCGCTGGGTGCCCAACGAGCCAAATCCAGGATGCGTTCGAGGTGTTGAGTGATGGTATTCATCTTAGATCCCTAGTTGATGACGAGCGATAGCGATGGCCAGCCGGTTAAAAGGGTGACGGTTGCCGCCAAGTCGCCAAGTATGCGTCAGCTTGTTGCGGTAGCCGTCGAACTGGATACCGTGGGGTGCCGCCCATACCTTACCTCGTTTGAGCAATATCTTGAGGGCTTCGCTGGCGGCGACGCCGGCACAGAGCTGGCAGGCCATGATGGTGGAGGGGCCGCGACGTTCTTTGAGATTGACGCGGGCCTTGTCCGCCAAATAATGGCGATGTAGCAGAGCGGGAGCGAGGCCAACCAGGAAGCGCACAGCTTTCTCTAACTCGGGTCGTCCAGCCACTTGGAAGTAGTCTTCGAAGCTCATGCCGCCGGGTAGGAAGTTGAGCAGAGCGGCGCTCATGCCGAGCGGAGCGACGGTCACAGCAGGAATCCTGTGCTGTGTACAATGGGCAAAGACTCGCTCGCGTGCATCGAAGGCGAAGAAATCGAGGCCGTCAATATAGATATCTACATCCTGAAAGAAAGATTGAAGGTTGGCCTCGTTCACGCCTTGTGGGTAGATAGTTAAGTTGCATTCCGGGTTGATGTCCCGCGCCATTTTAGCTAGAACCTCTACCTTTGAGTGATCCAGAGTAGACATGCTTGCCCCGGCCTGTCGGTTAAAGTTGGCAAGTTCGAATGTGTCGAGATCGGCAATGTTAAATTTTTCGACACCAAGACGTGCCAGTGTTAAAAGATGGAAACCGCCCACACCACCCATGCCGGCAATGGCGATCCTTTTATTGCGCAATATCTCTTGTTCACCGGTGGTTACCCAGCCGATATTGCGCGAGAATGCTTCGTGATAGGAAAAACCGTCTGCCATTAATGTCAATCCGATAGTTTAGTAAAATGAAGGTAGGGTTGTGAAGGGACGCTGAGAAAAGCTCGGCAAAACAACGCGGCTATTTTTTAAACTCAAGTTGGCTAACTATAGCATTAGTTGATCTGAATTAGCCGCTTGACTATCCCACATTTCTATTTAGCCATCTAACTCGAACCTAAAATGCTACTGGTCAAAAGCCTGAACCATAACGACTGGTTTGCCCAATTTAAACTGACCTACAAGCTGTATTACCTAGCTAAAATTGCGGAACTTACTCATACCGAAATATGCTCATAACAACTAGGTGGGGCCAAATCCATCTCTTAATAAGCGTTGGGTGATCCCGAGTTCATCTGTGCTGGAAAAGAAGTAAGGGTAAATCGATTTAGTGTTTTTGGTATCTGGCCCGAGACCGCCATATTTTTGTATCTGTTCGGACATATATGACCATGTCAGCCTCATTAGCACTGCTGGGGCATTAACGCGAGGACAGATTCTCTCTGGGCCAAATTGTTTAAAGCCCATCATGCGCTCATAAAAAACCACATGCCTTGGGTTGACCTCAATTAAAGTATCAGTGCAGTGATGAATATTTCTTGCATAAATATAGGCAACATGAAATAGCGCTGGCATTACCCTTTTGGATTTGAGGTCCAAGTCGATTGCTAAGCGTGTGATGTCGCAAATTTTTCTACCCTGGCTACGCAGGAGTTCTACCTCAGGATGATAAAGCTCATCGGCTGTTAAGCCTTGAGGGGGGGAGTCGAGACCCAAAGTGAGCGTACCCACTACAGTATCTTTATAGTCGGTCACCAAGGTGATCTTGTTGGGATCTTTGGCATCCGTGTCATAGCCACGCCAAGCATACATCTTCTTAATCAGCAGGCTAGCGGCTTCACGTATGCCTTGCGAATTTGCTAACCGAATTTGAAATTGTTGCTGAGCGAAGGGAATCTCTTTAACAGTATCGGGTTTTAACTTGGGGATTGAAATATCCTGCAATCGGTGCGGAGATGGGAACGTAATGATGGCTTGATCATTCTGATCCTTGGAATCTAGCTTAGCAGTCATTGGCAGGCAACCCCACAAGTTATGTTATTTAAATTAAAAGTTATCATAATTGACTATAGGTAAGCCAAAAATTTCTTCAAAAATGTGCTAAATAATTTGTTTGTAAAGCATTATTAAATCAATATCGGTCAATATAAAATATTATTTAACTTTTATATTGTCTCCATATGGAGACAATATAACATTTTGATTTAATTAATAAAATATTAAAATAATATATAAGTGTCTCTAAGTTAAGACATTTATATATAAATTTAGTGGGGTATTCATGTGAATGCGGTAAATATTGTCATGCATTTAACTTATTGATAAACAAATGAAAGTTCACGGTTTATTATTGCTTGGATACTGACATGTAATTGGCGTGTGTTGTAATTTGTTGTAATTTATAAGAGTTTGTTTATTTTTGTCAAAATCACAATATTGACGTGGACACCCCACTAAATTTATATAACAAGTATTTAGACTTCAGTATTCGTTTTTTAAATCCAAATTCAAAATAGAGATTTCTCTCTATAGTCCTTACCTTACAGCAGGAATTTGATAGTCCTAGTTTTCAGATCCTTTCATGGCATAAAACTTGCTTATGTTTGTAAATTGCATATGGCTTGGACATGTACCGAACAAATATTTCAATGTTGCAGCAAAGTAACTTAATAATTTTCAGATAGAAAATAGCCTATTCTGTCGTTTATAAAATGTTTTTAACAAGGCGCAATCTTTAAATTCAAATCTTGCTTTGCTATTTATTTCAACTTGTCAGTGGAGAAACCGAGAAAATGATAAACAGCTATGAAGTTGTACTGGCTGATACTGAAGAAAGTAAAAATATTCACTACAATTTACGATATCAAATCTTTTGTCTGGAAAAAGGGTTTGAGGAGGCGGGCAGATTTAAGAATGAAATGGAAAAAGATATTTATGACGACAAAGCTATTCACTTTCTCGTTAATAGCAATAACCGCTGGATAGGCACTTTCCGTCTTGTGGTCGATCAATTTGGAAGTTTACCCTTTCAAAAAGTTACGGCTTTTGACTCTCCACAATTCCTTCCACATAATTTCCAAGCTGCCGAATTTTCCAGATTAGGCATCCTTCGTCCTTTTCAGAAGTTAAGAAATGGCCAGCCGCCAAAAGAATCTTCCGAGAACGAGTCCGAGATTATGCTAAAGATGTTGCATGCGGCTCGCGAGTACTGTTGCGCAAACAGCATCGGCTATGTCATTTGTTTGTGCCGCCGCTCTATCGCCCGCGTCCTGAACCAGTTTGGAATTCAAGCCCGATCAATTGGCCCCGCGATAATTCACCATGGGCCCAGAATGCCTTTTGCCTTAAATCTGGCTGATAGCCATGCTTTCGATTCCATTGTAAATTCATGCTTAACCGCTGGAAGAGCTTACTCAGTTTATTCTGAAATATACTCCAATGAAGCGTTGCTAGCACTTGCAGCATAGCAATCAGCTGCCTTTGGTAGGGGTCAGAGGGGCTTTTGACCACCAGATCATAGTGTTGCTATTTTTACAGATTAAGTAATACCAGATCAGGTCATTCCCTGATGATTTACATGACATTAGTCGCCGCAAGCGCCAAAGCTTACCAAGCATAGCTTATCAACCACTCGTTGGATTATCATTTTTGGTAGCCTCCTTGCTAATCTCCTACCTACAGGATAGCTTACGAGCTCACTTACTTCACGCTTTTCCATACACCTCAATGGACAGTTGATTGATAGATTCAACAATGTGTCCGCCTCGATAAGGCTTAATGCAATTTTGAGTTTTATCTCTCCATAAATTATGAACTTTCCTCGATAGGTTACTTAGGGGCACCTCTAAAAACCCATAGCTTCCAAACTTTCCGGTCTGAACTTTATGAACGCGGCCAAAGCCGGTTCAGATTCTTCGATGGATTGCATATTTTTGCGCAGCCCCACTTCGTTTTTACTTGAATCGCCCATTTTTTAAGCAATTTGGCCTGCTGCGAACGTCAGAAGACCTCAATTCCAGCCCGCTTGAGATAAACCAGACGCTTGAGGTTGTAGCTGGCCGCCATCATGGTCATGGCAAAATTCGCCCGTGCCTGACCGATAGTGCGAATCAGCTTGCCGCCCATCTGTTCAATGCCGGCAAAGATGTGCTCGACCCGGGCACGGGTTTTGGCAATGCGCTTGTTCCGCTTTTCCTGCCGTGCCGAAAGGAGATGATGGTTGCGCGCACCCTTGCGCTGGATGCGGTTGCGGTATCCCGCTTCTTTCAACTGCGCTGCCCGCGCAGCACTCGGGTAGCCCTTATCGGCATAGACCTCCCGGCAGGTATTGGCCGGGTCCAGCACGGCGTCAAAGTGCTGGCTGTCATGGGTGCTTGCCGTGTCGGTCTCAATTTTGCGGATCACCTTGTAGCGTCGGTCTACGTTCACTGACAGCTTGTAGCCATGATGGCTCTTGCCATGCTTCCTGGTCCAAGTGGCGTCCAGGTCTTTCTGGCGGCGCTTGGCCGGGTTCCAGTTCACAGGCATGCTGCCTCTTGTCGTCCCTGGTGAAGTGCTGCTTCGGAGCCGGAGCCAGGGTGGCGTCGATGATTTGGCCGCCGCGGGCGATGGTGCCTTGCTTGAGCAGTTGTCGCTCCATGCCATCGAATAACGCCTGGGCGCCCACTTCGCCGATTCGGTTCTCGAAGGTCCAGACGGTGGTGCGATCCGGAATGCTGGCCGAATCAGTCAGTCCGCAGAAACGCTGGTAGCTCATCCGGTCAAGCAGTTGATACTCCATCTGTTCATCCGAGAGGTTGTTGCACCTCTTCAGAAATAGAATGCGCACCATCGTCTCGGTGGGGAACGGCGGACGACCTCCTTGCAGACTCTCCGGCCTGGGCGCTAACCGATCCACTTCTTTTGCCAGCACGACGAAATCGATATGTTCTTCAAACGCCAGGAGCGGATCGCCCAGACGGTCTATCTTCTCCCGCCTCTGGTCGGCGGCAAACAGGTCTTTCTTGATCGCGCTACGGAATTTCATCGGCATTGGGTAGGACTCGAGTTCAGGTAGGTGAATTTTATCAAGGAGCTTCATGAAAAAAGGTTTTTCGAGGTGCCCTTAGATAGGTTACTTATTTTTCATGGGGTCGGTGACTTATTAAAGTTGGTTTAGCAAGGCTCGCGCTTCCTCAATTTTGGAAAAATCTTTGTTGGTATCTAAAAGGTGCTCAAGTTCATTGCGCGCTTTAATCTTATCGCCTGATTTAACCAATCCAAGTACCAGATGATATTGAATTTCCGCAACTTTTGGTGCCAATGAGCTTGCCTTCTGCAGAAGTGGCAGGCCACGTGATATTTTGCCTTGCTCCACTAGTATCCAACCCAGGGTGTCCAGTATCGCGGGATTATCCGGTGTTAATTGATTGGCTTTTTCGGCATACTCCAAGGCACGGGAGTCTTTTTCCTGCTGATAAAGCCAAGCCAGGTTGTTCAGTGCCGGAACGTATTTTGGCTCTTGCCGCAGGATGGTCTCGTATTGCTCAATGGCTTCCTTATTTTTCTTTTCAGCAAGATAGGTACCTGCAAAGTAGATCCGAGTTGCAGTATCGGCAGGGTGATCCTTCAGCCATTGAGTCAGGCGGGAGCCTGCTTCTTTGTTTTTTCCTGCTTGGCTGAGAGATGCATGTAGCTTCACAATCAGTGGTCCACTGTTGCTGATGGTGAAGGCTTGCTCATAGGCCTTCACCGCAAGATCAGATTTTTTTTGCGCCATCAGCAGACTACCTTCTAGCTCAAAGCCTACAGGGGATTTAAAGTTTGTTTTCTGAATTTGCCGGGCAATTGTGAGCGCTTGCTCATAATTTCCTTTTTTGGCCTCCAAAGATGCTAGGGCTAATTGCGCTTCCAGATAATTTGGCTGCAATGATAGCGCCTTTGTGAGAGCCTCCGATGCTGCCGGCTGGTTCTGCATTGCTATGTGAATGGCGGCGATAAGCAATTGGACAGGGGCGGAGTCCGGCGTTATGGCGGCAAGTCTATTGTAGGTAGCTAAAGCTGCTGGTTTATCGTCATTGGCGAATTGGGCCTGCCCCAGAATATTCAGAACTTCTGGGCTGCTGGAGTTGGAGCCTTGAAGTTTTTGGGTAAGGGTGAGTGCCTTTTGTTTTTCACTTATGCGTAAATAATGAGCTGCCAGAAGAATAGCCGGTTGCAACGCGTCTGGGTTTTCGTTGCTGGCGTTCTCTAGCCAGGTGGTGGCTTCTTTGGTTTGCCCTTGGGAGAGCGCAAGATTGGCCAACGCGGTCATGACTTGAGAGTTTTTCTTGTCTTTCTCGAGGATAGCCTCAAGGCGCTTTTTGGCTACTTCTGGCTTTTTGTCCTGCAGGTCAAGTTGTACAAGGCTCATCACAGCAGGGAAATTGGTGGGTTGAATGGAAAGAGCCTTGTCAAAGCTCGCGCGTGCGGCAGCGCTATCTTTTTTGCCCAGGTAGGCAGCACCTTTGAGGTTGTGAGCTAAGGGGTTATCAGGTTGTTCTTTTTCAAAAGCTTTCGCTGTTGCGAGTGCTTTATCGTAGTCTTTAAGGCGAAGGTGAGTCATCACCAGCAAGACGCTTGCCTTGGGTGATTTGGTGTCCAATGCTGCTGCTGTTTCCATTTCGGCTACCGCGCGATCATTCTCGCCTAGCGCGAGCTTGCTCAAGCCCAAAGCGGTATGAAGTTCTGCCGCTTTCGGAGCAAGTGCGCTGGCCTTTGTAAAGTATTCCGTCGCTTTTGTGTAGTCTCCAGCCTGCATATATGATTCTCCAGCGAGGGCAAACAGCTGGGTATCATCTGGTTGCGCAACTTTAAGCGCTGGCGCCAATACATCAATTGCATTTTGTGTGCGGCCGCTTTTCAATAACGTGGATACCATTAATTTACGAGCGTAGAGATTACCTGGATCTTTCTCCAGGTATTTTTTAATATGTTGTTCGGCTTGCGGTAATGATCCAAGCACTAATTGCACGGCTCCTGCCAGCAGAACGCTAGGCATATGCTCTGGTGCCACACTCAGAACCTTCTGCAGAGATTCCAATGCTGCAGCATGCTTCCCTTGGCGGAAATCAAGTAGTGCTTGCGCATAGATTATAGTTAGATTGTTCGGCGATGTTTTGCGTGCCGCGTCAATATCTGCTTTGGCTACATCGAATTTCCCTGTACCAATTTCCAGGAAGGCTTTGTTGATATGCGCTGAGTTATTGTCCGGCTGTAATTTTAAAACTTGGTCATAAGCGGCAAGAGCGGGCTCGATTTTTCCTTGGGCACGCAGAAGATCACCTTTAAAGAGCAATACCTCCGTGTTTTGTGGGTTTTTGGTTACAGCTTGCTCGGAGAAACGTGTTGCGGCATCAATGTTTTTCTCCATAATTGAATGTCTGGCTAGCCCGATGAGTGCGTCCGGGAAATCAGGCTTATCCTTTAAGGCTTGCTCAAACGATTCCTTTGCTTCCTGGCCTTTGCCTAAGGCTAGGTAGGCATTACCGCGCGAGATTGATATTTCAGTAGATTCTTTTTCCCCTGGAATCTGTTTTATTTCGTCCAGAACTATCTGAAATTTCCCTTGCATGAGTAGGGTTTTACCCAAATCAGGAAATATCTTGGCGGGACTCATGCCCAAGCTCAATGCCTTACGGAATTCCTTCTCGGCTGATGGGGAATCTCCTGTTTTATTATAAATGGTGCCCAAAAGATAACGGGCTTCAACATCATCTGGGTTCTTTTGTAATGCATTTTTCAATTGAATGATGGCTGCCTTGTTGTCGCCCTTCTGTTGATACTGCTTGGCTTCAGTAATCAGTGTCTCGGAGGTTTGCGTTTTGCCGCAGGCGGTAACGCCACCTATGAACAGGATCGTTCCAAAAATGATAAAGACGGTGGTTTTTTTCCTGTTTATATTTGGCATAACTTCTTTCCTTTTAATCTCATTTTGGCTTAAACTGATAAAACAACAGCGCGATATAATGTGCTAGCAACGTGTAAAAATTATTCCAATTAATTGATTTTACTGGTATTGTTTAATTGAAGTGAGTAATCAACTTTCAATTTTTCGCAGAATAAGAAATCCGTTCGTCCTGAGTCTCGAAGGATGAGCGGATTTCTAACAAATTATTATTATTGTTCATCTTGCACTTATCGAAGTATTACTACTATGAATCACATAGAGGTAAAATACTTTTTTAAAGTCTCCAGACATTAACGCCGGTTGCACGTAACGCGTCCTGATCAAAATGAGATTTTACATCTATAAAACAGCCATTTGGAACAATTTTTGTTTGGAAGTCGGTGAGGGGTCTGGCAAGAAATTCACGGTGTGAAACTGCAGCAATGAGTGCATCTGCGCGTGGTAGGTTTTCCCAAGTTTTAAGTTCCAAGCCGTATTCGTGGAGAGCGTCTGTGACGGTTGCTACAGGATCATGGATATGTACCTCTACACCGTAGGAACGGAGTTCGTGAATGATGTCCACGACTTTTGAATTCCTCAGGTCAGGACAATTTTCCTTGAATGTCAATCCGAGTATGTTTACTTTTGAGCCTTTTACATTGAGACCGGCCCGGATCATTTCTTTCACGGTTTTTTCCGCAATAAATTTGGCCATTCCATCATTTATGCGGCGTCCGGCCAGTATCACTTGGGGATGATAACCAATCATATCTGCTTTGTGGGTAAGATAGTAAGGGTCTACGCCAATGCAGTGTCCACCGACCAGCCCAGGACGGAATGGAAGAAAATTCCATTTAGTGCCGGCGGCTTGTAATACCTGCAGTGTGTCAATTTCAAGCTTATCAAAAATGATGGCCAATTCGTTGATTAATGCAATATTCAGATCACGTTGGGTATTTTCGATCACTTTTGCTGCTTCTGCGACCTTGATGCTGGATGCCCTGTGTACACCAGCACTGATGATAGTTTCGTAAAGCTTTGCTACTTTTTCCAAAGTGTTTATATCATCTCCGGATACAATTTTTACAATGGAAGTGAGAGTGCGCTCTTTATCGCCGGGATTGATTCTTTCTGGAGAATACCCAATATGGAAATCTTTTTTCCATACTAAACCAGAGTTTTTTTCCAGAACTGGAATACATATTTCCTCAGTGGCTCCAGGATAAACTGTGGATTCATAGATAATGATTGCGCCGCACTTCATATTCTTTCCAACTGTTTCGCTGGCGCCAACAAGAGGGGAAAAATCGGGTTGATGGGCACTATCTACGGGCGTTGGAACTGCGATTACAATATAGTCGGCAAGGGATAGCTCGGTTGGGTCGGAACTGACGGTAAGATGTGTCGCTGCCTGCAGGTTTTCGGTTGACAACTCTCCGGTTGGATCAATATGTCGTTTGTAACTCTCGATTTTGGTAGCGGAGAGATCGAACCCGATAGTTCGCTGTTTTTTTCCAAACTCTACAGCCAGAGGTAAACCCACATAGCCAAGCCCAACTACGGCAACAATGTCCATATTAAACTCACTTTGCTATTATCATAACTTTTTAAATCTAGCAGATATGCTGGAAAGCTTCAATCTTATTCTCATAATTATCGGTTTATTAACATCCCTAATGTTCTTGTTATAAAAGTCGATATGATGTGAGCATGACTTAAAATATCAGCAAACTTTTGGAGTAAATTAATGTTGTTTAGAATTTCCAATCACTATGTCTCCAAAATAGTGTCCGTTCTGCTTTTTGTTGAAACTCTTGTTTTCATGGCCTCAGTCTATCTTGGGGCGACTATTCGGTTCTTTGATAGCGATTTTCCATATTTCGTCAAGATGGAGAATTTTTTCCTGACGGCATGTGCATTTGCATTAGTGATGGTTTTCAGTATGAGTGCTTTTGGTATGTATAAGCACAATTATAGAGAGGATATGAGAAATACCTTTCTCCGGCTTATGCCTTCTTTTGCCTTAGGGTTTGGCATCATAACTTTGGCATTTTATATAGTGCCAGATATTTATATTGGTCGCGGTATTTTAGGTATCGTAATCGTTATCGCTGTTGTTTTGATTTTATTGGTGAGGACTGTTTTTTATCAATTGTTCAAATTAAAGTATTTGGAGTCACGAATTATTTTTATAGGATGCGGTACGCTGGCAAAGGAATGCAGTGATTTGGCCATGCATAATATTAGCTACCATAAATATAATATCGTTGGCTTTGTTCAGTTGCCAGGCGAAGCAAGCTGTATGCTACCGTCTACTATTTTACCGGCTGGGAATTCATTAATAAGTTTGACAAATAAATATAACGCGAATGAGGTTATTGTCGCGGTAAATAATCGGCGCGGTGAAAGTTTCCCCATTCAGGAGTTATTGGTATGTAAATTAAATGGAATTAAAGTGACGGATGCAGCGTCTTTTTTTGAGCGTGAAGCATGCCAGATCAGGGTGGATTCTCTTCAACCAAGTTGGTTGGTTTTCGGTGGTGGGTTTGATCAGAGTTTCCTGCGATCTTTTATTAAAAGAATTTTCGATTTATTCGCCAGCGCTATTATTTTGATTGTTTCGTTCCCGGTAATATTGATTACGGCGCTATGCATCTATTTTGAAGATCGAACCCCTATCTTATATCAGCAAGAACGAGTCGGTATGGATGGCCATACTTTTATGGTGTTGAAATTTCGTAGTATGCGAAATGATGCTGAGAAAGGGATGAAGCCTCAATGGGCGGCTGCAAATGACACACGTACGACGAAAGTAGGACGGATCATTCGCAAACTGAGAATCGACGAGCTCCCGCAAATTCTAAACGTTTTTAAAGGAGAAATGAGTTTCGTTGGGCCACGCCCGGAAAGACCTTTTTTTGTAAAGCAGCTTTGCGAAGAAGTCCCTTATTATAATGTGAGGCATAGTATTAAACCGGGAATAACCGGCTTAGCTCAAGTACGTTACCAATATGGAGCCTCAGTTGAGGACTCTATCCAGAAACTCCAATATGATTTGTACTATGTGAAAAACAATAGCTTATTCCTGGATGTACTCATACTGATCGATACTTTCCAGGTCGTTATATTGGGTAAGGGTAGTAGATAACCCAATGGAACAACCTTAATGTTGACAAGCATCGCTGCATATAGCTATGGCATAGCCGCTATAGCTTTTTTTATGCTAACCCTTCTATTGTTGACCAGTTGGCGTGCACGTATTTTCGGGACAGCGCTAACCGTTGCTAGTGTGCTGACCACGTTTTGGGCAGCATCGATTGCTTACCAGGCAGTCAGAGGAATTTCCTTGCCGCTACTAACGGATATTCTGGAAACTCTACGAAATGC